>CADCTQ010000121.1 GCA_902805615.1 uncultured Cytophagales bacterium
GTTGGTTACCGGCGCCTGCACGATCTCGGAGCCTTTCACGGAGGTGATCGAGCCGGTGAGCGTCTCTTTTTTCTGGGTGCCGTAGCCGACCACCACCACTTCGCTCAGCGCCTTCACGTCGGTCGCCAGGGAGACGTTGACCGTGCTCCGGTTGCCGATGGCCGCCTCCTGGGTGATGTAGCCGATGAAGCTGAACACCAGCGTGGCGTTGTCGGGGGCCGTCAGCTTGTAGCGGCCGTCCACGTCGGTGGTGGTGCCGTTGGTGGTGCCTTTCACCAGTACGCTCACGCCGGGGATGCCCCCGCCGTTGTCGTCGGTGACCCGGCCGCTCACCGGGATGTCGGCAACGGCGGCGGGCGTTTCAATGCGGGCCGTACCGGAAGGGTCCGCCGGGCCCGACGCGAGGGTCTGGGCGTACAGCGAACGGCCCGGCGAGAAGAGCGTGGGCAGCACGAGCAAGCCAGCCACGAGTAAGTAGTCTTTTCTCATTACAGGGTGAGGTTGAGGATAAATGAATGGAAAAAAGCGGGGAAAACACGGTTTATTACACGAAAAAGGATTTGAATGACAACCACGCGCCTTTCGGGAGGACCGGCCGGCCGGTCACCGGGGTCCCGGTGCCGCGCTGCGGCGGCCGGACTTGCCAAAGGAAAAACACGGGAAGACGCCGGTGATTCGAAAAACTACTTACTGCTCAGGTAAGTATGGTTACGGCCGGCCCGGTTGTTACGCGATGACAACATTTGCCCGGATAATGAGGCTTACAGTGCAATGCAGCGACTAATTTAACTTTACCAACATGGAATTGCATTATACGGATTCTCAAAATTAGCACTTCTTCTTTAGATTCTTACAAGGAAGATTTATAATTTTTTTTACCCGTGGTGCACTTTTTTATTGAAAAAATATAGAAAAAGCCGGCAGGGGCGTGTACAAGATGGCAACCCCCGCGCGGCAAGCCGGTCATTCCGCGCATTGGGCCGCCGGCAGGGGAAGAGGCTGGGGGCGTGGCGGACGGGACCGGTGCGGGTTCCGGCGGGAGAAACGGGGGAATATTTAGGGGTTTCGGGGAACGGACGGGCCGTTTTGCGCCTTATAAGGATAGAGAGTATACTCCCTAAATTTGTGTTTTGCACGTTTGCCCCGGGAAAATACTTACCTGTGTACCATGAACCTTCCAAAAGTAAAAACGATACTCCTGGCCGCTGTCTTTGCCTTCGGGACGGCGGTGACTACCCTTGCCCAGCAGCAGGACCCCGCCATTTCCGAAAAGGCCCGGCAGTTCTACGACCAGGCGGGCAGCCTCATCACTTCCCGCAAGTTTGACCAGGCCGCCGCCGTGCTCCTCAAGGCCATTGACAAAGAGCCCCAGTACGCCGAAGCCCACTTCCGGCTTGCCAACGTGTACGAACTCATCGGCCAGGTGGAACGCTCCCCCGAGCACCGGCAGAAAGTCCGGCAACACTACCAGAAAAGCGTGGAACTCAAGCCGGGCCACCCGCCCTTCATGGCCGCCTACGGCATTCTGGGGCAGTCGCACCTGGCCGAAGGGGATTACGAGAAAGCCCGCACGTACTTTGAGCAGTTCCTGGCCCTCAAGCCCGTGAAAGCTGCCCAGGTGCAGTACGCGCAGCGAATGATCGCCAACTGCGAATTTGCCCTGAAGGCCAAAGCCGAGCCGCTGCCCTTCAAGGCCGTGCCCATGAGCCCCACCGTAAACCGGTTTGCGCTGCAATACTTCCCGGCCCTCACCGCCGACCAGCAGACGCTCATATTCACGGCCCGCGCCACCGCTGACCTGAAAAGCGACGAGAACCTGTACGTGAGCACCAAAAAGGCCGAAGACTGGAGTGAGCCGGTGCCCCTTTCCGACCGCATCAACACCGCGGCCAATGAAGGTACCTGCTCGGTTTCGGCCGACGGCCGCACGCTGGTGTTCACCTCCTGCGAAGGCCGCCAGAACTTCGGCAAGTGCGACCTGTTTGTCTCCTACAAGGTGGGCGACGAGTGGACCGAGCCGGTCAACCTGGGCAACAAGGTCAACTCGGCGGCCTGGGAATCGCAGCCGGCCCTCACCGCCGACGGCCGCACGCTGTTTTTCGTGTCGGACCGCCGGGGCAGCTACGGCCGCCGCGACATCTGGAAGAGCCAACTGGGCGAAGACGGCTACTGGGGCGTGCCCGAAAACCTGGGCGCGGGCATCAACACGGCCGGCGATGACCTCTCGCCGTTCATTCATGCCAACAGCCGCACCTTGTATTTCTCCTCGGAAGGCCACGTGGGCATGGGCGGCTTCGACCTGTTTTCCACCGAATACCGCAACGGGCAGTGGACCTTCCCCAAGAACCTGGGCTACCCGCTCAACAACCACAACGACCAGGTGTCGCTGTTCGTGACGGCCGACGGCAAAAAGGGCTACTACGCCCACGAGGAAAAGGACGGACGGCTCTTCAACAGCCAACTCTACGAGTTCGACGTGCCCGAGCAGATCGCCGTCGCCGAAAGCAGTGATTACCTGAAGGGCCGCGTATTCGACGCCAAGACCAAGAAGCCGCTGGGCAGCAAGATCGAGATTTACAACGTGAAGTCGGGCCAGCGGGAAGCAATGGTCAGTTCCGACCGGCTCTCGGGCGACTACCTGGCCGTGCTCACCGAGGGCACCGAGTACGGGCTGTACGTCAACAAGGAGGGGTACCTGTTCAAGAGCCTCTACTTCAACTACGACGGCGGGCAGCACGAGCCGGTGGTGATGGACATTTACCTCCAGCCCCTGGAGGCCGGCTCGAAAGACGTGCTCAAGAACCTGTTTTTCGCCACCGGGGAGTGGGCGCTGGAAAACAAGTCAAAGGTGGAACTCGACAAGCTCATCGAACTGCTCGGCCAGAACCGGAATTTGAAACTGGAGATTTCGGGCCACACCGACGACGTGGGCAAGGACGACGCCAACCTGGAGCTTTCCAAGAAACGCGCCAAGAGCGTGTACGACTACCTGCTGAAGGCCGGCATCGAGGCCCGGCGGCTGACTTTCGCCGGCTACGGGGAAACCCAGTTTGCCGTGCCCAACACCTCCGACAAAAACCGGGAACTCAACCGGCGCATCGAGTTCAAAGTATTGTAAAAATTGCGCATTTAACTTTCCCGCCTGCCGTCAGTGTCCCACTGGCGGCTTTTTGCTGCGGTAGGTAGCAGTACCCTTCACAAATACGTTGGTCAGGAGACCCCCAGCCCACGGTTTCAACCGTGTGTGATTGGCGTTGGTGAGGCGAAGCAGCACGGGCTGGCGCGGTATAGCGTGCTGGCGCGAAGCTCTGCTTCGTGCCGACTATTCTTCCGCCTCTGGCGGAACGAGGGTTGGTTCCTTGCGGCATTCGTATCGTGACTGTGAACCCTGCGGTTTTCAATCTATTGCCGCTTTCATGTGCCAGTGAGCTGACTTTGAGCGCAATATTGTTTGACCTCCGTTCCGCCAGAGGCGGAAGTAATAGTCGGCACGAAGCACAGCTTCGCGCCAGCACGCTATACCGCGCCAGCCCGTGCTGTTTCGCCTCACCAACGCCATTCACACACGGTTCAAACCGTGGACTAAGGTAAAGACCCCAGTTATCCGCGCAATGGTGGTTTTATAAACGTTCAGGACGCTGCTTAAACGAAAAAAGGGGCAGCAAGGCCCCTTTCAAAATATACGAAGTGTATCGTTACCTGAACAGCTTGCCGAAGATCCAGAACACGAGGGCCACGACCAGCACCACGCCGATCACGCCGATCCACATGCCGGCTTCGAAGATGTCGCCGACCACGGCGCAGCTGCTCAAGCTCACGGTCACGAGCAGGATCATAATTATATTGAAGAATACTTGAGGTTTCATAGCCGTTAATTGTTTGGTGTAAAACGCTTTCTGGCTGTATGTACGCGGAAACCCCCGTTTAGGTTGTAGTAGGTTTGGGGACAGATTCCTGCGCCTGCCCGGCCAGGAACGCCTGGTACCACCGGCCCGAGTCCTTCACGGTGCGCTGCTGGGTTTCGAAGTCCACGTGCACCAGGCCGAAGCGGGGCCGGTAGCCCTCCGCCCACTCGAAGTTGTCGGTGAACGTCCAGGTGAAATACCCCTCCACCGGCACGCCTTCCTGCCTGGCCCGCAGCACCTGGCCCACGTGGTCGCGCAGGTACGCCACGCGCCGGTCGTCGGCCACCCGGCCGCCCCGCACGGTGTCTTCGAAGGCCGCGCCGTTTTCGGTCACCAGGATTTGTTTGATCTGCGGGTAGGCCGCGTACTGCTTGAGCATCCGGTAGATGGACTCGGGGTACACTTCCCAGCCCATCAGCGTGTGGGGCACTTTCCGCGCGGCCGCTTTTACCAGCGTGGCCCCCACGTACGGCATGAACCACGAATGCTTGACCACCTCGCGGGTGTACACCTGCAAGCCGATGAAGTCGAAATCGAACGGGAGCAGTTTGTCGTCGCCGGGTTGGTGGTACTTCTCCAGCCGGTTGAGGAAGGGGAGGGTGGTCGTCGGGTAGCCCAGGCCAAGGGCCGGCTCCAGGAAGAGGCGGTTGAACAGGGCGTCGGCGCGCCGGGCGGCCCCGCGGTCCCGGTCGTTATCGAACTGCGGTTCCACGTAGGAGGCCGAAAAGGTAGTGCCGATGTGGGCGTCGGGCAGGTGGAACCGGAGGCGGCGGCCGCCTTCGGCCTGCGCCAGCGCCGCGTGGTGGGCGGCGGGCAGGAAGTTCTTGAGCCAGCGCCGGCCGGGGGCGTGGATGCCCAGGAAGTGGCCCGCCCCGGTGAACACCAGCGGCTCGTTGAGCACCATCCAGTGCTTCACCCGGTCGCCGAAGGCCCGGGCGCAGGTTTCGGCGTAGTCGCCCAGCCAGCCCACTACGTCGCGGTTCGTCCAGCCGCCCTTTTGTTCGAGGGCGTACGGCAGGTCCCAGTGGTAGAGGGTGAGCCAGGGTTCGATGCCCAGCGCCAGGCAGGTGTCAACCAGTTGGTGGTAGAAGTCGAGGCCCTTGGCGTTGATGGCCCCGCGGCCCTGGGGGAAGATGCGCGACCAGGCGAGGGAAAACCGGAAGTTGGGGATGCCCAGCCCGTGCATCAGTTGCAGGTCGTCGGCGTAGCGCTGGTAGAACTGGCAGGCCACGTCCGCGTGCTGGCCCTGGTAGATGGCGCCTCGTTTCCGGGTGAACACGTCCCATATGGAAAGGCCCTTGCCGTCGGCGTCGTGGCAGCCTTCGGTCTGGTAGGCCGCCGTGGAGACGCCCCAGCGAAAGGTCGAACCAAAATCTTTTCTGCTCCAGTGGTGCACGGCGCCGGGGGATAATGCAGGCCGGTACTTCGGCCCGCCCGGCAATGTTACGCAGGTTCGCGCAAAGGTCCGCCGGGGCCGCAGCGGCGCGGGTTACAGGCTGTGCTTGAGGCGCAGCAGCTTGAGGTTCCAGTACAGGGACCCGTCCACGTCGGGGTGGTATTTGTGGTCGGGGTTCCGGCGGATGGCCGCAAACAGGCGTTCGGCCTCCGGGAGTTGTTCGTTCTGCACGTAGGCCCACGCCAGGTAGTACTCGGCGTCCTGGGCGGCGGTGCGGTTGCCCGACCCTTCACTTTCGGCTTTGGCCCGTTGCAGCAGCGGAATGGCCTGGGCGGGCTGGGAGAGGGCCAGGTAGGCGTTGCCGGCCAGGAGGACCTCCTGCGGGGAGCGGCGCGGGTTCTGCCCGAAGAGGCCCACCACGGCGTCGTAGTTGCCGTTGGCGTACTCGCGCACGAGTTGCTGGGAGGCGTCCTGGGGCACGTAGGTTTCGCCGCGGGTCACGTCGGCGGCGTAGGGTTCGTAGCCCTGTTCCACCAGGCCGCCGGTGGACAGCGTGGCGAGGCGAAGCACGGCGGCAAAGACGAACAGCAGGGTGATGGCCGCCGCAATGCGCAGGGGGCTGCGCCACGCGTGGAAGCCCGACTGGGACCGCCGTTCGGCCATGGCCCCGCGGTGGATGGCGGCCAGGTCCTGGCGGTAGCCGTAGTGGCGGGTGAGGGAACGCACCGACTGCTGGGCGGCGACCTCGGCGGCAAAGGCCTGGTCCTGCTGCACGCGCTGCCGGAAGGCGGCTTGTTCGGCGGCCGAGAGTTCGCCCTTCAGGTAGCGGTCTATGTATTCGGATTGGGTTAAAGTGGCGTCAGATTCCATGAACCAAGAAGTCTTTGAGTGAATTTTTAACCGTACTGTTATTTTCGAGCATTTGCGTAAGCTGCTTCATGCACTTGTATTTCTTGTTGCGCACCACCTGTTCGCTCTCGTAGTCCATTCGCTCGAAGATCTCCTTCATGGACAGGTCGTCGTAGTAATAATGCACCAGGATTTTCCGGCACGCTTCGCCGAGCCCTTCCAGCACGTTGAGCACCTGCTTTTTGGACTCGTTTTTCACCAGGCCGGCCTGGATGGCTTCTTCCTCCTGCGGACTGATCTTGTAGAACTCGGTGTCGCGCAGAAAGACCCGTTCCCGCTTTTTCAACTCATTGAGCCACAGGTTGCGGGCAATGGCGTACAGGAACGTTTTAATGCTCGACTGGCCCCGGAACTTCCCCGTCTGCACGAGGTCAATGAACACGAGGATCAGCTCCTGGAACAAGTCTTCGGCGTCCTGCTGGCTGCCCTTGTTCTTTTTGATAAAGTGCGTCAGGTTGTCGAAGTGCAGCGTGTACAAATGCCGCACCGGCCGCTCCAACGACTCGCGCCGGCTGATTGCTTCGATCAATTCCGTGTCCGAGTAGCTTTTGCCAGCTTTCATCAGCCTCTGGTTAATGTTTAGTAACTGTCCGAAAGTTAAATGTAACTCCATTCACAAAAAAATAAAAGCATCCCCGGAAAGGGGAGGCGGCAGACGGACCAGGATTCGCCGGATTGAAGGATGACCAGGATTGGATCGGGATGTGGGCGGGGATGCGTTGAAGGGCGGTGGATGCGGAAAGGCCCGCTTGGGGACGTAGTTCGTTGGGTGGGGCTTGGGGGAAAAATTGAACCGTGGCGGGGGCAAAAAAGACGCAAAGGGCGCCAGGGAAACGAATTCCGCTGCGCGCCCTTTGCGTCGGTGCTTTGTGATGGGGTGTTTTGAACCCGGTGGTAAACCGGTGGAGGAGACGCGATGAATCGCGTCTCTGCGTACGACTGTTACACCAGCTTCTTGTAGCGGATGCGTTTGGGTTCGATGTCGCCCAGGCGCTTCTTCTTGTTTTCCTCGTATTCGCTGAAGTTGCCCTCGAAGAAGTACACCTGCGATTCGCCCTCGAAGGCCAGGATGTGCGTGGCCACCCGGTCGAGGAACCAGCGGTCGTGGGAGATGACCACGGCGCAGCCGGCGAAGTTTTCGAGGGCTTCTTCCAGGGCCCGGAGCGTGTTCACGTCCAGGTCGTTGGTCGGTTCGTCGAGCAGCAGCAGGTTGGCGCCCTGCTTGAGCGTCAT
Organism: uncultured Cytophagales bacterium; assembly: GCA_902805615.1. GTDB lineage: Bacteria > Bacteroidota > Bacteroidia > Cytophagales > 172606-1 > CADCTQ01. The sequence continues at coordinate 7,444 of CADCTQ010000121.1, forward strand.
GGCCAGGTGCACGCGGTTGCGTTCCCCGCCCGAGAGGTTGCCCACCTTCTTCTCCTGGTCGTTGCCGGTGAAGTTGAACTTACTCACGTAGGCCCGGGAGTTGACCTGCTTGCCGCCCAGCAGCATCTGCTCGGTGCCGCCCGTGATGGTCTCGAACACCGTCTTGCTGGGGTCGAGGCGGGTGTGTTCCTGGTCCACGTAGGCGATCTGCACGGTATCGCCCACCTCGAAATTGCCCTTGTCGGGGTTGGCCTGCCTGGTAATGAGGTTGAAGAGCGTGGTTTTGCCGGCGCCGTTGGGGCCGATGATGCCCACGATGCCGCCCTGCGGCAGGGCGAAGTTGAGGTGTTCGAACAGGAGCTTGTCGCCGAACGCCTTGGCTACTTCTTTGGCTTCGATCACCCGGCCGCCGAGGCGGGGTCCGGGCGGAATGAAAAGTTCGAGCCGTTCTTCCCGCTGGCGGCCTTCTTCGCCGAGCAGCTTCTCGTAGGCGCCCAGGCGGGCTTTCGACTTGGCCTGGCGGGCCTTGGGGGCCATGCGCACCCATTCGAGTTCGCGTTGGAGCGTTTTCTGCCTTTTGGATTCGCCTTTTTCTTCCTTGGCGAGGCGGTTCTGCTTCTGTTCGAGCCACGACGAGTAGTTGCCCTTCCAGGGAATGCCCTCGCCGCGGTCGAGTTCCAGAATCCAGCCGGCCACGTTGTCGAGGAAGTACCGGTCGTGCGTGACGGCGATCACGGTGCCTTTGTATTGCTTGAGGTGTTGTTCGAGCCAGAGCACCGATTCGGCGTCGAGGTGGTTGGTCGGTTCGTCGAGCAGCAGCACGTCGGGTTCGCGCAGCAGCAGGCGGCACAGGGCCACGCGGCGTTTTTCCCCGCCCGACAGGTTGCCGATTTTGGCGTCCTGGGGCGGCGTGCGCAGGGCGTCCATGGCTTTTTCGAGGCGGTTGTCGAGTTCCCAGGCATTGAGCTGGTCGAGTCGTTCCTGCACCTGCGACTGGCGGGCCAGCAGCTTGTCGAAATCGGCGTCGGGGTCGCCGAACTTCTCGTTGATCTCTTCGAATTCCTTGAGCAGGCTCACCACCTCCTGCACGCCTTCCTCCACCACTTCGCGCACCGTCTTGCCGGGGTCGAGCTGCGGCTCCTGTTCGAGGTAGCCCACCGAATAGCCCGGCGAGAACACGACTTCACCCTGGTAGTTTTTCTCGATGCCCGCAATGATGCGCAGCAGCGTGGATTTGCCTGAGCCGTTGAGGCCCAGCACGCCGATCTTGGCGCCGTAGAAGAAAGAGAGGTATATGTTCTTGAGGACCTGCTTCTGGGGCGGGTAAATTTTGCTGACGCCCGCCATCGAAAAGATAATGGTTTCGTTACTCATAGGCTCGTGGTTGAAAATAAATTGACTGAATATTGGAATAATTTAAGCAGTATAGCTTTACTTTTCGAAATTCATTCTAATTTTTGTAAAAAAAATCATTATTAATGGAAGTTGGCGTTTACCTTTTTACAATCCGGTCATAGAGGCGGGAGTGGCGCGGCATCATTTGTGAGGGTCACTAAAAAATACTCCTTTATTGGTATTGTAGAAATTAAGATTCGTTTTATAATAGCGTAATTAAGTGGCAGACAGGAAATATCCTGTTTTATTAGAGTGAATTGGGTATTTTCGGGTACCCGAAACAAACACCCGGCGGAGCGCTTTATGTCCGTGCACCTATACTGCCTGAAGTATTACTTCTGAACCAGTACAACCATATAATTACAATAACCCCATGAAAGAAACACAATGGTCGGATGAATTCGGCTACATCAGCGATGGAAAGGTTTATTTGAAAGGCTATTTTGAGTACCCCGACCGTCAGATCGGCGAAGTAAAGGTGAGCCCGGAGGCAAGCGTAAAATATTTCCGGGACCGTTTCGAAACGGCCCGCCTGAAGGTAGATGAGTTGTACACGCTGGTAGAAACGGCCCAGAACAAGGGGTCTTACCTGATGAAGCTCATCCACCTGCGGCAGTACCTGGCCGAGTTCGACGGCCTGGGCGACTACGTGGCCCTGTTCGGGCGGCTCGACGTACTGGAAGAAGACCTCCGCCACAACATTGCCCACAACCGGGTGCGCAACCTGGAAATCAAGCAGGCCCTGCTCGCGGAGGCCGAAGCCCTCAAGGAAAGCACCGAGTGGAAGGAAACGGCCGAAGTGTTCAAGGAACTCAAATCCAAGTGGATTCGCACGGGGGCCGTGGACCGCGAACACCAGGACGACCTGGAAGCCAGATTCAACGCCATCATTGACGGCTTTTTCGAGCGGCGCAAGGCGTTCTTCGAACACAAGAACCGCATCATCCACCAGCGGGTGGACAAGCTCAAGAGCCTCAACGAACGGGCCCAGGCCCTTAAGGATTCGGAGAACTACGACGGCACGGCCTACGAACTCAAGAAGATGCAGGAGGAATGGAAAAAGGTGGGCAAAGTGCCCAAGCGCCTCACGCTGGAAATCAAGGAGGAGTTCAAAAAGGCCTATGACCATTTCTACGGCCGCTACCGCGCCGCCAAGAACCTGCCCGAAAGAACGTACGTGAAGCGGGAAGACCCCAAGGTGACCGCCCAGCGCAAACTCATGCAGGAGGCCGAGGACCTGCTGCAATCGGCCAACATCGAGCAGGCCGCCGAACGCGGCAAACAACTGCTCATGGACTGGAAAAACATCAAGGTGCCGCCCCGCCAGCAGGACCAGCAGCTCAACGACCGCTTCCGCCTGGCCTGCGACAAGATCTTCGAGATGAACTACCTGATGCGGGTGGTGCGGCGCAAAAACTTCTTCTTCGACAAAAAGTCGCGCGAAGAGCAGCTGTCGCTCAAAATCCGCACGATGAGCGACCTGATCCGGCGCGAAAAGGAGGAACTCGAAAACCAGGAGAACGGCGGCGGCATGGGCGGCATGATGAACAACAGCCAGACCATTGACAAGGCGGCCCTCTTCAAACTGGAGGTGCAGAAGCGGAAGGTCGGCGTCAAACAACTGCTGCTCGACGGTTTCAAGGCCGAACTGGCGGCGCTGCGCAAATAGGTTTATGCCAGCCGAACGAAAAATATCGGCCCGCCGGGCGCAACTTTTTTTCGTTTTCCCGTAAGAGGGATATAATCAATTCCGGTAGCTAACTATCTTTCCGTATTTGCAAAGAGTTTACGATTCATCAGGTTTTTTACGTTATATTGCGACCATCCATCATTTAAAGGAAACAAACCTATGTACTGGACACTAGAATTGGCTTCTTATTTGGAAGATGCGCCCTGGCCGGCTACCAAAGAAGAACTGATTGATTATTCTATCCGTTCAGGTGCTCCGTTGGAAGTAGTGGAAAATTTGCAGGAACTGGAGGACGACGGTCAACCTTACGAAAGCATTGAGGAAATCTGGCCGGATTACCCGACCAAGGACGATTTCTTCTTCAACGAAGACGAGTATTAAGCGACTTCCCCTCTCGTTTTACCCGGGCAACCACCCCCCGGGATTCGGTTACGGGCAACAGAAAAAACCGCTTTGGTACCCCTTCAGGTGAACAATTTAGTTGCGGGTTACGGCCACCAGGCCCTGATCCGCAACTTATCTTTTATAGTCCCCCGCCCCGCGTTCGTGGCCGTGATCGGGCACAACGGCAGCGGCAAAAGCACCCTGCTCAAAGCCCTTACGGGGCAAATCCCCTGCGGCGGCGAGGTCCGCATCGGCGGGCAGCGCCTCCGGTCGGGGCAAAACCCCGCGGCGGCCGGCCTGCTCTCCTTCCTGCCCCAGAAAAACCACGTCAACTTCTCCCTGTCGGTGCGCGAACTGGTCGTGATGGGCAGCTTCCGCCGCAAGCGTTTTTTCCAGCCCTACGCGCCGGCCGACTACGGAGCCGCCGAGCAGGCAATGAAAGCCCTGCAAATGAGCCATCTGGCCGACGCCGACTACCAGCACCTGTCGGGCGGCGAACAGCAGATGGCCTGGCTGGCCCAACTGCTGGTGCAGGACACCGCCGTGATCCTGCTCGACGAACCCACCCAGCAGCTCGACGTGTACAACCGCAAAAAGGTATTCGACCTGATGGCCGCCTGGGTGCGCGAGGAGCAGAAGACCGTGCTGTGCGTGACGCACGACCTCCACAACCTGTTTGCCATGCCGGGCTACCTGCTCAACCTCTCCACCGACGCCCCGGCGCTGGAGGAAATCACCGAACGGACCGTATCCCGTCACCTGGCCCTGCTGGAGCACAAGCCGTAAATTAAGAAGGAGGAGAAACTGAACCGCAAGGATCGCCATAGAGACGCAAAGGGCGCAAAGAAATACGCGTTCACCTTGCGGTCTTTGCGTCTTCTTTGCGCCCTTTGCGGTTGAGTTTTTTTCCGTCTTACTTGTGGATTACGCCGACGACGTCGAGCTGTTCGATGCGGCTCAGGTTGTCTTCGGTAATGCTGTCGGGCACGAAGATGAACTTCTTGTCGTAAATCTGCCCGTCAATGTAGTAACTCACCCAGTATTCGTTGTTGAGGTGGAACACGCCGGGGTCAATGCTTTCGATGACGGCGTAGTCGTGGGCGGGCACGTTGCCGATCACGTGGCGGAGCACCGAAGTTTTCTGCTGTTCCTCGCCCTTGAACCCGTACCCGCGGGAGGCCACGATCACGTTGTTGATGGGTACTTCGTTTTCGTTGAGCAAGTACACGATCCAGTCGAAGGCCGCTTTAGGGTCGTGTTTTTTCACAACGGCTATTTTTACGCCTTCTACGGGCGGAAAGGAGATGTCTTTTTTCATCGTCAGTGCAGTTGGTTCGGGAGTGGCAAAGAAGGGTTAAGCGTAACGGTAGAAGGAATTCGGGCGCCATTAAGTTCCGAAATTTCCATCCCGAACAGCGCCGCCAGGTGGTCGCGCATCCGCGTTTCCACGCCTGCCAGGGGCACTTCGCCGCCCAGTTCGGCGGCCATCGAAGTCACGGCTTTGTCGGCAATGCCGCAGGGAATGATGTGGCCGAAGTACGACAGGTCGGTGTTGACGTTGAGGGCGAAGCCGTGCATGGTGACCCACCGGCTGCTCTTGACGCCCAATGCGCAGATCTTGCGGGGACGTTCCTGCCGCAGGTGGTCGAGCCACACGCCGGTAAGGCCCGCAATGCGGCCGGCTTCGATGCCGTAGTCGGCCAGCGTCAGGATCACGGCCTCTTCGAGCAGGCGCATGTACTTGTGAATGTCGGTAAAGAAATTGTCGAGGTCGAGGATGGGGTAGCCCACCAGTTGCCCGGGTCCGTGGTAAGTAATGTCGCCGCCCCGGTTAATGGGGTAGAAGGCGGCGCCGACCTGGCCCAGGGCATCGCCGGAGAGCAGCAGGTGTTCGGGCTTGCCGCTCTTGCCCAGCGTGTACACGTGCGGGTGCTGGCAGAAGAGCAGGTAGTTGGGCGTGGGCAGCGGGTCGCCTTCCGCCGCGGCGCGGTTGCGCACCTTCAGGGCCACGATTTCCCCGAACAACTGCTCCTGGTAGTCCCAGGCGGTTTTGTAGTCAAGCGTTCCGAGCGACTGGAAATACACTTTCTTGTTCATACGTTCAAAACTCCGTTAACTCCGGGCGAGTTCCGCGGTCAGGGCGTCGAGTACGGCGGGCGGACCGGGCGGCACGCCGTTGAGCCCAGCCAGGTAAAACGCCGCCCAGTCGAACAGGTGCATCACGTACAGCGACTGTTCGAGGAGGGAGTCGCCGAAGCGGACGCCGATCTCCACCACCTTGTCGGCTTTGGGGGCGTACAAGGGCCGGCAGATGTCCATGCGCCGCTTTACCCGCGGGTGGTCGAGGGGCGTTTGCACCTGCACCAGCACCGTCTGGTCAATGATGGGGGCGGGGTGCTCCCAGGCGGCCAGTTCGTCGTGGTTCAGGGACGGGTACGCGTTGGTATGGGCCAGTTGCCGGGCCACCCGGTTGAGCTGCCGGCGGAAGTGCAGCACGGCCGGGTAGAACGCCTCGTCGGCGTACAGCACGGGCAGCCGCCCCGCCAGGGCTTTGGCGAGGTCCCTGGCCCCTTCCCGGATCACTTCCTGCCGGTCGTCAATGAGCCGGGCGGCCTTCTCCAACTGTCCCGCGAAAGCCTCGCCGGCCAGGCCATGGCCGCGCAGCAGGGCGAGCAGCCCGGCCAGCAGGTCGGCCGCGGCGTATCCGGCTTCGGGCAGGGGGGCGGGCAGCCCGGCCAGGGGGAAGCCTTTTTCGCGGGCCAGTTGCGCCAGCTTGCCGCCCCCGGTCAGGCAGGCCACCCCGGCGCGGCGTTCCAGTGCCGCTTCGGCAACGGCCAGCACTTCCTCGGCGTCACCGGAAAGTGAGGCGGCGACCAGCAGCGTGTGTTCGTTCACGAAAGCCGGCAGCCGGTAATCGCCCAGCACGGAAAGGGGAACCGGCAGTTCGGCGGCGGTGAGGACTTTGACCAGTTCGGCGGCCGTGCGGGCGTCGCCGTCGGCGCTGATGACTACGTGGCGGACTTCCCGGGTCGCCGGCACCTCCGGCACCCGGCGGCAGCGGGCCGCGCCTTCCCGGAGCCGGCCGGAAAATCCTTCGATGGGGGCTTGCATGGGAACCTGCGGAGCGGTTTAGGGGTAAAACAAAGGGAAAGGGTTAGGATGGGAGAGAGGGTCTCTCTCCACTCCCGCACCGCAAAAGTAAAACTTCTCCGGACGTACGGCGTCCACCTGACCACATGAGTGAGCACTTAAAACTGGGCAACCGCGGGGAGGATTGGGCGTGCGAACACCTGCGGGGGCAGGGGTACGAGATTGTGTGCCGCAACTACCGCTACGGCCGGGCCGAGATTGACATCATTGCCCGCAAAGAAAAACTGCTGATCTTCGTGGAGGTAAAAACCCGGACCAACCTTTCGCACGGGGAGCCCGAAGCCGCCGTGAGCCGCGGCAAGATCGGCCGGCTGCGCAAGGCCGCCGAGCAGTACATCTACGCTACCGACTGGCTGCACGACGTCCGGTTCGACGTCATTGCCATTTCCGTGGCCGGGGAACGGCACATCGAACACATTGAGGATGCCTTCTGGTAATGTTTCACGCAAAGGCGCAAAGGAGGAGCGCAAAGACCGCAAAGAACTGAACCGCAAGGATCGCAAAGAGAAGACGCAAAGGGCGCAAAGAAATACGCGTTCTCCTTGCGGTCTTTGCGCCCTTTGCGGTTCAATTTTCCGGTCTCCCGTCCTTCTAGAACCGGCTGAGGGCCGCCTTTTTGTCTTCCTTCTCCTTGTCGAAGGTAAGCGTGCCTTTGTCGTCCCACTCCCGGAGGGTGTGGGGCTGGGTGGTTTTGTCGTAGGGGTCTTTGGGGTACTGCGTTTCCTTTTTGTAGCGGCGGCGGAACTGGTAGTATTCCATCCACTTGCCCACGGGCTGGCCGCTGTCGTACTGCCCCTTCACGGCCAGTTGGCCGCCTTCGTAGAACTGGTAGTATTCGCCGTGCTTCACGCCGTACTGCACGGGCACCACCTCTTTGATCTTCTTGCGGTCGGTGTCGTAGTAGGTGATTTCGGCTTCGGCGGGCCAGCCCTTGTAGTACCGCGTCTTGTCGAGCAGCATGTAGTTGGCGTCGTACACTTCCCAGCGGCCGTGCCTCACGCCCATGTTGTAGAAGCCTTCTTCGACCAGCTTGCCGCTGACGAACCGCTGGTAGGGGCCGTGCAGGAGGCGGTGCGTGCCCTTGTCAATCTGCCCGCCCACCTGGACCTCCTTTTTGCGGGAGTTGTACCAGGCGACGTGTTGCACGTAGGGGTTGGGTTCTTTGTATTCGGGGAGGTAGAAGAAAAGCTGCATCGTCTGCTTGTCGCCGGCCCCGGCCTTGGTGAAGCCCCTGCGCGACTTGATGCCGAAGTACACGTTTTTGGGCGGCTTGATCTCCTTTTTTTCCTTCTCCTTGGTGGTTTTCTTCTTTTCCTGATCCAGGTCCGAAAGCAGGTCCAGGGAAGGGTCTTCCTGGCGGCGCAGGCTGTCTTCCGTCACCTGGGCAAAGCCGGCGGGGGCGGCAAGAGTCAACAGCAGACCAATGAGCAAAAAGCGTAAATGCATGCAATGAGCAGAGATAGGTAGGGAAAAAGCTTTTGAACCCGGTACTTTTTTGAACGCAGCCGGGGCTAATTTATTTTGAGTTGGTAAATTAGTGGCAGCAAATTTTTAAATTACATACTAATTTACGCCTTTTTACCTTGGAAAAAAACGCTAAAATATACATTGCCGGTCACCGGGGCATGGTTGGCTCGGCCATTCACCGCCGGCTGCGGGCCGAAGGGTTCACCAATTTCGTGTTCCGCGTCTCGTCGGAGCTGGATTTACGGGACCAGCAGGCCGTGGCGGCCTTCTTCGCCGAAGAGCAGCCCGACTACGTTTTCCTGGCGGCGGCCAAAGTGGGCGGCATCCACGCCAACAACGTGTACCGCGGCGAGTTCCTCTACGACAACCTGATGATCCAGAACAACGTGATCCACCAGTCGTACAAGCACGGGGTCAAAAAGCTGCTCTTCCTGGGGTCGTCGTGCATCTACCCCAAGCTGGCGCCCCAGCCCCTCAAGGAAGAATACCTGCTCACCGGGCTGCTGGAGCCGACCAACGAACCCTACGCCATTGCCAAGATTGCCGGCATCAAGATGTGCGAAGCGTACCGGAGCCAGTACGGTTGTAACTTTATTTCGGTAATGCCCACCAACCTGTACGGTCCCAACGACAACTACGACCTGCATAACTCGCACGTGCTGCCGGCCCTGATCCGCAAATTCCACGAGGCCAAGCTGAGCGGCGCCCCCAGCGTGGAAGTGTGGGGTTCGGGCACGCCCAAGCGGGAGTTCCTGCACGCCGACGACCTGGCCGATGCGTGCTATTTTCTGATGCTTCATTACAACCAACCGGAATTGATCAATATTGGCACCGGCGAAGACCTTTCCATCCGCGAACTTGCGGAATCTGTCAAGGCGACAGTGGGCTACGAAGGTTACATTTCCTGGAATACCTCCAAACCGGACGGCACCCCCCGCAAACTGATGGACGTGTCGAAACTGCACGCCCTGGGGTGGCAGCACCGGATCGCGCTGGAAGAGGGGCTGCGGATGGTATATGAGGAGTACGCCGGGCAAGCCGAAGTCAACTCCTGAGTACATTCCCCCTTTAGTTCATGCACAAGCATGGCCGCGCCTTCTTCTTTTTCATCGGCTGGCTGTTGGTGTGGGCATCTGCCTCCGGGCAGTGCCCCCAGCCCGCCTTTACGGCTCCCGATACGGTTTGCATCAACGGAGTCTTCAACGTCACCAATGCTACTGCCGGTGCCGACCGGTACGAGTGGGACTTTTGCAGTGGCGATCTGGAGGGCACGCCGACGTTTACCGACCTGGTAACGTTGCCGGGCGCCAACGTTCCGACCAATATTACCACCGTCTTTGACGGAACCAACTATTTCGCGTTCTTCTTCAGCCGCAACAACAACCACTTCTACCGTCTCGACTTCGGGAACCACCCCAACAATACACCATCGGTAACCAATCTGGGGCTCTTGGGTGCACTGGTACAGCAACCCGAGCCACTTGAGTTTGTCAAAGAAGGCAACAATTGGTTGGCACTTACGGCCAACTCGTACGGAAACTCCAATCTGGTCCGCCTCAATTTCGGCACCAGCCTGACGAGTGTTCCTACGGTAAATGATTTGGGGAACTTCGGGGGGCGGCTGACCCGGCCCCGGGGGATAAAAGTAAGACAAGACCAGGGCAACTACGTAGCCATCGTTACCAATGCCAATGACAATACCCTGGTAATGATTAATTTCGGCGCCACCCTTGCTACTGTCCCCACCACGGACAGTGTACTAAAAACCAGCCCTTTTCTCGGGACAGGTCTGGAACTAATCAGCACGGCGGTCATCCAGGACTGCAATGAATGGGTGGGCTTGACCGTTGACCGGGCGGCATCCAGGATCTACCGGTTAAGCTTCGGTACTGCGCTCTTTAGCCTGCCCGGTGTGAGTCTCCTGCCGGCACAGATGCCGTCCAACGCCAATCTGTTCAACGTTGAACTTGCGTACGACGGCGGTTTTATGGCTTTCACGGAGGGGTTCTCGGGCGAATTACACCGCTTGAATTTTGGCGTAAGCATGACTAACCAGGCCCCGCAGGTAACCAACCTGGGTAATTTTGGCGCAATGTCCAATACTGTCGGGCTTTCGCTGATCAAACACGAAGCTTCCTCCTCCTGGGTTGGCTACGCCATCAGTTTCGGCCTCAACAAAGTTCACAAGTTCAATTTTCCAAACCCCTGCGGCATGTTGCCGTCCGCGGCGGCTGCCATTGCCCAGCCGGCCGCACAGTATTCGAGCGCAGGGCCAAGGAGCATAACGCTGACTGCTTACGGACCGGGCGGGGGGAAAAGCATCACCCGGTCGGTTTTTGTGCAGCCCAGGATTGCCGTTGACTTCACTGCCGCCGGCTCCCCGCCGGTCTTTACCGCCATCACCTCACCCGAAGACAAGATCGTGGATTGGGAATGGGATTTTGGGGATGGCACACCCGTCAAGGGCGCTTCCCTGGCGCACAACTTCCCGGCGGACGGGGATTATGACGTTAGTCTCACGGTCACGGGGGCGGCAAAAAACGAGTGCGGCCAGACCGCCAGCACTACCAAAAAGATAGGTGTAGCGGGCAACCGCATCCTTTCCTGCCCGTTGCCTTCTTTTTCGCTGCCCGACACGGTTTGCATCAACCAGCCTTTTGCGGTTACCAACACGACCCTCGGCGCGAGCCGTTACGAATGGGATTTTTGCGGCGTAGACATGGGCCAAACGCCTACCCTACAGCCGCTGGCCACCATTCCGCAGGCGTTGATTCTGACCGACATCACGACCGTCTTTGATGGCGTCAACTGGTACGGCTTTGCCACCAGCCGCGACAACGCCCGGCTGTACCGGTTGAGTTTCGGCAACAGTTTGAGCAACCCGCCCCAGATCAGTGACCTGGGTTACCCGGGCAACGTGCTGTTCGGCCCCGAGCAGCTCAAGATCGTGAAGGAGGGAAACAACTGGTACGGGTTGCTGGCGCAATACTTGCATTCCCCCGGGCTGGTGCGGCTCTCCTTCGGCAACAGCCTCACCAACCTCCCGACGTTCGAAAGGCTGACGGCCCTGAACGGTTTCGTCAGACTGCCCCGGGGGATCGCCCTTGCGCAGGACAACGGCCAAACCGTTGCCCTCGTCACCAACGACCGGGACAATACCCTGACGATCATCAATTTCAAGAACTCCATCCTCAACAACCCGACGGCGGCCGACGTCATCGTGACGAACCCCATGCCTGGCGTGTCATCGGGCCTGGTGGGCGTATCGGTCATCAAGGAATGCGAGAACTGGTACGGCATTGCTACTTCTTACGCCAAGGGCTTGTACCACCTGGATTTCGGGCCGGCGTTGTGGAACCGGCCCGTCGTTACCGATCTGACTCGCGGGTACGATTTTCCGCTGGGGCCGGGCCGGGCGGCCGTTACCAACAACAATGGCAACTACCTGGCCTTTGCCATGCTGCTCAACGGGGACTTGTTGAAGCTGGACTTCCGGCAAAGCATTGCGGCAAACCGGCCCGTGATTACCAAAGTCGGGGAA
>CADCTQ010000122.1 GCA_902805615.1 uncultured Cytophagales bacterium
TGGTTGAGTGAGGAAGGGGTAGCAGAAGCAGGTTGCGGGGAAACCCGCCAGGGTGCGCGCCGGGGTGCCGTGACGTACCGCGACGGGACGGCGTTCGGACCGGCACAAATGTATGGCGCCGCCCACGTAAAAGTCAACTGTTTATGTAACTGATTTTCAACGGACAAGCATGTATTATCACCCCCGTGTTTTTCCCCGTCCGGGCCATGACCCGGTGCGGCCGGGCGGCGCGGGTCGTTCCCTTCAACATAAAAAAAGCCTGCGAAAGCTTTTACACTTCCGCAGGCGGCGTATTGGGTGAATTAGATCGGTTATTCCCCTTCTTCGGCGACCAGTTCGTCCATCTTCTCGATCTTCTCGTCGGAGTAGGCGCCGGAGGTCTGGTAAACGATCTTGCCCTGTTTGTCGAGCACGAAAATGTAGGGAATGTCTTTCTGGTCCATCTTGAGGGCGCTCTTGTAGCTGCCCACGTCGCCCTTGTAGATGAGCACGTGCTTGTAGAGTTCGGGCGGGGTGCCTTTCTTGAGTTCTTTTTCCAGCGAACCCGCCGCGGCTTCCTTCACGCCGCCCAGCATGGGCACGAAAAACACGTTCAGGTCGTAGTCGGGGTCGGCGATGAAGTAGTTATACACGTTCTGGAACCACGGCGCCAGCACTTCGGTGGCTTTCTGCGAATACACGAGGCCCACGATGGTGTACTTGCCCTGGGTGCTCTGGGGAATGGAGACGGTTTTGTTTTCCAGGCTCGTTGCGGTAAGGTTGGGGAAATTCTGGGCCCGGGCCGTGAAGGCAGTGAACGCGACGGCCAGCGTCAGCAGGATTTTGTTCATAACGGTTGAATAGAAAAGTTAAGTGACTAACGGTTAATACGCCACTTTTATTCCGTGGTAAGTCTCCTGCTGCCGGTAATCTTTGCGGAGGGGGTGTCCCACCCAGTCGGCGGCGCACAAAATGCGGCGCAGGTCGGGGTGGCCGGCGAAGCGGATGCCCACCAGGTCGTAGGCTTCCCGTTCGTGCCAGTCGGCGGTGCGCCACACGCCGCTCACGGTGGGCACTTCGGGCAGCGGCTCGCCCTCCGCATCGCGCGGCACGCTGACTTTGAGCACCAGGTGGTGTTCGTAGGGAATGGAGTAGAGGTGGTAGATCACTTCCAGCGTGCCCTTGGCCGGGCCGTTGTCGAGGGCGGTGAGGCAGGAGAGAAAGTCGAAGTACGTGGCTTCGTGTTCGTGCAGGAAGGCGCACACCTCGGCAATGCGGCCGGCCGGCAGCACCAGGGCCGGCTGCACGGCGGTTTCCTCGGAGCGGAGAACGATTTCTTCGCCGAAGTGCGTGGTGAGCAGGGATTTGATTTCGGGAAAGGTCATTGCGCAAATGTACAAGTTGATGGACATACAAATGCAAGCGTCCATGCTTCCCCCGCTGTTTTCATCCCCCCGTTTCCTTCCGCAACCGCAGCAGCGTGTGGCCGCCGTTGCCTTCCGGCACAAACGTATTCCGCTGCACCGAAAATCCGGCCTCGGCAAACCAGGTAAGGTACGTCGCCGCATCGGCGTGGCTCCAGTACATGGTGGCGCCGGGCACGATCCAGTCGTCTTCCGTGCCGGTCCAGGCCGTGTGCCCGACGGTGACGAGCAGGGTGCCGCCCGGTTGCAGCCACCGGGCCAGCTTCCCGATCAGCGGCACCTGCTGCGCGATGGGCACGTGAATCAGCGAATACAGCGCCACGATGCCGCCGAAATGCCCGTCCGGGAAAGCCAGTGCCGTCATGTCGGCCACACGGAAGGGGGCACCCGGCACGTTCCGTCCGGCCGCCGCAATTTGCACCGGGGAAATGTCCACGCCCAGGTAATCGTAGGCTGGGTTCAGGCGCCGGGCCACCGGAATGCCGTCGGCGCAACCCAGTTCCAGCACGCGGCGGCCCGGCGGTACGGCCCGTTCAAAGTCATCGAGCCAGCCCCCGTACTGCGCCTCGTGCGACGCCGCGTAATGTTCCCGGTACGCCGCCGCGAGTTTGTCGTATCCTTCCCGTACGGTTTCCTGCGGCGTTTTCATGGGCAGACGTTGGATGTGAAAAGTGCGAAAGCTAAGTACATTGTAAAGCACTGCTTCTTGCCTGCTGCCAGATGGTCAAAAAGGGATTCAATTGGCACGCGGGTTCGGGCGAAAATCCCGGTTCATTGCCAGTATTTTTCCAGGTAGCCGCTTTGCTTGAGAAAAGCTTTGTGATCTTTCACGTCCAGAATCTCCTTGATGGCCTGCCGCTTGTCGGCCGCCTTGTTGAAGTAAGCAGCGGTGATCTGATAACCCATCCAATAGCCTAAATCCGTGGGCCGGTCATCCTTCCCCGATACAATGTAAAGCCAGTCTTTGTAATCCTTACCGTCCATCCGGGCCACGAACTCGCGGCACAGCCGTTCTTCGTGCGCTTTGCCGTACGCATTGGCCGCCCCGTTGATGTTGCCCCCCGATATCAATTCGCCCAGGAAGTCGGCACTCCCTTCCATCAGGCTTTGCTGAAGCAGGGAAGGGTTTTGCGCCAGGTTCTTTTGCTGGAAGTGGATCAGTTCGTGCGCGACCATGTACGGAATGTTGTTGACGTCGGATTGCATTTCGGCGCCGATGAAAAGCCCGTCTTTGTTGAGGGTGCCGCCCGAGTTGTACGCGCCGACGACGAAATAGACGGGTGGAAACACGGCTTCGGGATACCAGTATTTCAGCGCGTAGAAGGTACTCCGGCACTGTTTCTCTTTTTCTCTGACCCGCAACGTGTTGGGCCTGACCTTTTCATAGTCGGCTCTCCTGCGCTTTACGGTTGCCAGCAGGTTTTCCGCACTTTGGATGCGGTTGGGTGTGAAACCCTGCACGCCTTTACTTCCCACGGCAAGGTAGCTTTTGCCGAAGGGGTTGGTGGTGGTGTCCCGGGCAAAAGCATCGAAAGCCTTCCAGAAGTTGTCAATGTCTTTGGTGAGAAAAACCGCACTGTCCGGGTTGCTGGTGAAACTGCTTTGGGAATACGCGCCGGATGATATAAAAATTAAAAGGAACAGCGCAAGATTCAATGCTTTCATGGTCACTTTTTCAACGGCATTCAATTCATCAATATACGGGAGTTTTCACGCCGTTGTTGGTGTTTTCCACCCGTAACCCACCGTCTGACTGGGCAGCCTCCCTTTACTTGCTGACAGTGACACCGATCATCACTCCGAAATTACCATCCGTTTGCACCCACTGCTTTTCGGGCAAGTAAGTCCGGGAGACGAACCCATCAAGGTACAAAGCGTTTTTACAGCCTGAACGCTTGAAGTAGTTTGCAAAATCGTGCAGGTTCACCGCCTTTTTGGACATGGCAAACAGCACTTTGCCGTTGGCAAGAATGCCGACCCCATTCCGGATGTGCACATTTCCGGAACCTTGCGTAAAGGCAGGGTGGATGTTCCCGTCGATCAGCAGCATGGGACCCGATTGGGTGGCATACCGGATCAGCTTGCTGCTTTTAAAGTCTTCCGTCCGGCAAACAGCGGTTTTGTTGTCCACGGTTGTGTAGAAAACGCCATTGGGCTTCAGGTAAAAGTTGCCGTCTCCCGATGAAGTATCCAGCGGGACGACTACTTTCTGTTCCTGGATAAACAGGCCCTGTGGTGTATTGTCCGGCTTGTACATGCCCGCATTCATGGCAAAAAGCAATTGCTGGCCTCTGCCCTCCAGCCAGCTTTTTAAATTACCAATGCTTTTGAAGGGTTGCTTTTGGTCATCTCTCCAGTACAGCTTCAGATTGTCTTTTTTTGGATCTGCCTGGTAGCTGACGTACGCCTCGTTTACCGCCTTCGGCCCGGACAAAGAACATAGTCCTGGAAAGAGGATGTAAACGAGCAGAATGATGAAAAAAGACTTCTTAGCCATTCGCACAGGTTTTTGTTAACCAACAGCCGCGTAGCGTTGCGCCACGTTTTTAGCCGTAAGCAGTTGACTGGCTTCTTTCAGCAGGGCAACTGCCTGCCCCTTGGTTACACTCGGAAAATCCTCCAGGAATTCGTCGAGGGGGACGCTTGTTTCCAGATGGTCGAAAAGGGATTGAATCGGCACGCGGGTCCCGGCGAAAACAGGGGTGCCGCCTAAAATGTCAGGGGCAATAGTAATAAGTGTTTTGATGTCCGTCCATAGCTTACGCGGCAGGCTTTCGTCCAGCAAAATTTGCATGTAGCAGTTTTTCGGAAGTAAGGGATGCTTTCGCCATCTGGAGCACTGCAATGGCTGCCTCGCGGGATACCGAAGGATAGTCGTCCAGGAATTCTGCCAGGTCATCACCACCTTCAATGTAGTCAAAGAGTGTCTGTACCGGCACTCTCGTACCGGCGAAAACCGGCGTCCCACTCATCACTTCGGGGTCAATACTGATCTGTCCGTACAGCATAAAACAAATGGTCCTTGTAAGAAAATACGAAAGTTCAAAAACACCCCTTACTTGTTAATGAGGTATGCCTTGTGTT
>CADCTQ010000123.1 GCA_902805615.1 uncultured Cytophagales bacterium
TGAACCGGCAGTCGAGTAGTTTTCGGTTTTGTACTTTAATGTTCACGCCGAAGTAGTCCTCCAGCGATGCCACCACCTGTTCGAGCCGCGTGTTGTCGAATTCGAGCCGCCCGGTCTGCCAGGCGCGGAAGTTCGGGTCTTCGATCTTTGACTTCACGAGCGAATCGGTTTTGCCGGCCACGGCCTTGAAGCCCGGCGTAAGCACCACCCGCTTGCCGGTACGGCCCTTGCCCACGGCGGTAAAGGCCACCTTGCCGGTCACCACCTGCACCTCGGTGGTGCCCGACTGCTTGTCCTCGCGGACCGTGAACGACGTGCCCAGCACCTGCGTCCGGGCGTTGGCGGTGAGCACCACGAAGGGCTTCTGCGGGTTGCGTTTCACTTCGAAGAAACCTTCGCCTTGCAAGGTCACCTTGCGTTCCGCCCCTTCAAGGTCCGGCGCGTAGGCCAGGCTGCTGAACTGCTTGAGCGTCACGCGGCTGCTGTCGGGCAGCAGGAACACCTTTTTGGCGTTGCCCGCCGTCAGCACCACCGGCGCGACGTCCCGGCCGCGGTCCAGGTAAGCCGTTGCCAGCCACGCGGCGCCGACCAGCACCAGCACGGCCGCCGCCACCCGCCACAAGTACATGGGGATTACCCGGCCCGTAGTCGCCCGGGCCGCCGGTTTCGCGAGGACCGGCTGCGGTTGCGGCGTCAGTTGCGCCTTGCCCTTGAACTTCTGCCAGGCCCCTTCCACGTCGGGTTGAAAGTCCGTTTTCACCGAACCCGTCAGGTGCCACAGGTGGGTGCTGCGGTAAAACAGCTCTTTGTTGGCCGCACTCCGTTCTACCCAGGCAAACAGCTCGGTTTTTTCATTCTCCGTGATTTGGTGGTTCAGGTACTTTGCGAGAAGCTCCCAGTAGTACCCTTCGGTTGGCTCATGCATGGCCTCTGATTGACATGTCGATACTATGACAGACTGCGGGCGGCTTACCCCTACGGGGCCCGGAAAAATTTTGAGAAATTTTTTTAGAGAAAGAGCGAGAACAGGTGTTTGGCGTAGGCGCTCAGGTACTGCTTGAGTTGCCGGAGGGCTTTGCCCATCTGGTTTTCAACCGTTTTCACCGAAATCTGCATGGACTCGGCGATCTCCTTGTAGCTCATTTCCTCGTAGCGGCTGAGCACGAAGATCGTCTTGCAGGCCGGGGGCAGCGTATCAATGGCGGCCTGCACGCGGCTTTCCACCTCGCGCAGGTGCAGGGCGTCTTCGGCCCCTTCGGCGGCGGGTTCGGCAAACTCGCCGTCTTCCAGGCCCACGGTGCGTTTGCTCTTTTCCAGGTAGTTGAGGGCCGCGTTGATGGCCGCCCGGTAGAGGTACGACTTGATGGAGTAGGTGAAAGACAGGTTCTGGCGGTTGTGCCAGATTTTGAGAAAGACGTCCTGGAGAATGTCGTCGGTGGCCTGCGGGTCGTTGACCATGCGGTTGACGGTGCGGCCCAGCGGCGTGTAGTACCGCCGGAACACACCCTCCATAAAAGCGTTTTCGTCCGTCCGTTGCAGGGCCAGGAGCGAAGCTTCATCGTCGGTGTCGGCTGGGTGAGCCATGCGGAAAGCGAATTGGTAAAAGTGCTTTGATACTCAGTAATTTAGCTTGATGCCTGCTCGATTTGCCCGCAAAGGTGGTCAGTTTATCGGGAAGAAAAAACAAAAATGAGTGGACGGACCCAATTTAAGGATGAAAGGCACGAAATCCTACCCTGCGCGGCCCGGCCGGGACCGGGGCCGCAAAACTTGCCGCGCCGGACGGGGGCCCACCTCGGTTCTGCTCCTTATCTTTACGCCCCAACGCTTTTCCCATGACCCCACTCATCGCCCCTTCCGTGCTGTCGGCCGACTTTGCCAACCTGCAACGGGACATCGGGATGCTCAACCGCAGCCAGGCCGACTGGATTCACTTCGACGTGATGGACGGGCAGTTCGTACCCAACATTTCGATGGGCGTTCCCGTGTGCGAGGCCGTGCACCGGCACGCGCAGAAGCCGCTCGACGTGCACCTGATGATCGTGGAGCCGGAAAAGTACCTGGAAGCGTTCCGCAAGGCGGGGGCCAGCATCATTTCCGTGCACGTGGAAGCCTGCATTCACCTGCACCGCACCCTGGAGCAGATCAAAAAGCTGGGGTGCCGGGCCGGGATCGCCATCAATCCGCACACGCCGGTAAGCGCCCTGGAGGAGATCGTGGCCGACGCCGACCTGGTGAACGTGATGTCGGTAAATCCCGGGTTCGGCGGGCAGAAGCTCATCCCCAACACCTTCGACAAGGTGGCCCGGCTGAAGGAACTCATCCTGCGGCGCCGTTCGCCGGCGCTGATCGAGATTGACGGCGGGGTGAACCAGGAAAACGCCGCGGCGTTGCTGGCGGCCGGCGCCGACGTGCTGGTGGCCGGCAGTTTCGTGTTTTCGGCCCCCGACCCCGAGGCGGTCATTGCATCGCTGAAAACGGCCGTGCGCACCCGGGAAGTGTGAGAAGAGAGACGGGTTTAATGGAATGCATCTTCTAGGAACAGTACGCCCCGGCGGGGCTCATACCTCTTTTTTATTTTGAAACCCACTACACTCCGGTTGCCCGGCGGGCCGCGGCGCCTGCGCTGGCTGCTGAGCCTGGTATGCATGGCCTGGGCCGGTTTGGGCATTCCGCTCCGGGCGCAGAACCCGGCGGCACCGGTACGCCAGCGGCCCGCCGTCGTGCAGGGGCGGGTGACGGATACGGACGGCAAAGCCATTGCCGGGGCCAGCCTGGCCGTGGGGGAGACCCGTCTCGGCACCAGTTCCGACGAGGAAGGCCGGTTTCGCCTCGAAGTGCCCGCGGGCCGGCCGCTGCTGCTCGCGGTGACCGCCCTGGGGTACCAGCCCCGTCAGGTGCCCGTGCAGGGAACGCCCGGCGAAGTCCAGGCCCTCGACGTCGTGCTACTGTCGCAGATCATTGCGCTGGAGGGCGTGGACGTGAAGGCCAGCCGCGGCCTCGAAGGGCGGGGCGAGGCGGGCGTCGTCAAGATTGATCCCAAACAGGTGCAGAACCTGCCTTCCCCGTTCGGCGATTTCAACAAAACCCTGGCCACCCTGCCCGGCGTGGTGAGCAACAACGAACTCTCTTCCACCTACTCGGTGCGGGGCGGCAGCTTCGACGAAAACCTCGTGTACGTGAACGGCATCGAAGTGTACCGGCCGTTCCTGGTGCGGTCGGGCCAGCAGGAGGGCCTGAGCTTCATCAACCCCGACCTGGTGAGCGCCATCACGTTTTCGTCGGGCGGCTGGCAGCCCAAGTACGGCGACAAGCTTTCGTCGGTGCTCAACATTGATTACAAGCAACCCGCGGCGTTGCGCGGTTCGCTGACGGCGGGCCTGCTGGGCGGGGCGGCGCACCTGGAGGCCGGCAGCAAGAACGGCCGGGTGGCTTTCCTCGGCGGCGTCCGCCAGAAACGGTCCCAGTATCTGCTCAACACGCTGGAAGTAAAAGGCGAGTACCTGCCGCGGTTCACCGACGCCCAGGGTTACCTGCACGTGGACCTGTCGAAGGAAAAGTCGTCCGCGGGGCTGCCCAAAAGCGAACTGGGCGTGCTCTTTTCGTTGGCCCGCAACCGTTACTTCACCCGGCCCGCCAACCGGCGCAGCACCTTCGGCACCCTCACCCGGCTCCAGCAGCTGTCCATCGTGTTCAGCGGTGAGGAGAGCCTCGAATACGACATGTACCAGGGCGGGCTCAAGTTCACCCGGCGGCCCAACGACCGGCTGACGCTCCACCTGATCGCCTCGGCCATGCAGACCACCGAACGCGAAAACGCCAACGTGGACGGCACCTACCGCCTCTGCGACCTCAACGGGCAGACGTGCACGGGCACCGTGGAACTGGGCAGCCAGTTGCAGTACGTGAACAATCGCCTCGGGGCTGCCGTGGTGTCGGCCGAAAACCGCTCCGAATGGGTGCCGGACACCCGCCATTCGCTGGAGTGGGGCGCCAAGGTGAGCGGCGAACGCATCCGCGACGAGCTGAACGAATTCCTGCTCATTGACTCGGCCGGCAACACCCGCATCCCCGAACAGCTCCGCACGGGCCTCGACCTGAACACGGGCCGGTTTTCGGCCTACGCCCAGCACACGTTTGCGCCCGACAACGCCCACCGGTTCACCTACGGCGGGCGGGTGGGCTACTGGACCCTCAACCGGCAGTGGCTTTTCAGCCCGTCGTTCCAGTACACCTTCCAGCCGGCGTGGGAAAAGGAAGTGCTCTTCAAGCTGGCGGCCGGCGTGTACCGGCAGCCGCCCTTCTACCGCGAGCTGCGCGACCGGTCGGGTGTGCTCAACGCCGGCCTCCGGGCGCAGAGTGCCCTGCACCTGATTGCCGGGGCCGAGCGCCGCCTCCGGTTGTGGTCGCGCGACTTCGTGCTCAACGCCGAGGCGTACTACAAAAACCTGTGGGACGTGGTGGCCTACGACGTAGAGAACGTG
>CADCTQ010000124.1 GCA_902805615.1 uncultured Cytophagales bacterium
CCTTTTCATTCGTAGTCTGGAATTCTACGTGAAAAACAATCGTCTGCCCGTCTTTCGTGGTCACCTTCTGGACGAAGTCCGCCTCCCGCTCGATGGTGTAGTGCAGCGCCGGGTACAGGGTTTCCCCAGCAACCGGTTCTATTCCCGTCGTCCGCCGGATGAGCGGCAACACAATCTTTTCCAGGTTTTCCTTGATGATCTTGTCGTATTCCTGTGCCATTGCTGCTCGTTTGGGTGCGCGTATCGGCCGGGTAACGGGTGGAAGGACAAATGGCAGCCGGCGCGGCGCCGTCAACGGAACCACGCCGGCTGCCCGCTTCATCACCCCGGCCGGTTGCCCTCCTGCGGCGGCTCCAGGTGTTCCCGGAAGAAGCGCAACGTCCGGTCCCAGGCGTCGCTGGCGGCCGTTTCGCTGTACACCGTGGGCCGCGTATCGTTGAAAAAGGCGTGGTCTACGTTCGGGTAAATGTAAATGTCGCACGTCTTGCCGGCCGCCTGGATGTCTTTCTGCAACTGCAAAATCGCTTCCTGGGGCACCGACTTGTCATTTTCGGCGAAGAGGCCCAGCACCGGTCCCGACAGTTTGCTGAAGTCCGGCTTTACGTGCGGGTGAATGCCGTAAAAATCCACCGTGGCGGCCACGTTGCGATCCACGGTGGCCGCGTAGAGGGCCAGTTGGCCGCCCATGCAGAAGCCCACCACCCCGGCTTTGGGCGAAGAAACGTTCTCCAGCCGCATGAGGTGCTCCACGGCCCCGCGCAGCTTTTTCTCGGCCTCGCTCATGTTGAGGGCCATCATCATCTTGCCCGCTTCGTCGGGCGACTTGGTGGCCTGCCCGTCGTAGAGGTCGGGAGCCAGCGCCGTAAAGCCCGCGGCGGCGAACCGGTTGCACACGTCCTTGATGTGGTCCACCAGGCCCCACCACTCCTGGAGCACCACCACGCCCGGGCCTTTGCCCGATTGCGGCACGGCCAGGTAGCCCGACGCACTGCTGCCATTCGAAGGAAAAGTTATCATACTGCCTGCCATAGAAAAGAAGTTGAAGGGTTAAGAGAGAAAGGTTACGGAAAGCGTTGGGTTACGGAGTCCGATGAAAGGGGTAAACTAAACCACAAAACGCACTCCGCCAAACCACCCCGTCCGGCTTCCCGGTTTTTAATTTTCAATTGTCAATGATCCATTTAACCCAAACCGGGCCAGGGAGTGGTAGGCGGCGCCGGCCGGGGCGAGTTTGGACTCCCACAGTTCGAAGCCCTCCACCGCGAAGGAGTGCGGTGCCAGCGGCGGGAAGAGGGCGGCGTTGAGGCGGCCCCGGAAGTCCTTGCGCGTGCGGGCCAGCGTCACGTGCGGCCGGGGCTCCTTGTCGGGCGCGCGGCCCAGGGCGTCGGCCACCCGGTAGCACAGTTGCGCAAAAGGCAGGCTCGGCTCGAAGGTCGCCCACAGCATTTCGGTGCGGCCCCGGCGGTCTACGGCCGTGACGGCGGGCCGCAGTTGCAGGGAGAACGGCCCCGGCAGGGCGGCACGCCGGAGGGAGTCAATGCACCCTTCCACCGCTTCTTCGGGCACCCCGCCCAGGAACAGGACGGTCAGGTGCCAGTTCGCGGCCGGCACCCACCGGACGCCCTCCCGGGAAAGGGCGGCGGGCAGCGCCGCCAGTTGGGCGCTGATCTCGGGCGGCAGGGGCAGCGACACAAACAGGCGTCTTTCGGGCATAACAGTTACGGAAAAGTTTCGTATAAAGCGGACAACTCAACTACTCTATATCCTATGAAAAGATTTTCGATGTTTGCCTGCCTGTCCGCGACGCTCCTGCTGATGGGTGCCTGCGGTTCGGGCGGCAGTGACCAGAAAGCGGAAGGCACCGACACGGTAGTAGCCACGGGCAGCGATCCCGGCGACACGGTTACCGTGGTGGGCCAGGAGCCTTCCGACTCTCCCACCGGCTTCCGGTCCGGGCAGCGGGCCGTGGCTGTCATTAACGCGGCAAGCGGAAGCTCGGTTACGGGCCAGGCCGTATTCACCCAAACGGGCGACAACAAGGTGAAGCTGGTGCTCAACATTGACGGGGCCCCTCAGGGTGAGCACGCCGTGCACCTCCACCAGAAGGGCGATTGCAGCGCCGCCGACGCCTCCTCGGCCGGCCCGCACTGGAACCCCACCAAGCAACCGCACGGCAACCGGGAGGGCGACGGCGCCCACCACATGGGTGACCTGCCCAACTTCGCCGTGGGCGCCGACGGCCGTGGACGCGTAGAGGCCGAAATCGAAGGCTGGACGGTGGGCGGCAACGACACCACCACCAACGTGGTGAACCACGCCATCATCATCCACGCCAAGGCCGACGACTACAAGACCCAGCCCTCAGGCGACGCCGGCGGACGCATCGGCTGCGGCGTGATTACCCTGCAAGCCGTGCAAGGGGCGCAGTAACCGCCGCCCCCGGCTTTCCCCCACCCCGCCTACGAAAGGTCTGCCCCCGGGCGGACTTTTTTTTTTGCAAAACCCACGGGTTGGGGCCGCCCCGTGGTTACGTTCCGGCGGCGAGGGTTTACCAACCAGTACCAATTGCTACCGGAAGTACCCAACCACCTAAAGAGATGCCACTTACTCCGCTCCGCCCCGCCAACGCCGCCACCCGCCCCGCGACCCGTTCCGACGCCGAGTTGCTGCACCTGTTGCAGCAGGGCGACGAAAGGGTGCTCTCCGGCTTGTACACCGCCTACCGGGCGCCCTTCCTCAAGTGGGCCGAAAAACACTTCGGGCTCGACTACGGACGGGCCGTGGACGTGTACCAGGACGCCACCATGGCACTCTACGAAAATGCGCGCAGCGGCAAGCTCCGCACGTTGCAGGCGGGTCTCAAAACGTACCTGTTTGCCATCGGCAAGCACCTCATCCTGTCGGAGCTGCGGCAGCAGAAGCGCCAGCAGGAGGCCCTCGCCGGCTGGAATGCGCAGGAACCGGAAGCCCCGGTGCTCCCCCTTTCGCCGTCGCCCGCCGAAAGGCACCAGCAACTGCTCGACGCCCTCTCGGTCTCCCTGGCGTCGCTCCCCGAAAAGAGCCGCAACCTGATCGGGCTGTTCTACTTCCGGCACCTGTCCATGAAAGAAATCTGCGCTTCGCTGGGCTACAAAAACGAAAACGTCGCCAAAAGTACCAAGCTCCGCTGCCTGGGCCTGCTGCGCGAAGCCGTGCAGCAGCAGGTAACCCAACAGTACGCCTGACGGGCCCGTTGCCGCCCGTTCCTGCTTTCACTTTCCCACCTATCCTCCGCCCGGTGCCGGCTCCCGCCGCGTGCCGGGCTTGTTTTTTTGCGCCGGGAGCCCGCCCCGCCGCCCGGCGATGGGCTGCAAACGAGCCAATTATCGGGTGGGTTGCTTACATTTTATGCCCAAAAGGTACCTATGTCAAAAGCATTCGCATTCCGGCGTGGGTGACTGGCACCGCCCGGCCCCGTACGAGCCCCTTAAAAAGTATTTTTCCATGCAAATCCGCTATTGCCTCCTCCTGCTGGCGGCCCTGCTGCAACCGGCCGGCAGCGCGGCCCAGTCGGTGCTCAACGTCCGCGCCGAAGCCCGGGGCAACCTCGTGCACATTTCCTACGACCTGAAGGGCTCCCTGCCGGGGCAGTTGTTCCGGGTCACCGTGTTCAGTTCGCACGACAACATGCAGGAACCCCTCCAGCACGTGCGGGGCGACGTGGGGGAAGGCGTATCGGCCGGCAGCCGGCAGATCGAGTGGGGCGCCGCCAAGGAACTCTCCCGCTTCAGCGGCGAACTGACCTTCAGGGTGCAGGCCGTCCTTACGTTTTCGCCCTTCGCCCTCAGGACGCCGCGCGAGGCCGGCACCGTGTACCGCCGGGGCCGCACCTACCAGTTCCAGTGGGCGGGCGGCCTGGCCAACGAGCAACTCAAGCTCGAACTGTACCGCGACTCGCTGCCCAACGTGGTCATCACCCGAACCCTCAACACCGGCAAGTACGCCTGGGAAATCCCCGTGGACGTGCAGCCCGGCGAGAACTACCGCCTCAAAGTCAGCAGCCTGGGCGACCCCGGCAACTACCGTTTCAGCCCCTTTTTCACCATCCGGCGCAAAATCCCGACGGCGTTCAAGCTCGTGCCGCTGGGCGTGGCGGCGGCCACCGGCGTGCTGCTGATTCCCCGCCCGGCGCCGGCCGGCCCCGGCGGCGGGGATGAGCAGGAATTGCCCGGGGCGCAGGGGCCGCCCAAATAGTGCCCGCCACCTGCCCACCGGGCAACTTGAAGAGACGAGAAAACTACGAAGTACCATGCGACTGTTGTCATTGACCTTGATCCTGTGGGGAATGCTGGCCGCCCCGGCCGTTGCCGCCCGGTCCGCGCCGGCCGGCGTGCCGTTTGCGCCCCCCGCCCCCACCGAACTGTCGCCCGCCAATAATGCAACCGGCGTAGCCCCGGACGCCTCCCTGCGCGTGGTCTTCGACCAGCCCGTGGCGAAAGGG
>CADCTQ010000125.1 GCA_902805615.1 uncultured Cytophagales bacterium
GCGGCATGGCTGGGTCAGCGTTTCCGCCATTGCCCAATATTCCCTACTGCTGCCTCCCGTAGGAGTCTGGCCCGTATCTCAGTGCCAGTGTGGGGGATCTTCCTCTCAGAACCCCTACTGATCACAGCCTTGGTGGTCCGTTACACCGCCAACTAGCTAATCAGCCGCAGGCCCATCTTTTACCAATGAATCTTTAACAGCCTGCTGATGCCAGCTAACTGTATCATGCGGAATTAGCGATGGTTTCCCATCGTTATGCCCCAGTAAAAGGTAGGTTACCTACGTGTTACGCACCCGTGCGCCACTATGTCTTGCGACACCGTTCGACTTGCATGTATTAGGCCTGCCGCTAGCGTTCATCCTGAGCCAGGATCAAACTCTCCATTGTATACTCGTCCTGGTAGCACTCCTTGAAGACTAACCCGCTTGCGAAGATCACTCCACTCAGAGACACTACCCGGTGCTCCTAGTCCAGCTAGAAGACTTGGTTTGGTTGACCTTCCGGTAAGGACTTATCCCTGCCCGAAAGATCAGTGTCTGTTGATCCGGCCTTGCTCGAAATTGACTCGGCTCGTTACCCTCCCGGGCAACCAACCGTTAGGTCCGCTGTCTTGCGTATCTACTATTCAAAGAACGTGTTCCGCCCCGTTGGGCAGAATGGTGAGCTTGCACTCAAAGTAAAACTGTCTTGTTTGATGTCCCGGTTAACGCCGTAACCAGGAGTGGAAGGAGGACCGTTGCCAAGCTTTCGCTTGTACTATTCTAACAAACACGTACTGTCCATTAGTTCCTGGTCACTCTTGTTTTTGCTTAATTTTATAAGCTTTTGCGCCTTACCTGCCCCACTGCCGTTTCTTTCGTTTCTTGTACTATCGCTGTAGTACTTTAACGTTTCTGCGCTCCTCCGAAGTTCCCTACTGCCCCTCTTTTTTTCGTTCCCGCTGCCTTTGCAGTGGAAGTCTTTCGCAGATTCTTAACCAAACTTACTCCTTTTGGAGTTCCTATGCGGTATTTTTGGTTCCTTCTTTCCGGCTTTCTGAGCGCCTCTGCGAATAACGGATGCAAATGTAGCAGCAATCTTGTAAACCACAAAACTCCGCAAGGAAATATTTGAAATATTTCTTCCGGATCGTTCTGCGTTCCTTCCCCTATTTGCACTTTTACCGCATCCGCCTCTGCCCCAGCGCGTTCCGCAACCAGGACCGGCGGCCGTCCAACCGGCAACTTTTTTCTTCGAACCAACTTGTATTTTTCCAATCCCAAGCCTGTCAATGGGTTATCCCCGGCCTGCCGGTCATTGCGCCGTCTCCCCGCCGCCGCAGGTTATTTTTGCCTCGCCAGGGTAAAGAAGAACGTGGAGCCTTTGCCCACCTCGGATTCCACCCAGATGCGGCCCCCGTACCGTTCCACGATGCGCTGGCAGGTCGCCAGGCCAATGCCCGACCCTTCGTACTCGTGCTGGGCGTGCAACCGCTTGAAGGGCTCAAAAATCTGCCGGGCCTGCTCCATGTCCATGCCGATGCCGGTATCCGCCACGGAGAACAACCAGTGGGAAGCTTCCGCCTTTGCGGCTACCGTGATTACGGCGGGACGGTCGCTGCGGAACTTGATGGCGTTGCCGATCAGGTTCTGAAACAATTGCAGCAGCAGCCACTCGTTGGCTTCCACCTGCGGCAGGGCCTCGCACTGCACGCGGGCCCCCGACTCGTCAATCTTGTTCTGGAGGTTGGCCGTAACCTGTCCCAGCACGTGGTTGAGGTCAACGAGCTGCCCGGCTGCCTGCTGGCGGTTCACCAGCGAATAGTCCAGCAACCCCTGGATGAGGCCATCCATGCGCGAGGAGGCGTTCTGCATGTGGTCCAGGTAGGTAAGTGCCTTGTCGTCCCCCGCCCGGGTGAGGTGCTTGCGCATAAGGTTGCCAATGCCGGCCACGGTGCGCAGGGGTTCCTTCAGGTCGTGGGCGGCGGCGTAGGCAAACCGTTCGAGGTCGGCCTGGGCCTGGGCCAGTTGCTGGCGGTACCGGGCTTTCTCCAGGGCGTTCTCCACGGCGTTGCACAAAGCTTCGGCCGTGAATTTGCCCTTTACCAGGTACTCGGAAGCCCCCGTTTGCAGGGCCCTTACGGCCACGGTTTCGCTGCCCGAACCGGTCATCATCACGACGCAGAGCTTTGCCGGGGGCACCAGGCCGGCCAGTTGCGCGAGGACCGACAGCCCATCCGTGTCGGGCAGGGAAAGGTCCAGCAGCACGCAGTCGGGAGCGTCGGCCCGGAAGCGGGCCACCCCTTCCTCCCCCGTATCCGCCACCTCAATGTGGTAGTGCTTCCCGGGCGGACAAGCCTTGCCGGTCAGGTACCGCCTGAATGTAAACTGATCCTCTTCGTTGTCGTCAATAATGAGAATCTTAATGGCTTCCGTCATAAAAAAAATCTAGCCCTTGTTCACCGGTAAGGCGGCTTGTTCGAGCCAGTAGGTTTTTAAGGCTTCAATCGTCTGGGTAAACCGGGCAAAGTCCGAGTGTTTGACCAGGTAACTGTTGGCTCCTTTCTGGTAACATTCGTCCACGTCATCCTGCCGGTTGGAGGTGCTCAGCACTACGACCGGTATACGTTTAAGCCGTTCATCTAGTTTAATGAGCGACAACACTGTTTTGCCGTCCGTGTTGGGCAGGTTCAGGTCGAGCAGGATCAGTACCGGGTAGGGCGAACCGTCCAGGTCGGCAAACTGGTTGCGCCGGTGCAGGTAATCAATGACCTGGTCGCCGTCAATGCACCGGAAAACGGGGTGCTGGATGGCGGTTTTGCGAAAAGCCCGCATGGTGGCCGTGTAATCCTCATCATTATCCTCCACTACGAGGATCTTCTTTACGTGCATATCTTTGGTGTTAGTATTGAGCATTGAGTATTGGGTATTGGGAACCCGTCAGCCTTTACGGCGAAAGCGTAAAGAAGAACGTGGTGCCGGTGCCGGGAGTTGACTCCAGCCAGATGCGCCCCCCCTGCCGCTCCACCATTTTCTTCACGATGGTAAGGCCGGCCCCCGTACCCCCGCCGTACTGGTCCCGGCCGTGCAGGCGCTTGAATATCCGGAACACGTTTTCGTAGTGCCGCTCCTCGATGCCGATGCCGTTGTCGCGAACGTACAGCACGGCCGGGGCGGTTTTGTCGGCATCAGCCGGCGCCGGCAGCCAGCCGACCTCCACCCACTTTTCGGCTTTGTTGTTGTACTTGAGGGCGTTGCTGATCAGGTTGGTGAAGATTTCGCCGGTCGCCACGGGGTCGCAGTCCACGGTGGGCAAAGGGCTGGGCACGCGCACCTGGGCCCCCGACTGCTCGATGCGGACCTGCAGGATTTCCAGGGACTCTTCCAGCACGCGGTTCAGGTCAGTGGGCACGGTTTGCAATTCCAGGCGGCCCACCCGCGAAAAGTGCAGCAGCGATTCGATGAGTTCTTCCATCCGCCGGCTGAGGCGCACCAGGGTCCGGAGCTTGCCCACGCCCTCTTCGTCGAGTTGGTCGGCGTAATCTTCCAGGAGGAAGTTGGCGTAGTTGTGGATGCCCCGCAGGGGTTCTTTCAGGTCGTGGGAGGCGATGTAGGCAAACGAGTCGAGTTCGTCGTTGCTCCGCTCCAGTTCGGCGTTGAGGCGGCTGAGAATGTCGGACCGCAGCTTGAGTTCGCCCGAGAGTTTGAGCACCACGCCCACAATGGCGTTGCGCAGTTCGGTGGCGGCGGTGATTTCGGCCTTCCGCCAGGGAAGCGACTGTCCCTTTACCTGCTCCACCCACTCGGCAAACGACTTGCGGGGCGACAGCCGGGCGCCGTCGGGGGTCGCCACCACGGCCTTCGTGGGGTTGCCGGCCCACGTCACCGTTTGCACCTCTTCGGGCCGGAACCAGAGGATGTACTCGGCCTGCACCTTCGAAACGGAAAGGGCCAGCAGGCCGCTCCCTTTGTCGGCGTAGGCCGCCGCTTCGGGATACTGCGCGGCCAGGCTCCGGGTGTGGAACACGTCTTCGGCCACGTGCCGCTGCAACCATTCGGTGAGTTCGCGGACTTGGGCCGCCGTGGGGGTCCGGCCCAGCAGTACGGTTTCGCCCTCCAGGCACAGGGCGGCCCCGCCGGCCGGGACCAGGTCGAGCACGGTAGTCCCCTCGCCGGCCAGGCTGCCCGGCAGGCTGTTTGATTGGGAAAGGCGTTCGAGCAGCCGCGCCTGGGCTTCCCGGATGCGGAGTTCGCCGGCGGCGCTTTCCTGGCTTTCTTTCCCGGCCAACAGCAGCGAAAACGTGCGGCCCAGGAATTCGCAGGCGCCGCGCACGGCGTAGTCCACCAGCCGCGGCGAAAGGTGGTGACAGGCAAACAGGCCCCAGAGTTTTCCTTCCTTAATAATGGAGATGGACATGGAAGCGCCGACGCCCATGTTGTGGAGGTATTCGACGTGCAGCGGC
>CADCTQ010000126.1 GCA_902805615.1 uncultured Cytophagales bacterium
CACCCCCGGCCCCTCCGAGGAGGGGAGCCGCGACGCGACCCTTTCCCGCCACGCGACCCCTTCCCGCGATGCGACGCCTACCATTTATGTTTCCCTACAAGATTAGCTCCGAGGAGGGGAGCCGCGATGCGACCCCTACCCGCGATGCGACCCCTACCCGCGATGCGACCCCTACCCGCGACGCGGCACCTTCCCGTCATTCGACCCTTTCCCCGACGCAGCGCCCTCCGTGTCTCTGGCGATCCATGACTGGTGATCCATGATTTGCCCTGCCGCCAACTAGCCTATTCCCAAAGCCGCTGCAAATAGGTACGGAACCGGCTGAAGTCTTCCGCCCCCAGTTTGCCCGCCCACTTCTGCTCGAATTCGTAGTTGAGGGCCCGGCCCAGCTTGCGCACTTCCCGGCCCTTGTCAGTAAACGCGAACAGCACGGCCCGCTTGTCGGTCGGGTCGGGACGGCGTTCGAGGTACCCCCACTCCTCCAACTGGTACACCAACGTGCTCATAGACTGCTTGGTGATCTTCACCCGGGCGGCCAGGTCGGTGATGCGGGAACCCTCCTCCTGCATGTACTGGAAAACCATGCCGTGCGAAGGCCGGATCTCCGCGTAGCCCCGCTCGGCCAGTTGCCGGTGCAGGTCGCCCACGAGGTCGTCGGAAAGGGCCTTCAGGTAAAAACCCGTGTTGGTGTATGAAATCATCCAAAAATTTTTAAAATTTCACTTGCAAATATAGTCAGGCTACCTGACATTTGTAGTCAGTTAGCCTGACTATATTTGCATTCACCCACCAAACCAACAAAACGATGCAACCTTTTAAGAGCAACCCGACTCCCGGGAACACCCGTGCCATTCCCGGCGCCGTCTTCAACTTCCTGGTCCGTGGCGAACAGACCGGGGGTTCCTTTGCCCTCATCCAGATTGAAGTAAAGCGGGGCTCCGAACCACCGGCCCACGTCCACCAACGGGAGGATGAATCGTACTACGTACTGGAGGGCAGCGTCCGCTACTACGTCGGCGGACAGGAATTCGTGGTACGGGCCGGGGATTACATCTACCTGCACCAAGGCGTCACGCACCAGTTCGAGATTCTCTCCGAATCGGCCCGGCTGCTGATGTGGATTTCGCCGGCCGGCCTCGATGACTGGTTCTGGGAAAACAGCACCCCGGCCCCGGACATGAAGCCTTTACCGGTACCCCAGGGCCCGCCCCCGCAGGAAGCCGTGGATCACTTCGTGAGCACGTTGGCGGAGTACGGCGTGATCATGCAGCCGTCGCTGGCATTCCTGCACTGACCGGGCTGCCCCGGCCACCCCATTCCAACGAAAAGCCCTTGTCCGGTTCGGCCGCGGCAAGGGCTTTTGCCGTTGCATTGCGCTTTACCGGGCGAGATAACCCCTTGCCAGTCAGGTTGTTTTTGGTTTTAGGCACCCATGCATGGTTTACGCCTCAGTGAAGTTGCGCGGGCGGCGGGGAATTCGATTCTTTGGAATCCGTTTCCCGCTTTTTTCCCCCGTACCCTATGAAAAACCGTCGCGCCGGGGCCCGGTTCAACCGCAGTTGGTTGCTCCTTGGCCTGATCCTTCCCTTCCTGTCTGCCTCCTGCACGAGCAACCTCTACATCAAGGTGCTCAAACCGGCCCACATCAACGTGGGCGACCACATCAAGACCCTGGCCCTGGTCAACCGCACCAAGCCCCAGAACGCCACCGCCAACGTGGTAGAGGGCATCCTCACGGGCGAAGGCCTGTACCAGGACAAGAGCGGCGTGGAAAGCGCCTTCAACGGCCTCAATGAGGTGCTGCACAATTCGCCCCGCTACCAGGTCAAGCAGACCAACCTGTTCCTGCCCGGCTCCGGGGCGGGCAACGTGTTCCCGGCGCCGCTGCCCTGGCACGAAATCGAAAAAATCTGCAACGCGTACGGCGCCGACGCCCTGTGCGTGGTGGAGACCTTCGACACCGATACGCAGGTGCTGCCTTCGGTGCGGGTGGTGGAGGAAAAAGACAAGGACGGCAATGCGCGCAAAAGGACGGAGTTCGTCGCCAACCTCCGCTCGCAGGTGAAGATCGGCTTCCGGCTCTACGACCCGCGGGAAAAGAGCATCCGCGACGAGTTCATCTTTACGCACTCCCTCGGCTGGACCGGCGTGGGGCTCTCCCCGCAGGCCGCCGTGGCTACCCTGCTCGACAAGAAGGCCGCCACCGACCGGGTGAGCTACGCCATTGGCGAACAGTACGCCGCCCGCATTGCCCCGGCCTGGATCACGGTGGAACGGTCGTACTACCGCAAAGGCGGCGACCCGGCCATGAAGCGGGCCTACCGCATGGCGTACGTGAACGACTGGGACGGGGCGGCCGAACTGTGGGAGCAGATCATGCAGGCGAACCGCGGCAAGACGGCCGGCAAAGCCGCCTACAACCTGGCCATTGCCCACGAGGTGCTGGGCAACCTGGAAGAAGCCCGGTCGTGGTGCCAGAAGGCCTACGCCACCTACGGCAACAAGCGGGCCCGGGAATACATCTACATCCTGGACCGCCGCATCCGCGACAGCCAGCGCCTCGACCACCAGATGAAAAGCGTAGCGAATAATTAGGGGATTGGTTGCTCGTTGTTGGTTGTTCGGAAAGCCATGCTGCGTACGGAAGCAGTCAGTTTCGCACGAATCACGATTGCATTCCGAACAACCAACAACGAGCAACGAACAACCCTTTACACATTCCGCTTTTTCAACTCCTCCACGGCGTGGTGGGCGGCGCGGGCGGTGAGGGCCATGAAGGTGAGGGACGGGTTCTGGTTGCCCACGGAAGTCATGCAGGCGCCGTCGGTCACGTACACGTTTTTGCAGGCGTGCAGTTGGTTCCACTGGTTGAGCAGCGACGTTTTGGGGTCGCGGCCCATGCGGACGCCGCCCATCTCGTGGATGTCGAGGCCGGGGGCCTGCCTGGAGTCGCTCACGCTGATGTTCTTGCAACCCGCCTTTTCGAGCATTTCGGCCCCCTGCACCAGGAAGTCGGCCAGCACCTTCTCGTCGTTGGCGTCGTAACCGACCGAAGTAACCAGTTGGGGCACGCCCCAGGCGTCCTGTTGGTCCTTGCTCAGCCGGACGTGGTTTTCGGCTTTGGGCACGGTTTCGCCCTGCATCATCATGTACACGCCCCAGCGGCCCGGCTCGGTAAGGGCGTCCTTGAAATCCCCGCCGAGGCCCGGCTGGCTCATGCCCCGTTGCCAGCCGCCCCGGCTGGCGCTGAAAGCCACCATGTAGCCCCGCAGAAAGTCAGTCTCCTGCCGGTACACGTTGCGGAACGACGGCATGAACGCACTGGTGGGACGCCGGCCGTAGTAGTAGCTGTCCTCGAAACCATCGTAGGAGCCCGTCATGCTGCCCCGGTAGTTGTGGAAGGCCACGTACTTGCCCAGCAGGCCATTGTCGTTGCCCAGGCCCTCCGGGAAGCGGCGGGACCGGGAGTTGAGCAGGATCAGGTTGGTGTTGAGGCAGGCCGCATTCACGAAAATCACTTTGGCGTAGAATTCCGTCGTCTCCTTCGTGTTGGCGTCCACCACCCGCACGCCGGTGGCCCGGCCTTTGGCTTCGTCGTAGAGAATCGAGTGGACCACCGAATGGGGCCGCAGGGTGAGGTTGCCCGTCTTGGCGGCGGCCGGCAGCGTGGAGGAGTTGGAACTGAAGTAGGCGCCGTACGGGCAACCGCGGTAGCACAGGTGCCGGGCCTGGCACGTGGCGCGGCCCCCGGCCGTGTGCACGTCCCGGGGCTGCGTGAGGTGGGCGCAGCGGCCGATGATGACCTGCCGGTCGGCGTAGTTGGCCTTGACCCGCTGCGCGATGTGCTTCTCCAGGCAGTTTAACTCGAAGGGCGGAAGAAACTCGCCGTCAGGCAAGTGCGGAATATTGTCCCGGTTGCCGCTGATGCCGGCGAAGCGTTCGACGTAGCTGTACCAGGGCGCCAGGTCCGGGTAGCGGATGGGCCAGTCCACGGCGAACCCGTCGCGGGCCGGCGCTTCGAATTCGTAGTTGCTCCACCGTTGCGTCTGCCGCGCCCAGATGAGGGATTTGCCGCCCACCTGGTAGCCGCGCACCCAGTCGAAGGGCTTTTCCTGGACGTAGGGGTGCTCCTTGTCCTTCACGAAAAAGTGTTCGGTGGCCTCCTCGAAGGCGTAGCAGCGGCCCACCACCGGGTTTTCGGTTTCGACACCGAGGGCAAACCGGCCGCGGTGCGGAAAGTCCCAGGGATTTTTGGTGGCGGTGGGGTAATCTTTGATGTGCGCCACGTCCCGGCCGCGTTCGAGCACCAGCGTCCTGAGCCCTTTTTCGCACAGTTCCTTGGCCGCCCAGCCGCCGCTGATGCCGGACCCCACCACAATGGCGTCGTAGGTCATTTCGGCCTTTGCCTTTCCGGTAAAGTTCATTTCTTTTGGGGTT
>CADCTQ010000127.1:0-17002 GCA_902805615.1 uncultured Cytophagales bacterium
CATGTTCGCCTTTGCCGTGTACAACGCGGCGCGGCAGGAACTGCACGTGGTCCGCGACCGGCTCGGCATCAAGCCGCTGTTTTACTACTGGGACGGCCGGCAACTGGCCTTTGCTTCCGAGTTGAAGGCGCTGAAAGCCTTGCCGGAACTGCGCATCGAACCCGATTTTACGTCCATTTCCCACTTCCTGCACCTGGGGTACATCCCGGCCCCGCACACCATCTACAAAAACGTATTCAAGCTCCAGCCCGGCCACTACTTGGAGGCCACTCCCAAAGGGCTGAAGAACATTCCTTTCTGGTCGCCGGCGGGGCGCATTGCCCCCCAGGTGCTGCACGACGAGAAGGAGGCCAAAAAGGGCTTGGAAGACTTGCTGCTCAGCGCCGTGCAGTACCAGCTCATCAGCGACGTGCCTCTCGGCGTGTTCCTGAGCGGCGGCATTGATTCAAGCACTGTTGCCGCACTGGCGAGCCGCCTCACCAGCACCCGGCTCAATACCTTTTCCATCGGCTTTACCGAAGAGAAATTCAACGAAGCGCACTACGCAAGTGCCGTCGCAAAACACCTGGGCACGCAGCACCACGAATTCATCGTGTCATCGGCCGAGGCCAAGCGTCTGGTGGAACCCATGCTCGACGCCTACGACGAGCCGTACGCCGATTCCTCCGCCATCCCGACCATGCTGGTGTCGCAGCTGGCGCGGCAGCACGTAACGGTGGCCCTGTGCGGCGACGGGGGCGACGAGTTGTTTTTCGGGTACGGCATGTACCAGTGGGCCGAACGGCTGGCCAATCCGCTGCTCAAAGCCCTCCGCAAACCCATGTCGCGGCTGCTGACCATTCCGGGAGCCCCGCGTTACCGCAAAGCCGCTTCCCTGTTCGGGTACGAAGACGAGTCGGGCCTGCCCGGCCACATTTTCTCCCAGGAACAAGGCTTTTTCGCCAAGAAGGAATTACCCGGCTTGCTTGGCGGTCGGCCGGCCCTGGACGGCGCGACTGGACACCAGGGCTTGCCCCGGCCGCTTACGCCCCGCGAAAAGCAGGCCCTTTATGACCTGGAAACGTACCTGCCCGACGACCTGCTTACCAAGGTAGACCGCGCCACGATGTACTACGGCCTGGAGGCCCGGGTGCCGCTGCTCGACCACCGGGTGGTGGAGTTTGCACTGAACCTTGCGCCCAACCTCAAGTACCGCAACGGCGTCTCCAAATACCTGCTCAAGGAAGTACTCTACCAGTACGTTCCCCGGCAGTTGTTTGACCGACCCAAGCGGGGGTTTTCCGTGCCGCTTGCCAGTTGGTTGCAGGGTGATTTGCGGTACTTGCAGGAAGCGTACCTGAGCAAAGAAGTCGTGGAGCGTTACGGCGTGATCCGGTTCGAAACGGTAAAAGACCTGCTCCGGCAGTTCAACGGGGGCAATACCTACGTGTACCACCGGGTCTGGTTGTTGATTGTGTTGCATTATTGGTTACAGAAGCATGTCTGAACAGAAAGTTGAGGTGTTATACCTGTCCTACGACGGCCTGACCGACCCACTGGGACAGTCACAGATTTTGCCGTACCTGTGCGGTTTAAGCGCCAAGGGGTACGCCATTACGGTGATCAGCGCCGAAAAGGCGGAAAACTTCGCCAAACGAAGCGACCAGATTGCGCACCTTGCGGGCAGCAACGGCATTGGCTGGCAACCCGTGGTGTACACCAAAAAGCCGCCGGTGCTTTCCACGCTGTGGGACCTCCGCAAAATGTACCGGCTGGCCCTGCGGCTGCACCGGCGCCGCCGTTTCTCCATCGTCCACTGCCGGAGTTACCTCACGGCCCTGCTCGGGCTGCGCCTCAAGGAGCGGCACGGCCTCAGGTTCATCTTCGACATGCGGGGCTTCTGGGCCGACGAACGCGTGGAAGGCGGCCTGTGGAACCTGGGCAATCCCCTGTACAAAGGCATCTTCCATTACTTCAAGCGCCGGGAGGCAGACTTTTTGCGCCACGCCGATTACACAATCAGCCTCACCCACGAGGGGAAGCAGCTCATTCAGCAGCGGCCCGGTCTGGCGAACATTCCCATCCAGGTAATCCCTTGCTGCGTAGATACGGCCCTGTTCAAAATTCCCAAGAAGCAAAAAGTAAAAGTGTTGGGGCGGGTAGGCCAGCACCTCGACGACCGGGGCGGCCAGGGCAGCGCGTTGACGGACGACGAGCTGCTGGACCCGCACACCCTGCCGGCGGCTTCCGCGCTTCCGCCGTACACGCTGTCTTACCTGGGCTCGGTGGGCACCTGGTACCTGCTCGACGAAATGCTCCGGTTCTTCAGGCGGCTGCTCGTGCACAAACCCGAAGCCCAGTTTTTGTTCATCACCCCCGACAACCCACGGGCCATCTTCGAAAAAGCCGTGCTGCTCGGGATTCCGCCCGGCAAGATTGACGTCCGGTCGGCGGAGCGGAAAGAAGTGCCCGTGCTGCTGGCGCAGAGTCAGTTCTCGCTTTTCTTCATCAAGCCCTGCTTTTCCAAAAAGGCTTCTTCGCCCACCAAAATGGGGGAAGTGCTGGCCATGGGCCTGCCGGTGATCTGCAACGCTGGCGTGGGCGACACCGACTACATCGTCGAAAAGTACGGCGTGGGCGCCGCGGTGGACGCCTTTACCGATGCGGCTTTCGATGCAGTCATTGCCCGCATGGAAAGCCTGGCGCAGTTGCCCCCGGAGCACTTCCGCGAGGCCGCCCTCGATTACTTTGACCTGCAGAAGGGCGTGGCGCTGTACCATTCCGTGTACCGAAAACTAGCGTAAAGGGGTGTCCAGGCAGCACGGCGTGAAAGTATTGTTCCTTTTTCCGTATCCCCACGGCACGGCGGCCTCCCAGCGGTTCCGGTTCGAGCAGTACCTGGGTTTTCTGGCCGCCGAAGGCATCAGCTACCGGCTGGAGTCTTTCCTGGACGGCGACACCTGGAAGATCCTGTACAAGCCCGGCCACGGGCGGGCCAAACTCACCGGCATTCTGAAGGGTTTCGCGCGGCGGTTCAAACTGCTGGCGCAAGTATCCCACTACGACTTTGTGTTCATCCACCGCGAAGCCGCCCCGCTGGGGCCCCCGGTGCTGGAGTGGGTCATTGCGAAAGTGCTGCGCAAAAAGATCATTTTTGATTTTGACGACGCCATCTGGCTGGCGAACACCTCGGCCCACAACCGGATCGCCGCCCGTCTCAAGTGGCACCAAAAGACGGCCAGCATTTGCGGGTTGTCGCACCGCGTGAGTGCCGGCAACCGCTACCTGGCCGCGTACGCCGGTCAGTTCAACGACCACGTAACCGTCAACCCCACCACCATTGACACGGTGGGCCTGCACAACCAGATCAAGGACCAGGCCACGCCCGAAGTCGTGATCGGCTGGACGGGGACGCATTCCACCATCGGGTACCTGGCGCCGCTGGTGCCCGTGCTGCGGGAACTGGAAAAGACGTACGCCTTTACTTTCCTGATCATTTCCGACCAGCCGCCCGACTTCACGCTGGCGTCGCTCCGGTACCTGCCCTGGAACAAGGCGACCGAACGGGAAGACCTGCTGAAGATGAACATCGGCATCATGCCGCTCACCGACGACCGGTGGGCCCAGGGCAAGTGCGGCTTCAAGGCGTTGCAGTACATGGCGCTGGGCATTCCGGCCGTGGCTTCGCCCGTGGGCGTCAACTGCGACATCATCCGGAACGGCGTGGACGGGTACTTGTGCAGTACGGATGACGCTTGGAAAAACGCCCTGGCGCAACTGCTGGGCGATGCGGCCCTCCGGACGCGGCTCGGGCACGCCGCCCGCCAACGGATCGAAGAGAGTTACTCCGTTCAGGCAAACCGCCTTACCTTTTTGCGCTTCTTCACCGCCTGACCCTGCAACA
Organism: uncultured Cytophagales bacterium; assembly: GCA_902805615.1. Taxonomy (GTDB): domain Bacteria; phylum Bacteroidota; class Bacteroidia; order Cytophagales; family 172606-1; genus CADCTQ01. The sequence goes on from CADCTQ010000127.1 coordinate 3,884, forward strand.
CGTAGAGGGCCACCAGGAAAAAAGGCATCATGGGAATTTTGTAGCGCACCAGCGTACCGAAGTTATAGCTGGACACGCCCACGGCAAAGGAGAAAGTGATGGCGAAAAGCAGGCAGAACAACACCAGCGGCTGCCCGACGATCAGGCTTCCCAGTTTTTTTAACTTAACCCGCCAGAGCATTTTCAGCGTCATGAACAGGAAAAAGGCGGCTTCCAGGGCGGAAAGCACCATGACGGGGTTGCGTGACTCCCACAGGAAGGGCCGGTAGAGGGTTACGAAAATCGCCTGCGGCGCCTTGGAAATCATGCCGGTCCAGGTGCCGTCAAACTCCCCCAGCGAATACACCGACCCGCTCTGCATGGTGCCCACCTGCTGGAGCCACGTGGCCGTTACCTGGGTGGTGGTGGTGATGTTTTCCAACTGGTACCGTTTGTTCTCCTCGGTTATTTTCACGATTGCCTGGTAGCTGAGCGGAACGGCCATCAGGATCACCAGCGGCAGGGAGACAAAACGCAGGGCCGGTGATTTGATCTGGGCCCGGTATTCGAGAAAGATCCACAGGAAAGCCGCCGGCAGGAAGCACAACAGAATGTACACCTTGATGGCCTTGATGATGAGGATGCACAGGATTATCATTGTCCCATTGACGGCGAGGCTACGCCGCCGGATGACGCCGAAATAAAACGCGTGGAAGAGCCAGCCCAGGGCTCCCAGCGTAATGGTGTCTTTCATCAGGCCGGACCCCCAGAAGAACACGGAAGGCATGAAAAGGACGGCCAGCGCAATCTGCTTGTGCAGGTGCGGGTACAGGTCGTAGAACACCTTGTACAAAGCCCATACGCCGGTGAAACTTACGAAAGCGAACAGGATGGCGATGAGGGTGTAGGTGTGGAAGGTGAACAGGCCGAAGAAGCCCGACAAACGGACCACCTGGTAGGTGTAGGGGTCCACGTAGAAGTGCATCCGGCTGGTGTACTGGTACAGCCCGGTGTGAAAATTGTTGTCGGCCACGATCAGTTCCAGCCCGGTGAAGGGGTCGTTGAGGAAGGCCTCCCAGATCAGGTTGCTGTCGTGGAAAAAGTTGAAGGTATCGCCGCCGCCGTAGTAGAACTGGTAGATCAGCCCGAGGGCAACGGCGCCGATTATTTTCACGAAGAGCCCCGGCAGGAAGTACCGGCGGGTCACCGAATCCGTCATTTTCGTCCGCAGCCACACGGCCAGCAACAAGATGAAAGGCAGGTACAGCGGAGTGAGCAATAAGTCTTTTAACGCCATCAGGGCCGGGGAAAATGGTAAATGCTACACTTGGTTACCCGGCCCAGTTTTCGCGGTCCAGGCTGCGGTACTGAATGGCCTCGGCCAGGTGTTCGAGTTGGATGTGCTCCGTGCCCGCCAGGTCGGCAATTGTGCGGGCCACCCGCAAGATACGGTCGTAAGCGCGGGCCGACAAACCGAGCTTTTCCATGGCCGTTTTGAGCAGGGCCTTGCCCGCCGGGTTGATCACGCAAACGTCCTTTACCATCTGGGCGGGCATCATGGCGTTGGAGTAGATGCTTTTCTGGGTGCCGAACCGTCCCGTCTGCACCTCCCGGGCCCGCAGTACGCGTTCCCGGATCTGGGCGCTGCTTTCGGACTTTCGGTTGGCGGTCATCTCGTCGAAAGACACCGGCGTCACCTCTACGTGCAGGTCAATGCGGTCGAGCAGGGGGCCGCTGATCTTGTTGAGGTACCGCTGCACCACGCCGGCCCCGCACACGCACTCCTTCTCGGGGTGGTTGTAGTACCCGCAGGGACAGGGGTTCATGCTGGCAATGAGCATGAAGTTGGCCGGAAACTCCACCGCGATCCGCGCCCGGGAAATGATTACCTTGCGGTCTTCCAGGGGCTGGCGCATCACTTCCAGGGCCGTCCGCTTGAACTCCGGCAATTCATCCAGGAACAATATGCCGTTGTGGGCCAGCGAAATTTCACCGGGCTGCGGAATGCCCCCGCCACCCACCAGTGCCGCGTCGCTGATCGTGTGATGAGGTGACCGGTAAGGCCTCTGGGCCACTAAAGAAGCGGCCTTGCCCAGCTTTCCGGCTACCGAATGAATTTTGGTCGTTTCGAGGGCTTCGTGCAGCGTAAGTGGCGGCAAGATGGAGGGCAATCGCTTGGCCAGCATCGTTTTGCCGGCGCCGGGCGGACCGATCATGATTACGTTGTGACCGCCCGCCGCGGCAATCTCCAGGGCCCGCTTGATGTTTTCCTGGCCCTGCACGTCGGCAAAGTCGGCTTCGTAGTCGTAGCGGCTGTTCTGGAAGATTTCCCGCGTATCGGTTTGCAGGGGCTCGCGGTGCACCCGGCCGGTCGTAAAGTCAATGGCCTCCTGGAGGGTTTCCACGCCGATCACGTCGAGGTTGTTGACGATGGCCGCTTCCCGGGCGTTTTCGAGGGGCAGGATGAAGCCTTTCATGCCGCTGCGGCGGGCCTCAATGGCAATGGGCAAGGCGCCCTTGATGGGCCGCAGCTTGCCGTCCAGCGCCAGTTCGCCCATGATGACGTACTGGTCCAGTTTGTCGGCGGTGATCTGGCCGGAGGCCGACAGGATGCCCAGGGCAATGGGCAGGTCGTAGGCCGACCCTTCTTTGCGCACGTCGGCCGGGGCCAGGTTCACCACCACCTTGCGGCGGGGCATCCGGTAACCCATGTGGTGGATGGCCGTTTCGACCCGCTGCTGGCTTTCTTTTACGGCGCTGTCGGGCAGGCCGACCAGGTAGAAATTGAGGCCCTGCCCTACATCCACCTCTACCGTAATCAGGTGGGCATTGACCCCGTAAACGGCACTCCCGAACGTTTTAGCTAGCATGCGATGTATCCGAAAAAAGAAGCCTAAGTTAGCCGGAAACGCCCAGCCGGCAGAATCAAAATCGGCCCAAACCATGCTTCACCTTTTCGGGGTTCGATGCTCGATGTTCGATGTCCGGTATGCAGTGCTTCGGTGCTTCGCGGTACGCCGGGTGCATTGGTGGATATGGGTTAACTTGCCCGGCAATTATTTTACTCGCTTTGTATGAAAAAAATGCTCTTCGTGGCGGTGCTGGTCTGGGCATCCGTTGCGGCCCGCGGGCAGGATACGCTCCGGTACGCCGCCCTGGGCGATTTACCCCTCACCAGCGGACAGGTGCTGCGCGACTGCCGGGTGGGCTACCGGACGCTGGGCAAGCTCAACAAGGACCGGTCCAACGCCATTCTGTTTCCCACCTGGTTCGGCGGCAGGAGCAAAGACCTGGTGGGCAACACCGCGCCGGGCGGCATTGCCGACAGCACGCGGTACTTCGTGGTGCTGGTGGATGCTTTGGGCAATGGGGTTTCCTCGTCGCCCTCCAACAGCCCGCAGCAACCCTTCCCGTCATTGTCCATCCGCGACATGGTCAACGCGCAGCACCGGCTGGTGACGGAACACCTGAAGCTGAACCGGCTTTTTGCGGTCATGGGCGTATCCATGGGCGGGATGCAGGCGTTGCAGTGGATGGTTTCCTACCCGTCGTTCATGCGCAAGGTGGTTTCGATGGTGGGCACGCCGCGGCAAACGGCCTACGACCTGCTGCTCTGGAACACGGAACTGGAGGCCATCGAGCAGGTCCGGCGGCAGGGGCTCGACGCCCAGGCGGCCATGCCCGTGGTAAATATGATCCACACCTTACATCTCCTCACCCCGCAGAACCGCGCCGCCAAGGTGGAAAATGCCGAAGCGTACGTCGCTGACGCCCGGAAAATGCGCACCCAGCCCGACGCCGACGACTGGGCGGCGCAGTTGCAGGCCATGATCGGTCACGACATCTACCGGGAGGGCAACACCACTCCCGCCGGGCTGGCGGCCATTGCCAGGGCGCAGGCGCTGATCGTCGTCGCCACGCAGGACCAGATGGTGAACCCGGCCCCTTCGGTGGAACTGGCCCGGCACCTGGAGGCCCGCCTCGTGGAACTCACCGGCGACTGCGGCCACCTGGCTCCCGGCTGTGAAGGCAAAAAGATGAACGAAGCCATCCGCAGCTTTTTGCAGGAAGGCCAGGGCGCCAAGTGATCCGAAGAATGCTTTTAGCTTGCCATTCACCCGGATTGGAACAGAGGCTTCGAAAGCATCATGATTGAGGCCCGGACAACAAAAAAATCCCGGACCATTCAGCCCGGGATTTCCTGTTGCACTGCCTTTGTCAATCAGCGTACACTTGCAATCGAAACTGACTTCTGACGGCGCTTGCGTCTGCTGCGAAACCCGCGATTGTCCATGTTGGATTGCCCATTTTTCATTACTCCATTGCTTCCATGAGCATTTCCGAGCCGTCACCGGTGCGGAGGCGCATCCGTTTGCTGGACAGGTCTACCACTTCGTAGTTCTGGGTCACGTTGGCGTTTTCGAATTGCAGCGAAAGGGCCTTTTTGCCGGCGTCGTACTGCCAGGTGCCCCGGCCGTGCTCTTCGGAAGAGTTGGCCGTAAACGTGCCGTCGGTGTAGAACTGCATCCGGTCGTCTTGCTGGTCGCGGCCTAATTTTTCGCGGTTGCCGTTGGCATTCACCAGCTTTTCTACTTTCCAGGTCTTGCTGGAAGAACCGGCAATGTCATTGGTGGCGGCTTTCTTGTCGCAGGCAGATACGGTTAGCATCAGGGCAATCAACATTGCCAGTCCGTTCAAATAGCTTCTCATATTGACTATACTTTTAGCGTTAGGTAAAAATCCACCCCTCACGGGTGCTTCAGATAGCACTCTCTACGTAAGGCCGGCGCTTAGGTTTTGGCAACGCATTTCCGGCCGCAGGCACCCCGCCGCGTGAAACCCTTGCCAGTGAAACAAATGCTAAAGAAATACTCAGATCGAATCTCCCTGGGTTCGCAGAAACGCATCAATGGCCCGGATTGCCTTTTCGAGCCGTTCTGAGGCGTTACCCGATATGGCTTCGAAGGGCAACTGCCGCGTTTGCAACTCCCGGCGGAAGCGACCGTACATCTCCTCCCGGGCATCAGGCCGGTCGCGGATGCCGTCGGGCACCCAGGGCAGGTCCACGTCGGCCAGCAGGTAGAAGTCGCCCGGGTGCGTCGCCACCATCCCGATCAACGCGGACGGCGCCGTGCCGTTGTACGCCTCGCTGTACACCTTGGTCTCCAGAATGTCCGTATCGCAGATGAGCAGCCCGTTGGCCCGGGGCCGCGCCTCGGCTTCCCAGCGCAGTTGTCCTTCGGCAATGGGCATCACGTCCGGCAAGCCGGGGGCGGCGCCCTGCTGCTCCTGGTAAAAGCGGGAAAATTCAGGCACCCACACGGTGCCGTAGTGCGCGGCCAGTTGCGCGGCCAGGGTGGTTTTGCCGGTGGATTCCGGCCCGAAGAGAACGATTTTACGAATCACGGCGTGTGCCAACGGCGTACGGGAGTTTGGGCGGGCAAGTTAACGCCCGGCGGGCAAGAACTTTTAGGGTGTGATTCACGTAGTTACCGGTTCACAACCCGTTTAACGAGAAGAACCATGAAAAAGAGCACCATACTTGCGGCCGTCGCCCTGCTCGGGTGGCTCACGGCCTGCGCCCCGACGACAAGCACCACGGGCGGGGCGGGTACCAGCGCCGGCAGCGGCAACACGGATACGCCTGCAAGTGGTTCCGGTACGGCCAGTACCGGTACGGGAGCCGGACGCGCCGTGGACGAGGCCAACACCACCGAACCGGCCGCCGGCAGCGGCAACGTCACCGACGGCAAGTTCGGCAACCAGCCGCCGGGCGAAGTGACCACGAGCTTCAAGCAGAAATACCCGTCCTACACGTCCGGCGACTGGACGATGGAAGACGGCCACTACAGTACCACCTACATGAAGGAGGGCAAATCGTACCGGGCCAGCTTCTCCAACACCGGCGAATGGATTGACACCCGCAACGACGTAGTGCTCGACGACCTGCCGGCTTCCGTGAAAGAGGCTTACAAGAACAGCCCCTACGGTTCGGCCACCAATCCCCGCTTCACGCAGGTGGAAACGGCCCAACACCCCGTGCTGTACCGGGCGGAAGGCCAACTCAACAACCAGCCCTTCTCGCTGTACCTCACCCCCGAAGGCCGCACGGTCGAAACGCCCCGCTAGGCAAACCCTTGTACGGCTCCCAAAAAAAGACCCCTCCGGTGACTGCACCGGAGGGGTCTTTTAAGTATGTCGCATCACTTCCCGGGCGACGGTTTTCCGTCTCACGTTTCCCTTCTGCCGTCTTCTAATACAGGTCTTCGCCCACCAATTGGTGCTCCAGGTCGTCGGCCACTTTGGCTACTTCCAGCACCATGTCCTTGATGAGTTCTTCGGTGCAGTGCTCAAACAGGGCGGCGGCGGCCACCTTGAGGAACCCTTCGTGGATGATCACCTTGCTGTAAAACAACTCCTGGTTCAGTTCCAGCATGGCCATCGGGTCAATGGCCGTGCCGAGGGGGCACACCTTGGACATGAATTCGATGACCGTTCCCTGGGGCTTCTGCATCAGGTACCCGGTTACGTTCTGGTAGCGGTAGCGGCTGACCGGCACGGTGATGATGGTGTTTTCAAACGAGTAATCCACGAACATGCCATCAATTTCAACCGCGAGTTTTTCCATAGTATCAGTCAAATGCATAGACGATAGGGTTTAGGAGGTGAATAAGGGGTTATACGAAAGGGGTTGCGGCACTAGACTTCGGGCGAAAAAGGGCCGGAAGTAACCTTAGTAATGTTTCGGGGGAAGAAACGGAAAACACTACTGGCTAAAAACCTGTGAAGGGGGCTCGTATCGCTAAATGTACGATCTTCCCTGCACTTTATCTACTGTCAGTCAACAATTTGCAAATATTTTTTTGTGCTTCACCGGGGGCTACGGGGTACGTAAGTTCCGGTGCGATTTTCAACCATTGCGAATAAAATAATCGAACTGCGGGCACGGTCTTACGGAGAATTGCGTTTATTTGCCGGGTGGTTCGTAGAAGCCGCCCGGCCTCGTAGGTCTTGCAAACCGTCTTTTTTTGCCCGGCGGGGAAAATACAAGTACGACCGGGAAGGTTGCCGTGGTCCCGGCGGGTGCCGGGTAGCGGCTTTTACGAAACCCGGATAAAAAAGTTGACGTTTCGGATCACCAGCAGATTACCCCATTTTACATGGAAAAAGAGTTGCATTCACTTGCCCAACCCGATAAGAACAACCTCGATTTTGCCCACGGCCTCGACAACGGCCGGCTGAACCTTGACAAGAGTTACTACGAAAGCTACCTCTCCAGCCACATCCTGCACGGCAAGTCGCTGGAGAAGCTCGAAGCCCGCCGGCGCGAACTGGCCGCCCGGGAAACGCTGCTCGGGGAGACGCAGCGGCAGTCGGTGCAGTTGATCGAAAAAATCCAGCTCCAGGCCCACCAAGTGCCCGTCAAAGCCGAACAGGCCGGGCGCATCCGCAGCACCCTGTAGCAGGCCGCGGCCGAACGGAACCAACTGCGCGAACACCGCAAGAACACCCGCAGCGACAATGCCTTCATCATCGGCCTGCTGTACGTGCTGGCCGGCGGCCTCTTCATCGCCGGCGACCTGATCATCTCCAAGGACATCGTGGCCTACGCGTTCGGCTTCAAGGGCTTCGAGGCGTGGAGCTTCGCGGGCGGCCTGGCGGCCCTCTCCCTCCTGCTCAAGCCGGCCTACGAACGCCTCATCGAGGACTACTACCACCGGGGCAACACCCGCCGGTACGTGTACTTCAAGATCGGGCTGATGGCGTTTGCCCTCTCCACGCTGGCCGTGCTCGGCCTGTACCGCTACGAAGCCTACCGCGTGGACAAGATGAAGGCGTTCCTCAACAACGAGGCGGCGTACCTGCAAAGCGGCTCCAACGGGGCCAGCACCGCCCTGGTGAAGCAACTCGACCGGCTGCGCCAGCAACGCATCGAACTGAACGAAGAACTCCTCAACGATCCCTGGGGCGTGTGGTCGTTCGTGCTTACCGGCATCCTGTTTGCCGTGTCGGGGGCCGTGAGCCTGGGCATCGGCACGCCCATCGTGCAGACGTACTGGAAACGCTGGGTGCAGATTCCCATCCGCATCCGCAAGATGAAAAACCGGGAACGCAAAACGGCGCCGCTGCTCGAAAAGGCCGAGGCCGAACTGGGCCAGCTCAAAGCGCAGCAGGGCATCAGCGAGGCCCAACTGGCGTCGCTGCCCGACCAGGTGGAACTCCGCGACCAGATCCGCACCTTGCAGGCCGAAGTACGCGAACTGAGCGACCAGCTGGCCCTGTACGAGGTAGACCGGCGCATTGCGCAGTACAACGACGGGTATTCGCGCGGCGTGGGGCAACAGGCCCGGCAAACCGCCCCCCGTACGCCGGCCGAAGAACCGGCCGCCGAGAACGGGGTGCACCTGGTGCACGAGAACGGCAGCAACGGCAAAGCGTAACCAACCCCCAAGACCAAAGATGTCAGGCGGGAGACTTGCGACGCGGGTCCGGTCGCCGGTCTGATGCCATTTTATTGCACATTCCATTCATGAAAAAGATAAAGATTCAGCAAATACGCGTATTGTCCCTGGTGCTGCTGGTGCTGGCCGCCTGCGGGAAAGAAGAGGAAGCAAAAAAACCGGTGGCGAAACCGGTGCAATCGGTGGTGTTCCTCGACAAGTCCGCCAGCGTGTTCGACGACGTGGACTACGTGAACCGCAAGTACGCCAAAGCCCTGCAGGACATCGTCAACGGCAACATCCGCACCAAGGGCGACCGGCTCGACATTTACTACGTGCACGAGAACACCGGCAAGGCCCAGGTGTTCAGCGACGTGTGCCAGGCGGCCGTGCTCGAAGATACCACCTACGCCAGCCCTACCGACAAGGAAGCCATCCGCAACGACTTTCAACTGGCCCTGCGCAAGGAGAAGTCGGAGTTTCTCAACCAGGCCCTCACGCACCTGATGAAGCCCAACCCTACGGCCACCAGCCGCAACACCGACATCTGGGCCACCCTGGAAGTGGTGAACCGCATTGCCGACACGGCCGCTACGGTGAATGCCTACTATTTCAGCGACATGATCGAAAGCATGCCCTGCAGCAACCGCCGCGACTTCCACGTAAAGCCGCCCAAAACCCGCGAAGAAGCCGAAACCTGGGCCAAGGCCGACGGGGCTACCCTCAAAGGCGCCCTCCGGCCGGAGATTGCCGGCAAGCTCACCGTATACTTGGTGTCGCCCTTCAAGCCGACCAGCACCACCCGCGAGAACAACCCCAACGTGACCTACTACTGGGAACAACTTTTCAAAGAAATCGGCGTGACGCAACCCGTGCGGGAGATCAATTAGGCGCCCGGCGCACCCCAGCCAACCATAACTCAAAAAGGGCACTTGCTGAATGCAGGGGCCCTTTTTTTGTGCATGAGAATCGCATCCGGGTACATCTGGGCCGGCTCCGCTCCGGGGTGCCCCATAAAAAATTCCGTCAAAATGTCAATTAATAGCAATATTCCGGTAACAGTACGGCCAATGTGTCGTATAAACTGATACTATTTTCATTTTAACGACTGGCTCAACCTTCGGTATAGTATTTGATCATGAGGGTTGGTAGATATAGGAGGATATCATCATGAGACTAGAACATAAGAACATATTGAGCGATTTCATTCGTCCTATTGACTTGCTCAATACCATTAACGGCGGCGTAGCCATGACCACAATGAAGCTGAACGAGATCGAGAACGGCTTTGTGCTGCACGTTACTGCCCCCACCGTAGAAGCGGAAGCTTTCAACGTATTCATTGATAACAACAAACTGATCGTTTTTTCGGAGCTTCCCGACGAGCTGAACGATATGAGCGGCCCTTACCCGGTGCGCATTCCTATGTTCCACCACGCTTTCGACATCCCCACCTTTGTGAGCATCGAACAGATTGAGGCCGTGTACGAAGAGGGTGAACTGAAGGTGTTTCTACCCTTCAAGGACGGCTCCAAGGCGCACCGCAAGATAGACATCGAGGAATTGTAATGAAGACATTTAATGCTTTCAGGCAGCCCCGGCCGGTCAATACCGTCGGGGCTTTTTAGTAGATTGCATTCTGGTTAACCCTTTCCGAGCCTTGCAGTATTCCCTTCCCGATCACGAGCCGATTACCTTTTTTGCGGATGTGATTCTGCCGGTGCCCGTTGCCAGTACGTTTACCTACCGCGTGCCGGCCGTCCTCAACGACCTGGTAAAGGTCGGCTCCCGGGTGGTGGTGCAGTTCGGCAAGAGCCGCGTGCTGACGGCCATCATCGCCAGGCTGCACCACACGCCGCCCACCAAGTACAGCGCCAAGTACGTGCTCGAACTGCTCGACGAGTACCCCGTGGTGACCACCGGGCAACTCAACCTGTTCCAGTGGGCCGCCGACTACTACATGTGCTGCGTGGGCGAAGTGATGAGTGCCGCGCTGCCCTCGGGCCTCAAGATTTCGAGCGAATCCAAAATCCAGCTCAACCCCGACTTCGATCCCGGCATTCCGCTCACCGAATCCGAAGAAATGCTGCTCGAAGCCGTGCGGGCCAAGCAGTCCCTGTCCTACGACGAAGCCCTGAAAATGCTCGGCGGCTCGGCCGTCCACAAAGTCATCAAGTCGCTCACCGGCAAGCGGGCCGTGATCCTGTTTGAGGAAGTGCGGGAGAAGTACCGGCCCAAGGTGGTAAAAAAGGTGCGCCTGCTGCGCATCTACGAAAAGCGCGACAACCTCCAGGCCCTCTTCCAGATCCTGGACGCCAAGCCCAAGCAGCTCGACATCCTGCTCAAGTACATGCAGCACGTGCCGGTGCTCAGCAACCCGCCCAGCAACGAGGCGGGCATCGAAAAGGCCGTCCTCACCGCCGACGAGGTATCGGCCTCCTCCCTCAAAACGCTGATGAAGAACAAGATCATGGAGGAGTTCGAGGTGATCAAAGCCCGCTTCGAGGAGAGCGGCTTTACCGGCGGCAGCGCCCACCCCAAGCTGAGCCCGGCCCAGCAGGAAGCCGAAGAAAAGGTGCTGGCCGACTTCCAGACCAAAGACGCCGTGTTGCTGCACGGCATTACCGGCAGCGGCAAAACTGAGATTTACATTTCCCTCATCCAGAAGGTGCTCGACGGCGGCTCGCAGGTGCTGTACCTGTTGCCCGAAATTGCCCTCACCACCCAGATCGTGAACCGCCTGCGCAAGGTGTTCGGCGACCAGGTGGGCATTTACCACTCCAAGTTCTCCGACAACGAACGCGTGGAAGTGTGGCAGGGCGTGCTGTCGGGCCGGTATTCGTTCGTGATCGGCGTCCGTTCGGCCATTTTCCTGCCCTTCGACAACCTGGGGATGATCATCGTGGACGAAGAACACGAGGCTTCTTACAAGCAGCAGGACCCGGCGCCCCGCTACAATGCCCGCGACCTGGCCCTGGTGGTGGCCCGCTTCCAGAAGGCCAAAGTGCTGCTCGGCTCGGCCACGCCTTCCTTTGAGTCATTTTACCACGCCATGCAGGGCCGCTACGGCTACGTAAAGCTCGGGCAGCGCTTCGGCAACACCCAACTGCCCGAAATGGTGCTGGTGGACATGCGCCAGGAGCGCAAGCAGAAAAAGATCAAGCACAACTTCTCGTCGGTGCTGCTCGACGAAATGCGGTCGGGGCTGGCCCGCAAGGAACAGATCATCCTCTTCCAGAACCGGCGGGGCTACGCGCCGTACATTGCCTGCGAAGAGTGCAACTGGATACCGCACTGCGGCAACTGCGCCGTGAGCCTCACGCTGCACCTGCACAACAACGAGCTGCGCTGCCACTACTGCGGCTACCACGAAATTTCGCCGGCCCTGTGCCCGGCCTGCGGCTGCACCAAGATCAAAACCGTTGGCTACGGCACCGAAAAGATCGAGGATGAACTGAAGGTGCACGTGCCCGAGGCCCGGCTCGGCCGGATGGACCTCGACACCACGCGCCAGAAAAACGCCTACCAGCAGATCATCCAGTCGTTTGAGGTGGGCGAAATGGACGTGCTCATCGGCACGCAGATGGTGAGCAAAGGGCTGGATTTCGAACGCGTGGGCACGGTGGGCATTTTCGACGCCGACCGGGTGATCCACTTTCCCGACTTCCGGTCGCACGAACGGGCCTTCCAGCTCCTTACGCAGGTGAGCGGCCGGGCGGGCCGCCGCGACAAGCGGGGCAAGGTCATCATCCAGACGGCCGACCCGCAGCACCTGATCCTCCAGAAGATCGTGAGCGACGACTACGAGGGCATGTACAAACAGGAAATGGAGGAACGCAAGAAGTTCAACTACCCGCCCTTCTCGCGCATGATCTGCATCACGGTGAAGCACGTGGACCCCAAGGTGGCCGAAGACGCCGCCAAGGCCCTCACCGACCGGCTGGTGGAAAAAATGGGCCGGGCCCGGGTGCTGGGTCCTGAGGCCCCCATCGTGGACCGCATCCGCGGGCAGTTCCTCAAGGACATCGTCATCAAGCTCGAACGGGAGAACGTGAACCTGAAAGTCGTCAAGGAATTGCTGCGGGCGCAAATGCTGGCAGTAAGTTTGCTTAAACCCTTCCGGCAAGTTACCCTGGTGGCCGACGTGGACCCGGTATAAATTAACCCGGCGCGGCCCGAACAATTGCCCGGCATCCGTAGTTATACATAGGTTCGTCCCTTTTTTCGCATGGTCCGTAAAGTGCTCATTGGATTCATCCGGCTGTACCAGCTTGTGTTATCACCCTGGCTGCCAAACAGTTGCCGGTTCACCCCCTCCTGTTCGCAGTACGGCGTGGAGGCCATCCGGCGGCACGGGGCCATCAAAGGCACGGCGCTGACCCTGGAGCGGATTTCGCGGTGCCATCCCTGGGGCGGCAGCGGGTATGATCCCGTACCTTAATGCGCGGTTTTGCGCGGAAACAACCGGCCGCGCGTTTGCTTTTTTGGCCCTTTTAGACCTTATTTACGTAGCCACACACTTTTTAAAATAATTTCGTAACTTTTCCTTATACAATTCGTAATCCCATCAGATATGGAAATCAGCACCTTGCATGAAGGCGAACTGAGTATTCTTTCAGTAAACGGAGACCTGGACGCGAGTTCATCTATTATGCTCGACCAGGCCATTGAACAAGCCCTTACCAAAGGCAAAAGAAAG
>CADCTQ010000127.1:17012-44907 GCA_902805615.1 uncultured Cytophagales bacterium
AAAGCTTTTGATTGATTGTACGAAATTGAATTATATCTCCTCTGCGGGCCTCGGGGTATTTATGTCGCACCTGCAGGACTTCGAAAGTACCCAGACCACCTTGGTGCTTTTTGGTTTGAGTGAGAAGGTATTGAACGTGTTCCAGGTATTAGGGCTAGACGAATTGCTCACGATCGTTGTGTCGGAGCAAGAAGCGAAAATGCAAGTAAATGATTCATTATTATAAATTTTATTGTTCCCGAGAAAACCTGAAAGGAATCCGTGACTTTGTGACCGGGGTTTTACGCAATTATTCGCTCTCGGAGATTGAGATCAATCACATGGTGCTGGCCGTCGACGAGGTGTGCAGCAACCTGATTATCCATTCTCACCAGTGCAATGCCGATGATGCCATTGAGTTGAGCATCCGCAACCAGCCGACGGGCGTAACCTTCGAGATCATTGACCGGGCCGGCACGTACTTTGACCCCGAAGCCTACAACCCACCCTCACTGGAAGAACTGGTGCGCACAAACCGCAAAGGAGGAATGGGCTTACGGTTGGTGAAGAAACTCATGGACAAAGTAGAAGTAGAATACCACGACTCAAAGAGTACGTGGCGATTGTACAAAGGCATTCACCGGGCCGCCGTTTAAGGCGGCCTTTTTCGTTTATAGGGCCGCGTCACCTATTTTTTTCTTTCCGCATACTTTCTCCCGCCGACCGTCGTTAGCCATACAACCCACTGCAACCCGGACCGAGCCCCGCTTTTGCCGCACCCTACAAAACTGCTCCTGACATTCTGTTAATTAGCACAGAAATTCGTAAAATTGTAGTATACCCTAAGTTTTTTACCTCTCTTTTCCCGTATGACCCGAATCGCCCGTGCAGCGATCGCAGCGGCCCTGTTGGCGGGCGGCTGCAAAGTAAATTCCCCCACCGCGTCCGTTGTCAAAGACCCCGTAATTGCCACCATCGGCCAGACGCCGGTGTACCGTTCGGAGTTCCAGTACGTGTACGACAAGAACCCGCCGGCCGCCGACAGCGTCAGCAAGGACAAAAGCGTACGCGAATACCTGGACCTCTACCTCAACTTCCGCCTCAAGGTGCTGGACGCCGAAAGCCTCGGGCTTGACACGCTGGCGACCTTCCGCGAGGAGTTGAACGGCTACAAGGAACAACTGGCCGAGCCCTACCTGATGGACAGCACGGTGACCGCCGGGCTGGTGCGCGAGGCTTACGACCACATGAAGGAAGAGATTCACGCCTCGCACCTGCTCATCGGGCTGCCCAAGGAAGCCAACCCGGAAGACACCCTCAAGGCGTACAACCAGGTGGTGGCCCTGCGCAAGCAACTCGAAGGCGGCGAAGACTTCGCAACCCTGGCCCGCAACCAATCGCAGGACCCGTCAGCCCAGACCAACGGGGGCGACCTGGGCTGGTTCACGGCGCTGCAAATGGTGTATCCCTTCGAAAAAGCCGCCTACCAGACGCCTAAAGGCGCCCTCTCGCAGCCCGTACGCACCAACTTCGGCTACCACCTCATCAAAGTCACCGACCGCCGTCCTTCGCGGGGCCGCGCCCAGGTGGCCCACATCATGGTGCGCACCAACCCCGAAGTGCCCGCCGAGGACGCCAAAGCCGCCAAGCAGAAAATTGACGAAATTTACCAGCGCCTCAAGAAGGGCGAAGATTGGGACAAGCTGGCCGCCCAGTTTTCGGAAGACGGCTCCTCTCGCGGCAAGGGCGGCGTGCTGCCCCCGTTCGGCACCGGCAACATGATTCCGCCCTTCGAAGACGCCGCTTTTGCCCTCAACAAGCCCGGCGATGTATCAAACCCCGTGCTCACGCCGTACGGCTGGCACATCATCAAACTCATCGAGAAGAAAGAACTGGAGCCGTTCAGCGAAATGGAGCCGACGCTCAAGCAGCGGGTCGGCAAAGACTCCCGTTCCGAGCTGAACCGGACGCTGTTCCTCCAGCGGCTGCGCCGTGAAAACAAACTGACCGAGGACGCCGCGGCCAAAACGTTCGCTTTCTCCAAATTCACTGATTCCCTGCGCGTCGGCAAGTGGGACTACGCGCCCGACAAGGCGTTGCAACGCAACCTGTTTACCATCGGCAACGATGCTTACACGGTGGCCCAGTTCCTGGAATATGCCAAAACCCAGCAGGAGCCCAAACCCACCATTTCCACGGCGTACTACGCCCAACTGCTCTACAACAACTACGTGGACCAGTCGCTGTGGGACTACGAGAAAAAGCACCTGGAGCAAAAACACCCCGACTACCGGTTCCTGGTGAAGGAGTACCGCGACGGCATCCTGCTGTTCCAGCGCATGGAAGACCAGGTGTGGTCCAAATCGCTGAGCGACAGCACCGGCCAGAAGGCGTTTTTCGAGAAGAACCGCGACAAGTACCAGTGGGGCCGCCGGGTGAAAGCCACCGTGTACAACGCCGCCGACGCGGGCGTGCTGGCCGAACTGAAAGAGACGCTCAAAAAGCCGCATTTCCCCGTCAGCAACCCGTCGTTTGCCGAACTCAACTTTGACAAGAACAAGACGGCCCTCGACACCACCCAGCGCGAACAGTTGCAAAAGATTGCCCGGGCCCTGCAACAGGACCGGTCACTGCTGGTGGAAATCACCGGCTTTGCCGACCCGCGGGAAACCGAAGCCACCTCCGGCAAGCGGGCCAAAGCGGCCTCCGACTACCTGGTTGCCAATGGCGCCGACATTACCCGCATCATCACCAAGGACGCCGGGCGGTTCAAGCCCGTTTCGAAGACCAACCTGCGCAAAAATGCCCGCGTGACCTTTGCCCTGTACTCCGATTCGAAGACGGCCATCGAGCGAAGCTTCAACGCCCGCAAGCCGCTGAACCTGGAAATCACGGAAGGCGTCTTCCAGAAGGGCGACAACCCGGTGATTGACGAAGTGACCTGGCAGAAGGGCACCTACACCCTGGACCGCGACGGCCGCAAGTACTACGTGGAAATCACGGCGGTGGAAGAGCCCCGGCCCCGCACCTTCGAAGAGTCCCGCGGCGCGGTGATCTCCGACTACCAGAACCACCTGGAAAAAGAGTGGCTCCAGAGCCTGCGCCAGAAGTACCCGGTGGTGGTGAATGAGCAGGAAGTAGCCGCCCTGACCAAATAACCCACCGCACCGGCCCGTTATCCCCTCAGCGAACGGCAGACTACAAAAGAACCAGGCGGCTTTTGTAGTCTGTCGCTTTTTAAACCAGGATTCACCTGATTAAATAAATAGGAGGATGCTATTTGATCATGAATTGGTTGGTTCCAATCACATACGCATTCTTCATTTCCTGTCCGTATAATGTCCATTCCCTTTTTTCACCTGTGCCCGTTCGATTCATTCTTGCATTGCTGATCGTCGCCTCGTTAGGGGGCTGTGCCCGGAAAGAAGGCAAACCGGCGGCGGACGAAGCCCCCGTTGCCCAGGTGGGCGAGGCCACGCTGTCCCGTTCGGAAGTCGCCGGCCTCGTTCCCAAAGGCGCCTCGCCGGCCGACAGTGCGGCCCTGGTGAGCCGCTACCTGGATGCGTGGGTGAAAAAAAGGCTGAAGCTGGAACAGGCCGGCAAGGAGCTGCCCGCTGATCAGGGCGACCTCGAAAAACGGGTGGAGGAATACCGCGAAGCCCTGCTGCTGCACGAGTACGAGAAGCAGTACGTCCGCCAGCACCTCGATACCGCGGTGAATGAGGCGGAAATCACCGGGTACTATAACGCTAATTTGGCTAATTTTGAGTTGAAGCAGAGCATTGTGCAGGGCCTGCTGGCGGCCATTCCGAAAGATGCCCCCAAACTCGACCAGGCCCGGCAGTGGATGCGCTCCGGCAACGGCCGCGACCAGCAGGAGTTCCGCTCGTACTGTTACCGGTTCGCCAAGTTCTACCACATGGACGATTCGGTGTGGGTGCCCTTCGGGGAACTGGTGCGCAACACGCCTTTTAAGGAAGTACCAAATGAGGTACAGTTTTTGAAGCAGAATAACTTTTCGGAAACCAGCGACGAACAAAATGTGTATTGGTTGGTAGTGAAGCAGTTCAAGCTTTCCAGCCAGTCGTCGCCCCTGGCTTTCGTGCACGACCAGATCCGGGAAATGGTCATCAACCAGCGCCGGCAGACGCTGCTGCAAACGATGGAAAAGAACATCTACGAGGAAGCCCGGAAGAAAGACCGAATCAAGATTTACCCCAATTGACCCAAATACCCCATGAAAGCAATCATTCACAACCTGCTGGCCGCCTTTGCCGTGACCCTTTGGCTGGGCGCGGGTACTGCCGCGTACGGCCAGGGCAAGTCCATTGACCGGATCGTCGCCAAGGTAGACAACTACGTGGTGCTCCGCTCGGAGGTAGAGGCCCTGTTCAGCGACATGCAGGCCGGCGGCACCCGCGGCGCCGACCGTTGCGGAGCCCTCCAGCAGCTCATCATTCAGAAAGTACTCGTTGCCAAGGCCGAAATTGACTCGGTGATGGTGGAAGATAAAGAGATCGAAGACCAGTTGAACCGCCGGATGGACTACATGATCCGCACGCAGTTCGGCTCCGAGCAGAAGCTCCTCGAAGCGTACGGCAAAAGCGTGGAGTCGCTTAAATCCGAACTCCGCCCGCAGGTGCGCGAACAGCTCGTCGCCCAGAAGATGCAGGAAACCATTACCGGCAAGATCAAGATCACGCCCAGCCAGGTAAAGCGCTTCTACAACGGCCTGCCCAAAGACAGCATTCCGTACTTCCCCACCGAAGTGGAAGTGGGCCAGATCGTGAAGATCGCCAAGGTGGGCAAAGACCAGAAAAATGAAGTCCGGGCTCAGCTCAACAAAATCCGGGAACGCGCCCTGGCCGGCGAAGACTTTGCCGAACTTGCCAAGCAGTATTCCCAGGACCCCGGTTCGGCCCAGTTCGGCGGCAATCTCGGCGTCGCCAAACGCGGTACGATGGTGCCCGAATTCGAAGCAATGGCCTTTAAACTGAAAAAAGAAGAAATTTCCCCCGTGTTCGAAACCGAGTACGGCTTCCACGTCCTGCAACTGATGGACCGCAAAGGCGAGGAATACACCGCCCGCCACATCCTGATCCGCCCCGGCTACTCGACGGGTGACCTCCAGGAGGCCGAAAAGTACCTCGACAGCCTCCGGAACCGCATCCTCGAGGACACCCTCACTTTCGAGAAAGCCGCCAAAGAGTACTCCGAAGACAAGTTGACGGCCTCCAGCGGCGGCATGATCATGGACCAGAGCGGCAGCACCAAGATTTTTACCGAAGCCCTCGACCCGGTCGTGTTCTTTACCATTGACAGCATGCAGGTGGGCAACATCAGCAAGCCCATCGCCTACCGGACCGACGACGGCAAGAGTGCCATGCGCATCCTCTACTACAAGTCCAAGATCGCGCCCCACCAGGCCAACCTGGAGGAAGACTGGCAGAAAATCTACGACGCGGCCCTCAACGAACGCAAGAACAAGGAACTCAACGAGTGGTTCGCCAAGGCCAAAGACGAGGTGTTCATCAACATTGACGAAGAATTCGAGAACTGCCGGATTTTAGGCAATTCGCAGCAATAAAAGCACCGCGAAACGAGTTATCAGGTGAGCCGGCTCCTTTCCCGGGGCCGGTTCGTCTGGTAACTTTTCCTTTTCCGGCCGTTTAATCCCTACCAACCTTAGCCAACCATTCCTGTGCAGTACAAATCAGACGTAGAAGCGGCCAACGGGCTGCAACAAGCATTTGGAAACCTTAAAACTGAAATCTCCAAAGTCATTGTGGGGCAGGACGAAGTGGTGCGCCTCCTGCTGACGGCCATCTTCTGCCAGGGACACTGCCTGCTGGTGGGCGTACCGGGACTGGCCAAGACGCTGCTCATCCAGACCATGGCTTCTTCGCTGGACCTCAAATTCAACCGCATCCAGTTTACCCCCGACCTCATGCCTTCCGACATCCTGGGTTCGGAGACGCTGGATCAGGAACGCAACTTCAAATTCATCAAGGGCGCCGTGTTCGCCAACATCATCCTGGCCGACGAGATCAACCGGACGCCGCCCAAAACCCAGTCGGCCCTGCTGGAAGCCATGCAGGAATACTCGGTAACCATTTCCGGGCAGAAATACTCGTTGGACCGGCCGTTCTTCGTGCTGGCGACCCAAAACCCCATCGAACAGGAAGGTACCTATCCCCTGCCGGAAGCCCAGTTGGACCGCTTTATGTTCAACATCAAGCTCGACTACCCGTCCTACCAGTCGGAAGTAGACATTGTGAAGAACACCACTTCCATCAACAGCTACCAGGTGCGCAAAATCCTGCACGGCGACGAAATCCGGTATTTCCAGTCGCTGGTGCGCAAAGTACCCGTGACCGACAACGTGGTGGAGTACGCCGTGAAGCTGGTGCACAAAACCCGTCCGCAGACCCAGATGGCCGCTCCCGAGGCGAACCAGTACCTGGAATGGGGCGCCGGTCCCCGCGCTTCGCAGCACCTCGTGCTCGGCGCCAAGTGCAACGCCCTGTTCAACGGCAAGTATTCCCCCGACATCGAAGACATTCAGGCCGTGGCCGCGCCCATCCTGCGCCACCGCATCGTGCGGAACTTCAAGGCGGAAGCCGAAGGCAAAACCGTGGACGACATTGTGAAGAAACTGCTGTAAGCAGGGACACGGGAGACAAGACGGGATTGTATTCCCTCTCAGAAGGCGTTTTTCAGCAAAGAGTCAAAACAAACAAAAAGGGGAAGGCTGCACAGGCCCTCCCCTTTTTGTTTGCTTTCCGCGTAGTTCAATCGTTCTATTCGCCCAGCAGGTCGGGGCGGCGCTGCCGGGTGCGTTCCAGGGCCTGGTCGTACCGCCACTTGTTGATGTTGGCCTCGTGGCCCGAAAGCAGCACGTCGGGCACTTTCATGCCTTCGTAGTCGGCAGGGCGGGTATACACCGGGGGCGCCAGCAAATCGTCCTGAAAAGAGTCGGTCAGGGCCGAGGTTTCGTCCGACAGCACGCCGGGCACCAGCCGGATCACGGCATCCGCCACCACCGCCGCCGCGAGTTCACCGCCCGACAGCACGTAGTCGCCAATGCTGATCTCGCGGGTGATGAAGTGTTCGCGCACCCGTTCGTCCACGCCCTTGTAGTGGCCGCACAGCAGGAGAAGGTTCTGCTTGAGCGACAACGTATTGACGGCCCGTTGGGAGAGCTTTTCCCCGTCGGGCGTCAGGTAGATCAGTTCGTCGTAGGTGCGTTCGGCCTGGAGGGCCCGCAGGCAGCGCACAATGGGTTCGATCATCAGCACCATGCCCGCGCCGCCGCCGAAGGCGTAATCGTCCACCTGCTTGTGCTTGTAGGTCGTGTAGTTGCGCAGGTCGTGCAGGTGCACTTCAACCAGGCCCTTGTCCTGAGCACGTTTGAGGATGGAGGCGGCAAAGAAGCTTTCCAGCAGTTGAGGCAGGCAGGTAACGATGTCAATGCGCATGGGTCACAAAAAGCTTTCGTTTGGCGGGTTCGGGCTAGTCTTCGTCGTCAGGCGTACCGGGCGACTCGTCCAGGTAAATGTCCAGCAACCCTTCCGGCAGGGCCACTGCGAGTTCCTTGCGGGCGTGGTCGGCCTTCCCCACAATCTCGTCGGTGATGGGCACGAGGACTTCCTTGCCCTGGTAGTTCATCGCAATGACTGCCTGCTGCGGCAACTCGTACACGTCGGTCACCTCGCCCAGCGGTCCCAGCGCAGCATCCACCAGCCGGTAGCCGATGATGTCATGGTAGTAGAACTGGCCTTCGGCCAGTTGCGGCAGCCTGTTGAGGGGCAGAAACAGGGCGTTGCCGACCAGGGCCTGGGCCGCTTCCTGCGAATCAACGTCTTCGAGCTTGACGGTCGCTTTATCGCCCTGCAGGCGCATCTCGTCCACGAAGTAGGGCACGAGTTTACCCTTTAACTGGATAAAGAGCGAATCGAGATTTTTGTACGCCGGCGGGTTGTCTACGTCGAGCACCAGCACGACCTCGCCCTTGTAGCCGTGGATCTTGGCGACGTAGCCAAACTCAAAACAGTCTTCAACTTTCATGCTTTGCGGGAATGAAAAAGAGGTAAGCGCCTGGACTGCTTACCTCTCGTAATGATGAGAAAAAGACGCGGGCAATGCGCCGGATTACGCTTCCGTGCCGGCTCCTTCCGTTGCGGGTGCTTCGGCGGCGGCGGGCGGCGTGTTCTTGACGCGGATGGCTTCAGCACGGGCTTCCCGCTTCTTGGACTCGGCGTCAAAACGGGCCTTGGCGGCATCCGCTTTCTGCTTGGTCAGCTGGTCCACCTTGCCGGTGATCTGGGCCGTCTTCTGGTTCTTCCACTCCTCAAACTTGGCATCGGCCTGCTCCTGGGTGAGGGCGCCTTTCACAACGCCGCCGTGCAGGTGCTTGCGCATCAACACGCCGCGGTACGAAAGCATGGCCCGCACCGTATCGGTGGGCTGGGCGCCGTTCAGCAACCACTTGAACGCCTTTTCGTCGTCCAGAGCGATGGTAGCAGGGTTGGTATTGGGGTTGTAGGTACCGAGTTTCTCGATAAAACGACCATCACGGGGTGATCTTGCGTCGGCCACTACTACGTCGTACAGGGCCAACTTCTTGCGGCCCCGGCGGGCCAATCTGATTTTTACTGACATGGATCTATTCCGTTAGCGGCGGAGCTCGTCCGCCTGTTTTTGGGACCGCAAATATAACGCATTCTTGCCGGAAGCCCACGGGTAACTGCCAGATTTTGAAATAAAAAAGTCCGCCTTTGGGGGGCGGACCGTGGGGAGTACCAGTTTGGTTTACTTGGCGGAGGCGATGCCTTCAAGGACGTCTTTCATTTCTACGCGCTGCCCGTTCTTGTAGGCGACCAGCCAGGCGTCTTTCACGCCCATTTCGCGCAGGTACTTCTTGAAGTTGTCGGCTTCCCAGTAGTCGCCGAAGTAGCCCAGCGAATATTTTTTCGTCCCGTCGGCATCCACGTCGCCGCTGAAGTTGGGGTTATTCTCGAAGTACTTGGTCAGGTCCTTGTTGCGGAAGGCGCCAATCTGCACCTTGAACACGACGCCGTTGGCGCTGACCCGGCCGCCGCCCTTGGTGACGTTGGACTTCTGCTCTTCCACGAACTTCTGCTCGGCACTCTTGAGTTGGGCCAGCAGTTTTTCGTTCTCCGAATTCTTGGCGTTGAGGTCCGCTTCCAGGCTTACTACTTTGCCGTTCAGGTCGGTCAGTTCCGTTTTCAGGCCGTCTCTCTCTTCGAGCAGGGCTTTGTACTGCAAGGGGTCCAGGTCTTTCAGCTTCTTTTTCCACTCCTTCTCCTGGACTTTCTCTTCCTTGGTCTTCTTCTGGGCAAAGGCACCCGTTGCCGTGCACACGAAAATGATTAACAGCGTAACGATGAAATTCTTCTTCATAACTGGAGATGTATAATGATGGATAGTATTTTGCCCCTTGCTACTTTCGGCCCACCTTTACGGAAGGCAGCGAATTTTGAAACGTAGCTGTAAAAGTAGCAGTGCCTTTGCGAAAAAGGAGGCTGTTCTCCCTCGGAATCCTACACAAAGGGGGAGACGCGGAAAATAGACCCAAACGGGGAAGTTGGGGCGTGAAAGAAGAGGTTGGAAGACATTGGAAAAAGGAGGCAGACAACCAAAATTAGTTATCCACAAAACGAATATACTTATCCACAGGCGATTTTATTGTAGTATAATGTGCTGACTGTGAGTCCAGTACCAGAGAGGCGGCAGCAGGGCAGTGTGGATAAGTAGCGGAAGGCAGGTGTTTCGGGGGACTAAAGTAGAAACTTCCGGCAGAAAAAGCAATACGCGGCGCGCATAAAAGCAAACTTTTTGTTCCGGCAACTTTTAACCTCCGTGCAACCAGGCACGATGCAATTATTACATAATTTAGGTTTCACTAAACCAAAGTACACGACTGAATGAAGGCAATTATTCCCGTGGCGGGTGTTGGTTCGATGCTCCGGCCGCACACGCACACCCAGCCGAAAGCCTTGGTCCCGGTAGCCGGAAAACCCATCCTGGCGCACATCATCGATTCGTTGGTAGAGGGCGGCATCCGTGAGTTCATCCTGGTGATCGGTTACCTGGGCGATAAGATTGAAAAATACGTTGCCAAGACCTACCCCCAACTAAACGTAGAATACGTGCTGCAAGAGCCGCGCAACGGCCTCGGGCACGCCATCTGGCTCACGCAGTCGAAGCTGGCCGGGGAACGCGAAGTGCTCATTGTGCTCGGCGATACCATCGTGAACGTGGACCTGCCGGCCTTCCTGGCCTCCGAGCTGTCGGTGCTGGGGGTAAAAAAGGTGGACACGCCCGGGTCGTTCGGGGTGGCCGAGGTGGATGCGCAGGGCATGATCAAGAAGCTGGTGGAGAAACCCAAAATCCCGAAGTCGAACCTGGCCCTGGTGGGCATTTACAAGATTGCGGACGTGCCGTTGCTGTTTTCCTCGCTGGAATACCTGATGTCCGGCAACGGCTTGCAGGCCAGCGAATACCAACTGACGGATGCCTTGATGCGCATGATCGAGCAGGGGGCCAAAATGAAAACGATGCAGGTGATCAACTGGTACGATTGCGGCAAGAAGGAGACGCTGCTGGAAGCCAACGCCATCCTGCTCAACCGGCACGGGTACAAAAACACGGCGTACCCGCAGTTCCCGGGCACCATCATCATTCCGCCCGTCAGCATCGGGGCCGACTGTAAGATTCAGGCTTCGATCATCGGGCCCAACGTAGCCATCGGCGACAATACCAGCATCCGCTATTCGATCATCCAGAACTCGATCATCGGCTCGTTCTCCGAACTCGAAAACGCCGTCCTCAACCAATCCATCATCGGCAACGACACCTCCCTCAAAGGCATGAGCCAGAGCCTCAACATCGGCGACAACACGGAGATCAACTTCAATAGGCAGTAAGCAATAGGCAGTAAGCAAAAAGCAGTAGGCAACCGGCGGGTACAGTCTGTTGTCGACTGCTTACTGCCTATTGCCTACTGCTTTTTGCTTTTTGTCTACTGCCTTCACCCCTACCAGTCGCCGCTGGAGCCGCCGCCGCCGAAGGAGCCGCCGCCGAAGCCGCCGAAGCCACCCCCATCACCGCCGCCCCCGAAGCCACCACCGCCACCCCCTCCGAAGCCACCGCTGCCGAACGTGATGAACGGGGGGAAAAACATGCCGCCCCCGCGGTAGCCCCGCCGGTTGCCGCGTCCGCCGCGGAAGATGGAAGAGAGAATGATTACGATGACGATGGCGGCAATGATGAGGCCGAAGCCGCCCCCGCCGCCGTCATCCTGGGTGCGCCGGGGCGTGCCCTTGAATTCGCCGGCCGGCAGCTTCGCCAGGTAATTCGTAGCCTGGTCGAGCCCTTCGTAGTAGTTGTTGGCCCGGAAGTTGGGTTTGAAGTACTGGTCACCCACCCGCTTGGTAATGATGTCGGGAATGGCGCCTTCGAGGCCGTAGCCGGTAACGATGGAGTATTTGCGGTCCTTAACGGCTATGGTGATCAATAGGCCGTTGTTTTTGCCCTTCTGCCCGATTCCCCACCGTTTGCCTAATTCGAAGCTGTATTCGTTGGGGTCGTACCCATTGTAGGAGTTCAGCAGTACAATGGCAAACTGCGTGGAAGTCGTATCGTTGTACCCTACCAGTTTTCGCTCCAGCGCCTCTTCTTCGGACGGGCTGAGCACGCCGGCCAGGTCATTTACCAGCCGGGGCGGGTTGGGTGCAGGGGGAAACTCCTGCGCCAAGGAAAACCCCGCGGAGAGGAACAATATGCATACAAAGAGAATGTTTTTCATTAGTGGAAGGAAATGTCATCCGGCAGTTCGTTTACGTCGTCGGAGGCGTACGGAAAGTGCGATTTAAGTTGCTGCCCGGCCATGGCAATGCCGGCGCAAAGCCCCTCGGTGATCTTCCCCGCGCGGAAGTATTCCCGCAGCATCTCCTTGGTGGAATCCCAGAAGTTGGCCGGCACCACGGCGTCAATGCCGGCGTCGCCCAGCACGGCGAACTTGTGGTCGTCGAGGGCCACGTAGAAAAGAACGCCGTTGCGCAACTTGGTCTTGTCCAGGCCCAGCTTGAAGAACACTTCCTTGGCCCGGTCCATCACCTGGGGCGCACTGCACTTGCTTTCAATGTGCACCTTCACTTCGCCGGACGTATTTTTTTCCGCCTCGCGGATGGCGCCGACGATCTGCTCTTTCTGCCCTTCGGTAAAGGAAAGTTCTGCCACGGGAGTGATGGAGTTTGAGAATGGGGGAGCTTGAAAGAAGAGGGTGAATGCGTTTTCAGACCCATTCACCCTCTAACTAAGCATTAAAACTGTACCGACGGGGCGCGGTCGGCACCCTGCTGGGACTGGAAGTAGCCTTTTTGCCCAAAGCCGAACATCCCCGCGAAGATGTTGCCCGGGAACCGGCGCCGGCTCACGTTGTAGGCATTTACGGCGTTGTTGAAGTTGTTGCGGGCCACGGTGATCCGGTTTTCGGTGCCCTCCAGTTGTACCTGCAAATCGCGGAAGCTGTCGGTTGCCTTCAGGGTCGGGTAGGCTTCGGCCACGGCCAACAGGCGGCCCAGCGACGAGCTAAGCCGGTCCTGCACCTGCTGAAACCGCTGGATGTTCTCGGGCGTAAGCTGGTCGGCGTCCAGGTTGATTTCCGGACGCGTGGCGTCAGCCCGGGCTTTTACCACGGCTTCCAGCGTTGATTTTTCGAAACCGGCGGCTCCTTTTACGGTGCTCACCAGGTTGGGAATCAGGTCGGCGCGGCGCTGGTACTGCGACTCCACCTGGCTCCAGGCATTGCTTACCGTCTCTTCTTTATCTACCAGGCTATTGTACGTGCTGCATCCCCCCATCATCAGGAAAAGCGCAAGCACCACAACGATAATTAAACCACCTCTTTTCATGTGTTTGTTTCGTTTTTTTGAGAATACAACGTTAATGCAAAACTTCATCCGGAGTAACCCGGAGCTAGCCTTTTAACGCAAAAAACCGAAAAAAGTCGCGGCACCTACATTTTAAATGCACCAAACGCCCCGGGCAGAAATTCAATGAGGTCGGAAGCCACCAGCGCCGAGTAGCCCCTGGCATCGGCGGCCAGGTCTCCGGCCCGGGCGTGCAGGTACACGCCCAGCACGGCGGCTTCCCCCGGCGGGTAGTGCTGGGCCACCAGGGCGGTGATGATGCCCGTCAGTACGTCGCCGCTGCCGCCCGTCGCCATGCCGGGGTTGCCCGCAATGTTGAAGTACACCTCGCCGGTGGGCCATGCCGTGGCCGTGTGCGCCCCTTTGAGCACCACCACCACCTGGTGCTTGCGCGCAAATTCCCTGAGCAGTTCCAGCCGGTGGTAGTCGTGGTCGGCTTTTTGGGTGAGCCGCTCAAATTCCTTGGGGTGCGGCGTGAGCACGCTGCCCGGGGGCAGCAGGGGCAGCAGGTCGGGGTACTTTGCCAGCAAGTTGAGGGCGTCGGCGTCCATCACCATCGGCGCGGTGGTGCGTTGCAGCAGTTTCTCGAAGGCCGTGCCGGTTTCCAGCTTCGTCCCCAGGCCGGGACCAATGCCGATGGTATTGAACGCGGTGGTGTCGCCCACCTCGCTCACGTACTGGCCCTGGGTGTCCACCAGGCACATGGCTTCGGGCGCCGAGATTTGCATGATTTCGTAGCCGCTCCAGGGCACGTGCAGCGTAAGCAGTCCCACGCCCGACCGCAGGCAGGCCCTGGCCGCCAGCACGGCGGCGCCCATTTTGCCGTGGCTGCCGGCCACCAGCAGGGCGTGCCCGAACAAGCCTTTGTGGGCAAACTTGGGCCGCCGGCGCACGAGGGTTTTCAGGTAGCTTTCCTCCACGTAGTGGTAAGGCGTTTGCGCTTGCGCAATGGCCCGGGGGTGCAGCCCGATGTCCACCACGTGCCAATCGCCCACGTACGGCGCGGATTGGGGCAGCAGGAAGGAGAGTTTGGGCAGTTGAAAGGAGACGGTGTGCGTGGCTTTTACAATGTGCGGCCCCGTACTGGGCGCATCCACGAACAGGCCGGAGGGCACGTCCACGGCGACCACGGTGGCGCCGCTGCCGTTGATGGCCTCCACCACCCGGGCCGCCAGCCCTTCGAGCGGCCGGCTCAGGCCCGAGCCGAAGAGGGCGTCAATCACCAGGTCATCCGCCGAAAGGGCGGGCACGTCGGCCTCCGACCGGATTTCGTGCGGGGTGAACAATCGCTTCAGCCGCTCGGCGTTGGTGGCAAAGTCGGCGGAAGTCCCTTCGGCGTACCGCACCACCCACACTTCGACCTGGTAGTGCAGGTTGCTGAGCAGGCGGGCAATGGCCAGCCCGTCGCCGCCGTTGTTGCCCAGTCCGCAGCACACTTTGACGCCCGGGGCGTGGGGAAACTGCTCGACGAACCAGTCCACGAAAGCCTGCGAGGCCCGCTCCATGAGGTCAATCGAAGCGATGGGTTCGTGGGAAATGGTGTAGGCGTCGGCGTCGCGGGTTTGGGCGGCAGAGAGGATTTTCATGGGAAGGCGGTAAGCGTCAGCCGCTAATGTAACGGTTGGATCGCTTTGCGCCAAGCCCTACCGTTTGCCCTTCACGTTGAACTGCCGGCCCAGGTCGGTCACGGCGTTCTTGATCTCCTTGTCGGTCTTGAGCAGGTCGTTGATCGTCTGGATGGCGTGGATGACCGTGCTGTGGTCGCGGCCCCCGAAGTGGTAGCCGATGGATTTGAGGGAAAAGTCGGTAAACTCCTTGGTAAAATAGATGGCGATCTGGCGGGGCACCACCAGCTCTTTTTTGCGGCTCTTGGACTTTAGGTCTTCCACCGTGATCTTGAAGTGGTCAGCCACCTTTTTCTGGATGGAGTCAATGTTGATCTCCTTGTTGTCGGTGTGCTGCACGATGTTCACCAGCGTCCGCTTGGCCAGGTCGAGGTCAATTTCCTTGCGGTTGAGAGACGCCTGCGCCATCAGCGACACGATCACGCCTTCGAGTTCGCGCACGTTGGTATCAATGCTGTGGGCCAGGTACTCGATCACCTCGTCGTCCATCATGATGCCTTCGCCCTGCAACTTCTTCTGGATGATGGCGATGCGCGTTTCCAGGTCGGGCTGCTGCAAGTCGGCGGTGAGGCCCCACTTGAAGCGGGACAGGAGCCGCTCCTGGAAGCCGGCCAAGTCGCGCGGCGGGCAGTCGCTGGTCATGATGATCTGCTTGCCGGCCTGGTGGAGGTGGTTGAAAATGTGGAAAAAGCTCTCCTGCGTTTTCTCCTTGCCCGACAGGAACTGCACGTCGTCGAGCACCAGCACGTCCACCTGGAGGTAGAAGTTGGTGAAGCCCTGCATGTTGTTGTTCCGCACCGCTTCGATGAACTGGTTGGTGAACTTCTCGCAGGAGACGTACAGCACGAATTTGCCCTGGTTGTGCTCCTTGATGTAGTTGCCGATGGCCTGCACCAGGTGCGTCTTGCCCAGTCCCACGCCGCCGTACAGCATGAGGGGGTTGAAGGAAGTGATGCCGGGCTTGTTGGCAACGGCGTACCCGGCCGATCGGGCCAGGCGGTTGCAATCGCCCTCGATGAAGTTGTCGAAGGTGTAGTGCGGGTTGAGGTAGGAGGCAAACTGGCTGCCTTCCAGTTCGTGCAGTTGGAAAGGGCTCTTGTACCGGTCGGCCGTGTGGGCTTCGGCCCGGGCGGCTTCCTTCACGTTGGCCGTGGCTACCTTGCTGGTCGGAATGTTGATGACGTAGGGCTTGTTCTTCTCGTTGCCCTTGTCCACGATGATGGAATACTCCAGGCGGCCGTCGGACCCCAGTTCGGCGTCAATGGCTTTGCGCAGCAGGTGTACGTAGTGTTCTTCGAGCCATTCGTAGAAAAACTGGCTGGGCACCTGGATGGTGAGCACGTTGTTGGAAAGCCTCATGGGAACGATCGGCTCGAACCAAGTCTTGAAACTCTGTTCGGGGATGTGCTCCTGAATGACTCGGAGACAATTGTTCCACACGGTTCGGCAATCCTTAGGCATTCAGAAAAAAGAGTGATTTGATTCGGAACCCGCAGTTGCTCTCCAAACGGGGAGAACAAAAATGATAAAAAAACCATTAACAAAAAAATCAAATATAGAGCCGCCGGTAACAAAACTTTGGCTATGGAACCGCGTACGGTTTTTCGCCTATCTTTACGAAACACACCCCTCACCTATGGAGCACGAAGCCCTATTTGACCACTTCCCGCCGACCGCCCAGGCAGCCTGGAAAAAGCAGATAATCAAGGAGATAAAGGCCGCTACGGACGCCGAAAAAGAAGCGTTTTTCGACCGGAAGCTGCGCTGGCGCACCCCCGAAGGCGTGGTGGTTGAACCTTTTTATACGCCCGAATCCGCGGCATTATTTCCGGCCGTACCCCTCCGGGAAAAGGCCGGCTGGCGGGGCCGCGAAGAAATAACCGTCCAAACCGCGGAGGCCGCCAACCGGCTGGCCGGCGAAGCCCTGGCGGGCGGCATCGAAGACGTAAGTTTTGACCTCCGCCGCAACCTCCCGGTGCAACCGGAGCCCCTGCTGGCCGGGCTGTCGCCGGGCGGTCCCGTGCGTCTGCTCCTCGACGGCACTTCACTAAATGCCGGGCTGCAACTGGCCGACAATGGCGCCGGGGGCGTGGTCGCCGTGGACTGGCTGAGCCGGCCCGGCGCGCCCGAAGCGGCCCACTACGACGGGCTGGCCGGGCTGGTGCGGGGGGGCAAAGCCCTGCCGGGCAAACGGCCCCTGGTCATCGGGGGTGGCTCCTTCCAGGACGCCGGCGCCGCGGCCACGCAGGAACTGGCTTTTACGCTGGCGGCCTTCGTGGACTGCGTTGACCAGCTCACCGACCGGGGGCTGGATGCCGGAACCGTTTTCGCCAACACCGAACTCTCGCTGGCCGCCGACACCAACTTCTTCTTCCAGGTCGCCAAGTTCCGGGCGTTGCGGGTGCTGGCCGGGCAGGTCGGCGCCGCGTACGGCGTGCAAGGCGCCACCGTGGAAGTACACGGCCGCACGGCCCGCTGGAACAAGTTCCGGCAGGACGCCTATAACAATATGCTCCGGGCCACGCTGGAAGGGATGGCCGCCGTGCTGGGCGGTTGCGACACGCTTACGGTGGAGCCCTACAACGCCCGGTTCGCCGAGCCCGACGCCCTTTCCCGCCGCGTGGCCCGCAACGTGCACGCCATCCTGCGCGAGGAGAGTTACCTGGCCAAGGTGGCCGACCCGGCGGCCGGTGCGTATTACCTCGAAAACACGACGTACGCCCTGGCGGGCCGGGCCTGGGAACTGTTCCAGGCGGTAGAAGGGCAGGGTGGCTACTGGGCCGCCCAGCGGAACGGGTTCATCCGGCGGGAAACCGAGCAGGTGCGGGCGCAGCGGGAGGCCGCCCTCCGGAGCGGCGAAGGGGTACTGGTGGGCATCAACAAGTACCTGCCGCAGGGCGGGGCCAACCTGCCGGAAGCTTTGTTCGAGCCCCTGCCGGAAGGGTACTGACGGTCACAACCCAATCGCCTTTCCCCTCCCCTATTTTTCCAACCACCAGCCCTTGACCTGAAATGAAACCTGATTTTTCGAACATATCGTTTTCGCCAGCCGCCACAAACCCGCAAGATTTTGGAAACCTTGCGGGTTTACAACCAGACGCCCCCTGGACCCCCGCCGAAGGCATCCCGGTAAAACCCGTGTACGCCGCGGCGGATGCCGAACGGCTGGGGCACCTCCGGTTTGCGGCCGGCCTGCCGCCGTTCCTGCGGGGACCGTACGCCTCCATGTATACGCAGCAGCCCTGGACCATCCGGCAGTACGCGGGCTTTTCCACCGCCGAGGAGTCCAACGCCTTCTACCGGCGCAACCTGGCGGCCGGGCAGAAAGGCTTGTCGGTGGCCTTTGACCTGGCTACGCACCGCGGCTACGACTCCGACCACCCCCGCGTGGTGGGCGACGTGGGCAAGGCCGGCGTGGCCATTGACTCGGTGGAGGACATGAAGATTCTCTTCGACGGCATTCCGCTCGACAAGATGTCGGTGTCCATGACCATGAACGGCGCGGTGATTCCGGTGATGGCCTTCTACATCGTGGCCGCCGAGGAGCAGGGGGTTACGCCCGAACAACTGAGCGGCACCATCCAGAACGACATTCTCAAGGAGTTCATGGTGCGCAACACGTACATCTACCCGCCCGGGCCGAGCATGCGCATCATCGCCGACATTTTTGCCTACACCTCGCGGCACATGCCCAAGTTCAACTCCATCTCCATCAGCGGCTACCACATGCAGGAGGCCGGCGCCACGGCCGACCTGGAACTGGCCTACACGCTGGCCGACGGGCTGGAATACATCCGGGCGGGTTTGCAGGCGGGCATCTCCATTGATGACTTTGCGCCGCGGCTGTCGTTCTTCTGGGCCGTGGGCATGAATCACTTCATGGAAATTGCCAAGATGCGGGCCGGCCGGATGCTGTGGGCCAAGATCGTGCAGGGCTTTAACCCGGGCAGTCCCAAGTCGCTGGCCCTGCGCACGCACTGCCAGACCTCGGGGTGGAGCCTCACCGAACAGGACCCGTTCAACAACGTGACGCGCACCTGCGTGGAAGCCCTGGCCGCCGTGCTGGGCGGTACGCAATCCTTGCACACCAACGCCCTCGACGAAGCCATTGCCCTGCCCACCGACTTTTCGGCCCGCATTGCCCGCAATACGCAACTGGTGATTGCCGAAGAAACGCAGGTGACCCGCACCGTGGACCCCTGGGGCGGTTCGTACTACGTGGAAACGCTCACGCACGAACTGGCCCAGAAAGCCTGGCGCCTCATTGAAGAGGTGGAGGAACTGGGCGGTATGGCGAAAGCCATTGAAACGGGCCTGCCCAAGCTGCGCATCGAGGAGGCCGCCGCCCGCAAGCAGGCCCGCATTGACGCGGGCAAGGACGTGATCGTGGGCGTGAACAAATACCAGGTGAACGAAAAGACGGACATTGAACTGCTCGAGGTGGACAACGCGGCCGTGCGCAACAAACAGCTGGCCCGCCTGGGTCGCCTCAAGGTGGAGCGGGACGAGGCCGCCGTGCAGGACGCCCTGGCCGTGATTGCCCGCAGCGCCGAAACGGGAGAAGGCAACCTGCTGGCCCTGGCCGTGGCCGCCGCCCGCCACCGGGCCACGCTGGGCGAAATCTCGGATGCCATGGAACGGGTATTCGGCCGGCACCGGGCCACCACGCGGACCGTTTCGGGCATCTATTCCGGCGAAATCTCCGACGAAGAAAACTTTAAGCGGGCCCGGCAGCTCTCTGACCGGTTTGCCGAACTGGAAGGCCGCCGCCCCCGGATCATGGTCGCCAAGATGGGCCAGGACGGCCACGACCGCGGCGCCAAGGTGATCGCCACCAGTTTTGCCGACCTGGGCTTCGACGTGGACATTGGCCCGCTGTTCCAGACGCCCGAAGAGGTTGCCCGGCAGGCGGCCGAAAACGACGTGCACCTCGTGGGGGTGTCGAGCCTGGCGGCAGGCCACAAAACGCTGGTGCCCCAACTCATCGAAGAACTTGGCAAGATCGGCCGCGAAGACATCCTGGTGATCGTGGGCGGGGTGATTCCGCCGTCGGACTACGGTTTCCTGCGGGAAGCCGGGGTGGCCGGCATCTATGGTCCCGGCACGGTCATTTCGGCCGCCGCCCAGGAGATTCTGGAGCGGCTGATGGCTGACTTGTAATTGAATTTAAGATTTACCACGGAGACACGAAGGGCCTGGCGTAGAGACGCGATTCATCGCGTCTTCTTGGAGAAAAGGTTTCACGCAAAGGCGCTTCAGCAGCGCAAAGGACGCAAAGAAAGGAACTGACCCGCAAGGGGCGCAAGGAAAACGTGAACCTCTTTGCGCCCTTTGCGTTCTTCCTTTGCGACTTTGCGTGAAATCTCCGGGTCTCCGTGGTGAATTTTAAAAAGACGCCATGAATGGCGTCTCTACAGACTTTACCCAATTCTCCAACGCTTTACCTTACCACTTCAACCATGAACAACCTCACAATCCAGCACGATACCGAAGAGCAACGCTTTTTCGCCGAACTCGACGGCAAGGAGGTAGACGCCGAACTGACCTACAGCCGGCCCCAGGAAAAAGTCATCAATTTCAACCACACCTACGTGGAGAACGAACTGCGCAACATGAAGATCGCCGAAAAGATGGCGACCACCGCCCTGGGGTACGCCCGGGAAAACGGCTACACGGTCGTCGCCACCTGCCAGTACATGTCGTCCTTCATCAAACGCCACCCGGAGTACCAGGATTTGTTGTGACAACAGGCAGTAAGCAGTCGGCAATAGGCAGTAAGCTGAACGCGAATTTTGACGATTACGTACTGCCGCCTGCTTACTGCCTGTTGCCTACTGCCCACTGCCTACTCCTGCTTCGCGTACTCCTGTAGCTTTACACCCTTGCCGGTGCGCTGGCCCACGAGGCGGAAAAAGGTAATGATGTTTTCGGTGTCGCGGGCAATGGCCTTGACGAAGGGCTCCCGGGAGGCGTCCTTGTAGTCCTGGATGTATTCCCGGCGGATGAAGTCGGCCTGGGGCAGTTCCTCGGCCGCCGTTACGCGTACCAACCCCGTTTTTTCCCACAGTTTCTTCCACCAGTCAATGGCGTGCACGAAGTACCAGTACGACTGGTAGTCGGGCCGCAGGAAAGCCGGCACCTCGTCGAAGGTTTCGATCTCCCGCCGGAAGCACACGTCCACCAGCCCGACCTGGCCGCCGGGCTTGAGGAACTTGCACAGGTACGGCAGGTACTTGTCGTCGGTGCCGAAGTACGTGTACGAGTCAATGACCACCACCAGGTCGAAAAAGCCCTTGGGGAAGGGCAGCCGGCGGGCATCCACTTGCAGGGGAAATACCTTGTTCTCGCAGTCATTTTCGCAGATGCGCCGGTAGTTGTCGGTGGCGGGCACGGCGTTGTCCACGGCCCACACCTGCACGTCGAACTCCCGGGCCATGAAGATGCTGCTCACGGCCTTGCCGCAGGCCAGGTCCAGCACCCGCATTCCCGGCCGGATGCGGAGCACTTCGGTGAGGCTTTCGAGGTTGTAGAGCACGTTTTCGCCGATGGAATTGCTCACGACCCACTCGCGGTTGTAGCGGGCCGAACGGGGAAAAAGGAGAGGACCGGGCAAAGGCTGGGCTTGCTGCATGAAGGTGTTGGTGTGTGGCAACGTACGGCATACGTGCTGCAATGGTTTTACAGCGCGGCACCCGCCCCAATGTAAACCTGCGCCGCTTCTTTTCGTATGAAGGGATACAAAGTAATAAACTCTAAACAAACCAATTTACGCCTATGGCACCCTCAGCAGGTAATAGCAAACAAATCGTTTCCGTACTGGAAGATCTGATCCAAATATGCAATGACGGCGCGCACGGTTACAAGACCGCCGCGGAAGACGTAGACAACCTCGAGTACAAGACGTTGTTCAACGCCTACTCCCAGCAGCGCACCCAGTTCTCCGCCGAACTGGAGCGCGAAGCCAACCTGATGGGCCGCGACCCCGATGCCGGCGAGAGCCTGCTCGGCACGCTGCACCGCGGCTGGATCAACATCAAATCGGCGTTCACCAGCGGCGGCACCACCGCCATCCTGGATGAGTGCCAGCGCGGCGACAAGGCCGCCCTCGAAACGTACGAAAAAGCGTTGCAGCAAACGCTGCCCACCAACGTGGAAGCCATTGTAAGACGGCAGTACAGCGCCATCCAGGAGGCTTACAACAAAGTGAGCACCTTCAAGACGCTGCACGCGTAAGCAACCGTATCGTTGCAACCACGATTGCCACAAGAGGCGGCCCCACGGGCTGCCTTTTTGTTTATCGCCCGCCGTGCCTTAATTTTCGGTTTTTATCCCCCAAAACCGCTTATGCACCTGATCGAAGTGAGCACCCCTGCCCACCGGAAAGACTTTCTCCGCCTGCCCGTCCGGCTCTACAAAAACGACCCCAACTGGATTCGCCCGCTCGACCAGGACATCAACGCCGTGTTTGACCCGGCCAAAAACAAGTTCTTCGCCCACGGCGAATGCACCCGCTGGATCATTCAGAACGGCAACGGCGAAACCGTGGGCCGGGTAGCCGCCTTCATCAACCGCAACAACGCGTACACCTACGACCAGCCCACCGGGGGCATGGGCTTTTTCGAGTGCATCAACCACCGCGAAACGGCGTTTCAGCTCTTCGACGCCTGCCGGGAATGGTTGCAGGCCCGCGGCATGGAAGCCATGGACGGCCCCATCAACTTCGGTGACCGCAACAAGTGGTGGGGACTGCTGGTCGAGGGTTTCACCGAGCCCAACTACGGCATGTTCTACCACCACCCGTACTACCGCGGCCTGTTCGAAGCCTACGGGTTCCGCGACTACTACCGGCAGTACACGTACTTCCGCAAGGTGATGGAACCCCTGCACCCCATCGTGATCCGGAAGGCCGAACGCATTTTCGCCAACCCGGATTACGCCTTCCGGCACATCGAAAAAGACAAGCTCGGCAAGTACGGCGAGGATTTCCGCACCATCTACAACAAGGCCTGGGCGAACCGCGGCGACGTGCCCGAAATGACGCCCGACCAGCTCCGGGCCGTGATGCAGGAGTTCAAGCCCATCCTCGACGAGGACATTGTGTGGTTCGCTTATTATAAGGAAGAACCCGTGGGCTTCTTCGTGATGCTGCCCGAGATGAACCAGATTTTCAAACACGTGAACGGCAAGCTCGACCTGCCCGGCATCGTCAAGTTCCTGTGGCACCGCCGGCGCCGCACCTGCACCAAAATGTTCGGCCTCGTGTTCGGGTTCATTCCCGAGTTCCAGGGCAAGGGCCTCGAAAGCGCCATTGTGGCCGCCGCCGGCAAGCACGTGCAGGTGCCCGGCCAGCACTACCAGGATTTCGAGATGAACTGGATCGGCGACTTCCACCCCACCATGATGAAGATGGTGGAGATCATGGGCGGCAAAGCCTGCAAGACGCACATCACCTACCGCAAACTGTTCGACGAAAGCAAACCGTTCCGGCGGGCCCCGGTGGTGTCGTAAGAAGTAACCGGGGCGGCGGGACGACTTGAGGACCCGCAAGTAATATTCCCACCCGGGGCGCACCGGTGCCCGGGTTTCCGCCCCGCTTTTTCTCCTTTTTTGCGCCGCACCCTACGCGCCGGTCCAGCCTTGCCCGGAGGCGGTGCACGCGGCGCAGTGGTAGCGTATCGTATTTCTAACGCCCCCGAAAGGCCCTTGCCGGTGCCGTTACGCCTTTCATGGCACGTTCCCATCCGTTTACGGCCCGGTACCGGGCGGCGGCTGGTCACCCGCCCGGCCCCGTGGCGGCTCTGCCAAGCCGGGTCGGCACGGGTAACCCGCGCGGTTTTTTGCTTCTTTCCCCCAAATATTACACAATGCGTAATCCGTTCTGTTTAAAGCAGTTGTTTACGGTCGTTGCCCTACTTTTGGAGAACCGAAGAATATTTTTTTAAGCCGCCTGTCTGCAATCCTTTCGTTGCCGGTAACGCTTGCCGGCCGTGCCCTCCGGGGTGCGGCCCGTGGTCCTTTTTGTGCCCAATACCAGCCCAACGCTTTCGGAGTAGCACCCGCTTGAAAGAGTATTTAAACATTCAGCAACAGCAGCAATAGATTATGGAAAACGTGAACACGCTCCAAAACGGGAACGCCGGCAACAACCAAATGGCCAACATCCAGGTGGAGGGCCTGCTCAAGGCCGTCAATGCTTCGTACGCCTACATCGAGTTCGACAAAAAGGGAAACGTTCTGTTTGCCAACCCCACCTTCCTGCACTGGATGGGCTACGAAGCCGCCGAAATCGAAGGCAAGCACCACCGCATCTTCGTGGACGCCAAGCAGGCCAAAAGTTCTGACTACGCACAGTTTTGGGCGTCTTTGAACAACGGGGAGTTCCAGAAGGGCGAGTTCAAGCGTTTTACCAAATCCGGCGCCGAAGTGTGGCTGGCCGGCAACTACACCCCGATCACCAACGCGAAGGGACAGGTTATCAAAGTGATCAAGCTCGCCAGCAACATCACCCAGGCCAAGCAGGACGTCCTGGAGATGAACCGGCTGAACAATCACGTCAAGTCGCAGAGTGACGCCCTGCACCAGCAGGTGGAAAGCACCACGGCCGTGCAGGAAGAAATCCAGCGGGTGCTGCGCGAAACCCAGAACCAGGAGCAGTACCTCAACGAGCTGCTGAATGTATCGAACGACTCCATCCTGACCATTGACCGGGAGTACCGGCTGGTCAACTACAACAAATTTTTCGCCGCCACGCTGGAAGCACTCGGGCTGCGGGCCAACAAGGGCTTCGACATCTTCAGCATGTTTCCCGCCGCCGCCAAGGCCGGCAAAAAAGCCCTGTACGACCGGGTGTTTGCCGGCGAAAGCATCGAAACGCCCGACGCCATCGTGCTTGAAGGCACCCAAAAGCACTATACCGTTCAGCATTCCCCGCTCCGTGGCGAGGACGGCCGGATCATCGCCGTTGCCATCTTCGCCCGCGACATCACCGAAGTGACGGATGCCCGGCGCAAAGCCGAGGAACTGCTGGCCACTTCCCAAAAGCAGGCCGAAGAAATGGGGGCCACCCTGCAAAGATTCAACCTGGTGACCCAAACCACCACGGAAGGCGTGTGGGACATGGCCGTGCCCGACAACCTGGTGTTCAGCGACGACACGCCGTTCTGGTGGGCCGACCGCTTCCGCCACATGGTCGGCTACACCAACGAACAAGACTTCCCCAACCGCCTCGACTCCTGGGCCAACCTGCTGCACCCCGACCACAAGGCCGCTACGCTGGAAGCCTTCAATGCGCACCTGCTGGACCTCTCGGGCCAGACGCCCTACGACGTAGAGTACCAACTGAAGCTTAGAAACGGCGAGTACAAGTGGTTCCGCGCCGTGGGCAACACCGTACGCGACCAGAACGGCAAACCCCTGCGCGTGGCCGGTACGCTCATTGACATCCAGGCCCTCAAAGACCTGCACGAGTTCCAGCTTCAACTCGAAGCCAAGGTGCAGGAAAGAACCGCCGAGATGGAACGCTTGCTGGCCGCTTCGCAGCAGCAGGCCGTGGAAATGCGGGCCACTCAGGAGGAAATGGCTAAAAAGCAGGCCGAAACGGCCCACATTCTACAGCGGCTCAACCTGGTGACCCAGACCAGCACGGAAGGTCTGTGGGACATGACCGTGCCCGACAACCTGGTGTTCAGCGACGATACGCCGTTCTGGTGGGCCGACCGCTTCCGCCACATGGTCGGCTATACCAACGAACAGGATTTCCCCAACCGCCTCGACTCCTGGGCCAACCTGCTGCACCCCGACCACAAAGGACCCACGCTGGAAGCCTTCAATGCGCACCTGCTGGACCTCTCGGGCCAGACGCCCTACGACGTGGAGTACCAACTGAAGCTCAGAAGCGGCGAGTACAAGTGGTTCCGCGCCGTGGGCAATACGGTACGCGACGAGAACGGCAAGCCCCTGCGCGTGGCCGGCTCCCTCATTGACATCCAGGCCCTCAAGGATTTGAACACCTTCCAGCAGGAGCTGGAAGCCAAAGTACAGGCCAGAACCGCCGAGATGGAAAGCCTGCTGGCTTCTTCGCAGGAGCAGGCCCAGACCCTGCTGCGCCAGGAAGAAGAAATGCGCCGCAACGTGGAGGAGATGATTGGGAACCAGATCGAACTGACGGGACAAATGTCCGCCCTCAACAACGCCTCCATCGTTTCCGAAGTAGATACCAAGGGCATCATCCTGGCCGTCAACGACGAATTCTGCCGCCTGGCCAAGTACACCCGCGAGGAGCTGATCGGCCAGAAGCAGAGCATCGTGCGCCACCCCGACATGCCCGAAGCCCTCTTCAAAGACCTGTGGTCCACGATCTCCAAGGGCCAGGTGTGGAAAGGCGAGATTAAGAACCGCGCCAAGGACGGCTCTTACTACTGGGTAGCCGCCACCATCACCCCCGTGCTCAACGAGCAGGGCAAGCCGGTGAAGTACATCGGGGTGCGTTACGACATCACCGAGCAGAAAGACCAGGAAGCCAAGATCAACCGCATGTTGCAGGAAGCCCAGCAGCAGGCCGAGGCCATGCACGCCCAGAGCGAAGAAATGCAGCAGAACGTGGAGGAGATGCAGGCTACCCAGGAGGAAATGCGCCGCAAAGACGTGCAGATGACCGGCCAGATCAACGCCATCAACGCTTCCTACGCCTACATCGAATTCGACAAACAGGGCAACGTGCTCACGGCCAACGACCTGTTCCTGCAACTGATGGGTTACGAACTGGATGAGAT
Source organism: uncultured Cytophagales bacterium (assembly GCA_902805615.1). Classification (GTDB taxonomy): domain Bacteria; phylum Bacteroidota; class Bacteroidia; order Cytophagales; family 172606-1; genus CADCTQ01. The sequence continues at coordinate 43,344 of CADCTQ010000127.1, forward strand.
CAAGGGCAAGCACCACCGCACGTTCGTGGACGCCACCCACACCCGTACCAATGAGTACCAGGAGTTCTGGCGGCAACTCAACGCCGGGCAGTCGCAGAAGGGTGAATTCAAGCGCCTGGCCCGCAACGGCCGCGAAGTGTGGATGACGGCCACCTACACGCCGGTGTACAACGAACACAACCAGATCGTCAAGTTCATCAAGCTGGCCAATGACATCACGGCCTTCTCACTCGGCTTCCAGGCTTCCACCCGCTTCATTGACGACCTCAAGAAGGGCAACCTCGAAACGACCATGAGCCTCAACGGCGTGAAGCTGGAGGGCGACATTGCCAAGGTGACGGGCGACCTCGAAGACCTGCGCGACACCATCAAAGGCATCGTGACGGAAGTGAACCGCGTGGTGTACCTGGCCGGCACCGAAGGCCAGCTCCGCGAACGGCTCAAGCTGGCCGGCGTGGAAGGCGCCTGGAAGGACCTGGGCGAGTCGCTCAACCAACTGCTCAAGAACATTTCCGAGCCGGTACTGGAAATCAACCGCATCGTGACGGCTATGTCCATGGGCGACCTCACGCAGACCTTCGCCATGAACGCCACCGGCGACCTGGCCGACCTGTCCAACGCCCTCAACATTGCCATCCGCAACATCAACAAACTGATCCGCGGCATCGAGGAGAACGCCTTTACGGTGGCTTCCTCGTCGGCCCAGATGCTCGAACGCGCCGAAAGCATGAAGAAGAGCACCACCGAGGTAGCCGCCGCCATCTCGCAGATGGCCGAAGGCGCCCAGGAGCAGGCCCTGCGCACCGACGAATCGTCCAAGCTGGTCGAAGACATCCTGCGGTCGTCCAACGACATGGGCGGCAAGGCCGACATCATCACCAAGGCCGCCGAGAAGGGCCAGAACAGTTGCAACGACGGCCTGCGCATCATCCGTGCCGTGGTGGAAAACATGCACGAAATTACCCGGTCGGCCGACACGACGTCTACTTCCATTGACGTGCTTACCAACCGCTCCGAGGAGATTTCCCGCACGCTCAACGTAATCACCGACATTGCCTCGCAGACGAACCTGCTGGCCCTCAACGCCGCCATTGAGGCCGCCCGGGCCGGGGACGCCGGACGCGGCTTTGCCGTAGTGGCCGACGAAATCCGCAAGCTGGCCGAAGATTCGCGCCGCTCGGCCGTGGAGATTGAACGCGTGGTGAAGGACGTGCAGAAGGATACGGCCGGGGCCACCAAGGCCATTGACAAGATGAAGACCAACGTGGAGAACGGCACCAAAGCCACCCGCGAGGCCGAAGCCGTGTTCGAGAGCATTCACACTTCCAGCGTGGATACGCTCCAGCTCTCCAAGCAGGTGCTCACGGCCACCAAGGAGCAGCAGGGCAGCATCAACGTGGTGGTCAAGAACATCGAGAAGATCGTGGTGGTGGCCGAAGAAACGGCTTCCGGCACGCAGGAAGTGGCAAGCTCCTCCCGCGAACTCAACAAGTCCATGAACGAGGTATCCGACACGGGCCGCAACCTGTCGGGGGTAGCCAACCAACTCAAGAGCAGCGTAGCC
>CADCTQ010000128.1 GCA_902805615.1 uncultured Cytophagales bacterium
GCTTCGACTTCCTGCGGGCCAACTACCAGGACTGGGGGAGCGGCCCGGCAAGCGACGTGCTCGCCGCGGCCACCGAAGCGGCCCGGGCGGCATGGGTGGACACCAGCCGGCAGGTGATCACGGGCGGCTCGTACGCCGGCTACCTCACGGCCTGGATCATTGCCCACGACCACCGGTTCAAGGCCGCCTTTGCCCAGCGGGGCGTGTACGACCTCACTACGTTCATGGGCGAAGCCAACGCCTGGCGGCTCGTGCCCAACTACTTCGGCGGCTACCCCTGGCAGGACGACATCAAGAAGGTGCTGGACGTCAACTCGCCGCTCACCTACGTGGACCAGATCCGCACGCCCCTGCTCATCAAGCACGGCGAGAATGACCTGCGCACGGGCGTCTCGCAGAGCGAAATGCTCTACAAAAGCCTCAAGGTGCTGGGCCGGGAGGTGGAGTACGTACGCGTGCCCGGCGCCACCCACGAACTGAGCCGTACCGGCAACGTCCGCCAGCGCCTCGACCGCATCCTGCGCATCTACGAATTCATGGAACGCTACGTCGGCGAACCCAAAGCCAGCGCCCGGTAGGACCTTGGTAAAAGCTTGGTGAGTAGAATGAAGATGAACAGGATGAAAAAGATGGATGGCAGGAGGTTGGTTTGGCGAAGAGGTGAGCCGGCGTTCGCCGCGCCTTTTCCGGACAATGCCTGTCCGCATCCGCACAAAAAGTAACGCTTGCCCATTGCCGAAAGCCCTTGTTTGAGACGACAAGGGCTTTTTGCTTTTCTGGCAAAGCATTTGCTCAGCAAAAATAGAGTTAATGAACGGAGACACGGAGAAAAAGAAGTGAGGAGCGGGAAGTGAGGAGTGAGAAGGAACTTAACCGCAAAGGGCGCAAAGAGGTACGCGTACTCCTTGCGTGCTTTGCGTCTCCATTGCGATCCTTGCGGTTAAGTTTTCTCAATACCCAGTACTCAATACCCAACACTCAATACGCTCCTCCCTCCGTGTCTCCCTGGTACAATTGAAAACAGAAAAACGCCTTCTACAACCTATTCCGCATGAAGCGAACCTACTTAGGCGAATTTGAAGAAATCGTACTGCTGACGGTGGCCGTGCTCGAAGGGCAGGCGTACGGCGTGAAGATCACGCACGAGATCACGGAGCAGACGGGCCGGCCGGTGCGCCTCAACCAGGTACACGCGGCCCTGCACCGGCTGGAAGAAAAGGGCATGGTCACTTCGAAGATGGGCGAGGCCACCGCCGAACGGGGCGGCCGGCGCAAGCGACTGTTCACCATCTCGCCGTACGGCGAACAAACCCTGCTCGACATCCAGGCCGTACGCGCCCAGTTGTGGAACCTGCTGCCGCGTCCCCTCACCCCTTCCTTCGGCCTATGAAACCGGACCAGACCCCCCAGCCGCCCCGGCTGGCCGACCGGCTGCTGGGCTGGTTCTGCGCCCCGCACCTGCTGGAAGAAGTGCAGGGCGACCTCCACGAAGAGTTCGGCCACCAGGTACCACGGGTGGGTCTGCGCAAGGCCCGCCTCCGCTACTGGCGCGACGTGCTGGGCTTTGCCAGGCCTTTTGCCCTGAAAAGAAAAAACAGTCCTCACGCCTCATCCGCTTTACTCGTTACGGCTATGCTCAACAACTACTTCAAGATCGCCTGGCGGAGTCTCCGGAAAGACAAATCTTATGCCCTCACCAACGTGATGGGGCTGGCCGTTGGCCTGACCGCTGCGATCCTGCTTTTGCTGTGGGTGCAGGACGAAAGGAGCTACAATGCCTTTCACCGGAATGCGCCCAATATTTACCGCGCCGTAGCCAACTTCGAAACCGACGGCGTAGCCAGGCACTTTTCCACCACGCCTCCCGCCGTTGCTGCCGCTGCCCTCAACAACCTGGCCGAGGTCAAATCCGCTACCCGGATCACCCGAAACTGGGAAGTTTCCCTGTTCAGCACCGGGAACAAAACCTTCAGCGAGAAGAATTCCGCCTTCGTGGATGCCAGCTTCTTCACCATGTTCGATTTCCCGCTGGTGAGCGGCAACCCGGCTAAACCCTTTGCCGGCAACCGCTCCGTGGTAATCACCCAAAGCGTGGCCCGCAAGTATTTCGGTGACGAAAACCCCTTGGGCAAATCAATCCGGGTTGACGTCAGGGACACCTACCTGGTCAGTGGCGTGGTGGCTGACCTGCCACCGAATTCCGACATCCAGTACGACTTTTTCTTTCCTTTCTCGATCATCAACGAGTATTACGCCAATGCCGGGCCGGCGGCCGGCGGCTATGACTACGACGGCGACTGGCAGAGTTACGACTACGATACCTACCTCCAACTCGACGCCCGCGCCGCGCCGCAAACCGTAGCCGCCAAACTGACTGCCATCCACAAGCAGAACTGGTCGGACGAAATGACCAAAACCCTCCGCTATTCCCTGCAACCGCTTTCGCAACTGCACCTGTACAAGCCCGACGGCACCGAAGGAACCATGCAGACCGTCCGCATCCTGATGCTGACGGGGATTGCCATCCTGGTGATTGCCTGTTTCAACTACGTGAACCTGGTGACGGCGCGGGCGGCGGGCCGGGCCGGGGAAGTAGGCGTCAGAAAGATCATCGGCGCCAGCAAGGCCCAGTTGTTCGGGCAGTTTTTGTGCGAGTCGGCGCTGCTGTTCGGGCTGGCTTTCCTGGTGAGCATCGGGCTGGTGTACCTGTTGCTGCCGGCATACAACCAGGTTGCCGGGAAGGCGCAACGCTTCCACGTGTTCGATCCGGACCTGGCCGGCCTGCTGGGGGCGTTGCTGGCCGGGGTGCTGCTGGTTGCGGGCATCTACCCGGCGCTGCTGCTGTCGTCGTTCCGGCCGTTGCCGGCCATCAAAGGCGGCGGGATACCGGGCGGCAACGCAGGGGCCCTGCGCAAAATACTGGTGTCCACCCAGTTTGTGGTTTCCATGGTGCTGCTCACCGGCACGTTCGTGATCGGGCGGCAACTAGGCTACATCCAGGCGAAAAACCTGGGTTACGACAAGGAAAACGTTTTCCGGTTCGACATGCGGGACATGCGGGGCCATTACCAGTCGGTGCGCGACGAGTTGCTGCGGGAGCCGGACGTGCGGGCCGTTACGGCAATATGGTCCGGCAACCTGATGGAACTGTGGTCAAACACCACCCGGAATGAGTGGGATGGCAAACCCCCCGGCATGACCTTCCTGATCACGCAGTTGGCCGTGGAAAGGGATTTTCTGCCGACGATGGGACTGAAGCTGGTGCAGGGCAAAGGATTCACGGGCACGCCGGCGGATTCGAGTCACTTCCTCCTCAACGAGACGGCCATCCGGGAAATGGGAATCAAAGACCCGGTGGGCAAGCGTTTCAAACTGCAGGACCGGGAAGGCGTGATTGCCGGCGTGGTCAGCGACTTCCACTTCAAGAAGATGCAACAGAAAATAGAACCCTGCATCCTTTTTTGGGGACCCCGGTTCACCAGGCAAATGTGCGTCCGCACGACTGCGCACGGTGCCCCGAAAGCCATTGCCGCCGCCGAAAGAATCTGGAAGCAGTACAATCCGGCCTATCCCTTCGAGTATTCTTTCCTCGACCAGGAGTTTGACCGGTTATACCAGACCGAGCAGCGGATCGGGCAGATCTTCCGGGTGCTGGCCGGGGTGGCCGTGTTCATCTCCTGCCTGGGACTGTTCGGCCTGGCTACCTTCGTGGCGCAAACCAAAAAGAAGGAGATCGGCATCCGGAAAGTGCTGGGCGCTTCGGTGCTGGGCATCGTGACCATGCTGTCGCGGGATTTTCTCAAACTCGTCGGTCTGGCCTTCCTGGTATCGGTGCCCATCGCCTGGTACGGCATGAACCGGTGGCTGGAAGCGTACGCCTACCGCATTCCGGTTGAGTGGTCGGTGTTCGCCCTGACGGGTTCCCTTGCCGTAGGCGTTGCCCTGCTGACGGTCAGTTTTCAATCCGTAAAGGCGGCCGTTGCCAACCCCGTGAAAAACCTGCGGGACGAGTAGCGGGCAGGTGAACGCCCCAACCCGGATGTGCAGGGGGCAGGAATGATCGAACGTACGCACAATCAACCCGTTTCATGAGCAAACAGGCAAAAACCAACGCGCCCCGTCCGCCCCGGCTGGCCGACCAACTGCTGGGGTGGTTCTGCGCCCCGCACCTGCTGGAAGAAGTGCAGGGCGACCTCCACGAAGAGTTCGACTACCAGGTGGGTCGCGTGGGCCTGCGCAAAGCCCGCTTCCGTTACTGGCGGGATGTATTGGGCTTTGCCAAGCCCTTCGCCATGAAACGCAAACAGACCCCTTACCCTCCACCTTCTTTTTACCACTTTCCCATGCTGCGAAGTTACCTGACCATCGCCCTGCGCACGCTCTGGCGGAGCAAGGGGTACACCGCCATCAACGCAGTGGGCCTCTCGGTGGCCTTCTGCATCTGCGTGTACCTGTTCCTGACGGTGTACCACCAGTTTTCGTACGATTCCTTCCACCGCGACGGCGACCGGCTCTTCCTGTCCTACGCTTTCTCGAACGACCCGGAACGGCCCGATGCGGCCCGGGAAATGCCCTTGCCCTTTGCGCCGGCGCTGAAAGCCGAATTCCCGGAAGTGGAAGGCGCCGTGCGGGTGATGTGGGGCGGCAGGAGCCTGAACGGCGTGGCGTACGGCGAAAAACACCTGGACAAGGCGCTTACGCTTACCGATCCGGATTTCCTGGAGGTGTTTTCCTTCCCGCTGCTCAGCGGTAACCGCCAGACCGCCCTGCGCGAACTGGGCAGCGTCGTGCTCAGCGAAAGCACGGCAAAAGCCCTGTTTGGCGGCCAGGACCCGCTGGGCAAGGGCGTTGCCATCGGCGGGGAAGGCAACCGCAAGACCTACACCGTGACCGGCGTGCTGGCCGACGCCCCCCTCAACTCGTCGGTGCGGTACGACGCCCTGATCCGCGTGGAGAACCTGCCCGACTACCATGCCTACAAAGACGACTGGCAAACGTTCAACCACCCCGTGTTCGTGAAGCTGACGCCGGACGCCGACAAGGCCGCACTGGAAAAACGGCTGAAGCCGTTTGTCGCCAAGTACTTCCCGGGCACCCTGGAGAACCTGGCGAAACGCGGCGCCAAACCCGACGCGCAGGGCGACGTGTTTGCCGTGCGGCTGGAGCACATTTCGAAAATCCGCGTGGGTTCGGTGGTTGCCAAAGGCCCGCCCGCGGCGCTGCTGTACGCACTGATGGGCGTCGGCTTCTTCATCCTGCTGATCGCCTGCTTCAACTTCATCAACCTGAGCATTGCCCGTTCCTTCATCCGGGCCCGCGAAGTAGGCGTGCGCAAAACGCTGGGAGCCCGGAAGGGCCAGTTGTTCACCCAAATCTGGGGCGAGGCCACGCTGGTCTGCCTGATCGGGTTCGTGGCCGGGGCCGCGCTGGCCTGCCTGCTGCTGCCGGTGTTCAATGCTACCTTCAACGCGGACCTTGATCTCGCCTTTGTGCTCCGGCCCGGCCCCGTGGCCGTGGTGGTGGGCATGTTCGCCCTGGTGACCGGCATTGCCGGCGGGTACCCGGCCTGGCAGATGGCAAGGTTCAACCCGGTGGCCGTGCTCAAGGGCAAACTCACGCTGAAACGCCCCGGCGTTCTGCGCAACGCGCTGCTCGTGACGCAATTTGCAATGGCTACCCTGCTCGCCTGCTGCACGCTGGTAGCCGTGCGGCAATTCGACCACCTGCGCCAGATGCCCACCGGGTTTGCGCAGGAAGAGGTCATCAGCATTCCGCTGGGCAAGGCGGGCCGGTCGGGCAACGGCCGCCAGATCCTGCAACGCCTGCGCGACCGGCTGGCCGGCGACCCGGCGGTGATCGCCATCACCGGCACGGGCGGATCGCTGGGCAAGGGCAAGGACCGGTCTACTTCCCGGTCCAACGTTTCGTTCACCCACCGGGGCAAGCAGTACGCCACCGACTGGCTGCTGGTGGATTACGACTACCTGAAGACCTTGAACATCAAACTGCTGGCCGGCCGCGACTTCAACCCCGCCCACACCGCCGATTCCACGGCCGGGGTGATCATCACCGAAAGCCTGGCCAAGAAGCTGGGCGAGCAAAACCCCGTCGGCACCCTGTTTGACGACGATTCGCCCGGCCCCATCATCGGGGTCATCCCCGACATCTACCTGTACGCCCTGACCAACCAGACCCAGCCCATTGCCCTGCACGTGTCAAAGGAAGAGTCCATCAACTACGCGTTGGTGCGCGTGGCCCCGCAAAGCCTGGCGGGCTCCATGGAGAAGCTGAAGGGCGTGATGCAGGAAGTAGCGCCGGGCGCGGAATTCCTGGGTTCGTTCCTCGACGAGAACATGGACGCCCTGTACCGGGAGGAAGAAATGATTGCGCAGGTGTTCGGGCTGGCGGCCGGCATTGCCCTGGTGCTCTCGTGCCTGGGCCTGTTTGCCGTGGCCCTGCTGGTGATCGAGCAGCGCACCAAGGAGATCGGCATCCGCAAGGTGCTGGGCGCCAGCATTTCCGGCATCATCGTTACCCTGGCCCGGGGATTCCTGAAACTGGCCGCGGTGGCCCTGGTCATCGCCCTGCCGCTGGCCTGGTTCGTCATGCGCCAGTGGCTGGACAACTACCCGATCCGTACCGAATTAAGCGCATGGGTGTTTGCCGGGACCGGGGTTGCCGTGCTGCTGACGGTGCTGGGCACGGTGAGCTTCCAGAGCATCAAAGCCGCCCTGGCCAACCCCGTGAAGAGTTTGCGAAGCGAGTAAAACACTCCGCCTGATCCCGGGCGGGATGCACGACAAAAATTGATCAGCACCCACCAAACTGACTGAACCCGTGCCCCGAAAAGAAACTGCTCCCCGTCCGCCCCGGCTGGCCGACCAACTGCTGGGCTGGTTCTGCGCCCCGCACCTGCTGGAAGAAGTGCAGGGAGACCTCCACGAAGAGTTCGACCACCAGGTGGGTCGCGTGGGCCTGCGCAAAGCCCGCTTCCGCTACTGGCGCGACGTGCTGGGCTTTGCCCGGCCTTTTGCCATCAGACGCAAACAGACCCCTTATTCACAACCTTCTTTTTACCACTTTCCCATGCTGAAAAGTTACCTGACCATCGCCCTGCGCACCCTCTGGCGGAGCAAGGAGTACACCGCCATCAACGTAGCGGGCCTGTCGGTGGCCTTCTGCACGAGCCTGTTCCTGTTGCTGATGGCGTACCTGCAACTCACCTACGATTCCTTCCACGCCGACGGCGACCGCATTTTCCAGACCTACTTCTTCGCCAACGACCCCGAAGGCGCCATCCGCAGCGGTTCCATGCCGCTTCCCCTCATGCCCGCCCTGAAGGCCGAGTACCCGGAAGTGGAAGCCGCCGCGCGGGTAATGACCGTCCGCAAGAGCCTGATCGAATACCGGGGCAAGTACCTCGACAAGCAAGTGTACTTTACCGATCCCGATTTCACCAGGATGTTCTCTTTTCCCCTGCTGAAAGGCAACCGGGAAACCGCCCTGAACGGCCTGAGCAGCATGCTGGTCAGTGAGGACCTGGCCCGGGCAATATTCGGGGAAGAAGACCCCATCGGCAAGCAACTGACGGTCACCAATGAAGGCAACCGTCGGGGCTACGTGGTTACCGGCGTGCTGGCCGATGCGCCTTACAACTCCTCCATCTTTTACGAGGCCCTGGTGCGGATCGAGAACCTGCCGGGCTACCACGACCAGTCGGGCCGATGGGAAAACTATTCGCACCGGGTGTTCGTGAAGCTGGCTCCCGGCGCCAGCAAAGAAGCTTTTGAAAAACGGCTGAAGCCCTTCACCCATAAGTATTTCCCAAACAAGTTGGAGGAAATGGAAAGCAAGGGCGCCAAACCCGATGCGCGGGGCGACCTCTTCGCCGTGCGGTTGCAGCAACTTTCGGATGTGCACCTGAACCGGGAAATATCCGGCGGCAAAGGCGGGTCCTTGGCAATGATTTACATGCTGGCGGGCATTGCCGTGTTCGTGTTGTTGATCGCCTGCATCAACTTTATCAACCTGAGCGTGGCCCGTTCGTTTACCCGGGCCCGGGAAGTGGGGGTGCGCAAAACGCTGGGCGCCCTCAAAGGGCAGCTTTTCACCCAGATATGGGGAGAGTCCGTACTTATTTACCTGGCCAGCCTGGTGGTGGGCGCCATGCTGGCCTACCTGCTCCTGCCGGCCTTCAACGCCACCTTCAACGCGCGGCTGGACCTGAGCTACGTGATTCAGCCCGGTTTCCTGGCCCTGATGCTGGGTATGTTTGCCGCGGTAACCCTGCTGGCGGGCGGTTACCCGGCCTGGCAGATGACCAAGTTCAACCCGGTGGCGGTGCTGAAGGGAAAAGTATCGCTCAAACAACCGGGCGTGCTGCGCAACGGGCTGCTCGTGGTTCAGTTCGTGATTTCCAGCCTGTTTGCCTGCTGCACGGTCATTGCGTTGCAGCAACTCGATTACCTGCGCAGTCAGCCGCTGGGCTTCGAGAAGGAACAGGTCATCAGCATCCCGGTGGGCAACCACGCCGACGGCCGGCAGGTACTCCAACGCCTGCGCGACCGGCTGGCGGCCGACCCGGCGGTGCTGGCCGTGACGGGCAGCGGGGTCAACCTGGGCAAGGGCAAAGACCGCATTACGGTCCGGTCAGTGGTTGATTTCAAATACCGGGGCAAGAAAGTCGCTTCGGACTGGCTGGTGGTGGACTACGATTACCTCAAAACCCTCCATATCAAGCTGCTGGCCGGCCGTGAGTTCGACCCGGCGTATGCCTCCGACTCGGTGGGGCGCGTCATCATCACGGAAAGCATGGCCAAAATGCTGGGCGAGAAAGACCCCGTGGGCAAGCTTTTCGGGGACGACGAGGACCAGGGCACCAAGTACCAGGTGATCGGGGTAGTGTCCGACTTCCACCTGTATGCGGTCACCAGCGAGTCGCTGCCCATCACCATGCGCCTCTCCCACACCGACCCGATCCACTACGTATTCGTGCGCGTCGCCCCGCAAAGCCTGGCGGGGGCGATGGACAAACTGCAAAGGGCGTGGAAAGAAGTGGCGCCGCAGACCGAATTCATGGGTTCGTTCCTGGACCAGAACGTGGACGCCTGGTACGAATCCGAGAAAATGCTTTCGCAGGTATTCAGCCTCGCGGCGGGCCTCACCATTGTGTTGTCGTGCCTCGGGTTGTTTGCCGTGGCCCTGCTCGTGATCGAGCAACGCACCAAGGAGATCGGCATCCGCAAAGTGCTGGGCGCCAGCATTACGGGAATCATCCTCACCCTTTCGAAAGGTTTTGTAAAGCTCGTATTGATTGCCCTGGCCGTCGCCCTGCCGCTGGCCTGGTTCCTGGTGCAGCAGTGGCTGAATCATTACCCCGTCCGGACGGAAGTCAGCGGGTGGGTGTTTGCCGGGGTAGGGGCAGCGGCCCTGCTGCTGGCCCTGGGCACGGTCAGCTTTCACAGCATCAAAGCTGCCCTGGCCAATCCGGTGAAGGCGCTGCGGTCGGAGTAGGTCTGAACCTTGATGCTGTCTGAACCTTGATGTACTTGATGGTCTGAACCTTGATGGGCTTGATGAAAAGATGACCGGGATGAAAAAAAGGAGAACGGAAAAGGGAGGAAGGGAGACCGGATCAGGATTTACGGGATTAAGGAATTGGCAGGATGGGGCGCAGGACATGGTGCAGCGGATGGCATGAACCGTTGCGCGATGCCCTGCGCCCTGCCTGCTTCGTTAAAATTCGCCCTGCTCGTCGGCGCTGGGGCCGTAGATGCCGGGTACCGGTACGTCGAGCAGCCGGAGGTAGAGGGTGAGCTGGCCCCGGTGGTGAATGCTGTGGTTGAGGCCCATGATGCGCAGGGCCGCGCCGCGGGGCCGGTCCATGAGCACCTTTTCGCCGGCCCGGAGCTGGAAAGAGTTCGTCAGTTGCTGGTCGTCCGACTCCCCGAGGGCTTTGCGCAGGTCGGCGGCGTAGGCGTCGAAGCGTTCGAGCAGTTGCGCCCGGGTGGTGGGCGTAGGCGGCGGCTTGGGGGCGTTGGGGTCGGCAAAGTCCCGGTAGTCGGCCCGCACCATCAGCGACTTGAGGCCCAGCAGGTTCACGATGTGCGTAGCCAGCTTGATGAGCGGCATGGATTTGGGGTGCGGCGTGTAGTCGAACTTGTCTTCGGGCAGGCGTTCGAGCACCTTGCGCGTGATCACCAGTTCGCGTTCCAGTTCCTGGAGAATGTTCTGTTGCAGCGAGGAAGTATGCATAATCAGGAGTTAAGTGGATTGACCAGGAAAGTTATGGTAAAAAAGATTTACCCCGGAGAAAAGGGTTTCACGCAAAGGTGCAAAGAGAAGAACCCAACCGCAAGGATCGCAATAGAGACGCAAAGGGCGCAAAGAAAACGCGTACTGTCCGTCTGCGCCGCAATCCTGTGAATCCTTCCATCCTGTGAATGCTGATCCTCCTTGCGGTATTTGCGTCTTCTTTGCGCCCTTTGCGGTAGTTTATTCTCGCTCCTCGCTTCTCACTCCTTATTCTCATTCCAGGCTTGCCATGTCAATGACGAAGCGGTAGCGGACGTCGCCTTTGAGCATCCGTTCGTAGGCTTGGTCAATGTCTTTGATCGGGATCACCTCCACGTCCGAAACGATGTTGTGTTCGGCGCAGTAATCGAGCATTTCCTGCGTTTCGGGCAGGCCCCCGATCATCGAACCGGCAATGCTGCGGCGGGCCCCGATCAGGTTGAAGCCCACGATTTCGGCCGGCGTGGGCGGCGCCCCCACGCAAATGTGGATGCCATCGGAGCGGAGCAGCGACAGGTACAGGTTGTAGTCGTGCGGCGCCGACACTGTATCAATGATGAAGTCGAAGGAGCCGCGGATGGCCTTGAGCTGCGCCGCGTCGGAGGTAAGCACGAACTTGTGCGCCCCCAGCCGCCTGGCGTCGGCTTCCTTGCCCGGCGACGTGCTGAGCATGGTCACCTCCGCCCCGAAGGCAGCGGCAAACTTGACCGCCATGTGCCCCAGGCCGCCCAGGCCGAGCACCGCCACCCGGTGGCCTTCCCCGACCTGCCAGTGGCGCAGCGGCGAATACGTGGTAATGCCCGCGCAGAGCAGCGGGGCCACGTTGGGCAGGGGCAGCTTGTCGGATACGCGCAGCACGAAGTCCTCGTGCACCACGATCTGGTCCGAGTAGCCGCCGTACGTGGGCGTTTTCTTGTCCTGTTCGAGGCCGTTGTAGGTTTGCGAGTGGCCGTTGGTGCAGTACTGTTCCAGGCCCTCCTGGCAGTTGTCGCAGCGGCGGCACGAGTCCACCAGGCAGCCCACGCCCACCAGGTCGCCCTCCTTGTACCTGGTCACCTGGCTGCCTACGCGGTTGACCCGCCCCACGATTTCGTGGCCGGGCACCATCGGGAAGATCGAGCCGCCCCACTCATCGCGGATCTGGTGCAGGTCGGAGTGGCACACCCCGCAGTATTGGATTTGGATGGACACGTCCCGGGGCCGCACGTCACGGCGTTCGAAACGGAAGGGCGCCAGGGGCGTCCGGGCATTCTGGGCAGCGTAGCCTTTTGCTGGAATCATAGGAGATCGGGTTGTTGGTGATGCGTGGTTGGATGTAAAATATAGGATATTCTCCGGCGGAGGTGGTTATATTATCGGATCGAGGTATTACTAACGGAGGCAGGGGCGCAGGGTTCCCCGGGAACTCCCGTTCGCCGCTGCCCGCCGTTGCACATTCCATCCGTAAACCCCAGGTTCATGAACGACCCGATGCACCCATTCCGTCCCGCCCGGAGGCCCGGCTGCCGCCGCTCCCCGGCGCTGGGCGCCGTCCCTGCAATTCTTTCGTCCAGAAGTAGGCAATTACTGGCCAATCGGTTAAATTAGAGAAACTTTTACATGGGAATGGGTGGGCCCCTGGCCAACAAAGCAAACCAGCGATGCACGCATGACTTCCGCGTAACCCGCTGCACCGTAGCGACTTTCATTTTCCGGTTACCCGTTTTTGCAATGATCCTTTCTACAAAGAGCGACCTCCTCAACCGGCTGCTGCTCCTGTGTCTCCTGCTCCTGCCGGCCGGCATCGGCGCCCGGGCGCAGGAACGCACGATTGACAGCCTGGTCAAGCGATTGAATGCATCCCGCCTGGACACCGGCCGGGTACACGTGCTCAACGCCCTCACCGTGGCCTACCGCAACTCGGAGCCCGACAAGGCCATGCAGTACGCCGAACAGGCCCGCACCCTGGCCGACAGCCTCGGGTTCGACCGCGGCCACGCCCGGGCCCTCGACAACATGGGTTGGGTGCACTACCGCCGGGGCGAACTCGACAAGGCCCTCTCGCTGTCCATGCAGGCCCTCCGGCTCAGCCACAAGGCCCGCGATCCCTGGGAAAGCGTGAACGCTTCCATCAACATCGCCTCGGTGTACTACGAACAGGAGAACTACGTGCAGGCGGTGGCCTACTTCACCCAGGCGCTGCACATGAGCGAAAAGCTGGGCGACAAGCTCCTGCAGGGCCGCGCCCTCAACAACCTGGCGTTCATGCACCTCAAGCAGGAAAAGTACGCCCTCTCCCTCGAATACTCCTTCAAGGCCCTGCGCAACAACGAACAGACCAACGACAAGTACCTGATCTCGTTTTCGCTGCGCACCATCGGCGACGTGTACGCCAAACAGGGCAACCACGCCAAGGCCCTCGATTACCAGAAGCAGGCCCTGGCCGCCGCCCGCGAGGTGGGCAACAAGTACATGATCGTGACGGCCCTCAGCCGCATGGGCGACGTGCACACCCAACTGGGCAACTACGGCGACGCCCTCGCCAGCCAGCGGGAGGCCCTGGCCGTGAGCCTCGAAGCCGGCCTGCGGCCCGACCGCGTGAACATCTACCGGGGCATGGCCGACGCGTACGTCAAGACCGGCGACTTCCGCAACGCTTACCACTACCAGCAGCTCGGGCTGGCCCTCAACGACTCCATCTTCAAGGAACGCAACAGCCGGCAGATCGCCGAGATGCAGGCCCGCTACGAAAACGGGCGGAAGGAACAGGAAAACCAGTTGCTGCGCCAGGAAAACGCCCTCAAGGCCGCCGTCATCAACAACCAGAGCCTCGAACGGCGGTGGCTCTACACCGGCCTGGGGTTCGTGGGGCTGCTCATCGGGCTGGGCTACGTCGCCAACCGGCGCCTTGCCAAGCGCAACCTGCTCATCCAGAAGCAGGAAGCGCAGATGATGGAAGAACGCCTCCAGAACGACCTGCGGCTGGAACGGATCGAATCCGAAAAACTGGCCGAACTCAACAACCTCAAGTCGCGCTTCTTCGCCAACATTTCGCACGAGTTCCGCACGCCGCTCACGCTCATCCTGGCGCCGCTCGAAAAAATGATGGCAAGCCCCGCCTTAGGTGCGGGCCACGGCCACGAACTCAAAGTGATGCACCGCAACACCCAGCGGCTGCTCCAGCTCATCAACCAACTCCTCGACCTCTCGCGGCTCGAATCGGGCAGCGTGAAGCTCGAAGTGTCGCGGGGCGACCTGGGCCGCTTCGTGCGGGTGATGGCCGGGTCGTTTTCCTCGCTGGCCGAAAGCCGGGGCATCCACCTGGCCCTGCGCGTGGAAGCCGAAACGCCGGTCAGCTACTTCGACAAGGACAAGGTCGAAAAGATTCTTTGCAACCTGCTTTCCAACGCCCTCAAGTTTACCGGCGCCGGGGGCAAGGTCACCGTGTCGCTGGGCCGGGTGAGCGAAGCCGCCGTGCCCGCCGACGGGGCTGCCCCGGGCGGGGCCGCCGAGTACGTCCGCATTGCCGTGCAGGACACCGGCAAGGGCATTGCCGAAGACCAGCTGACGAAGATTTTCGACCGGTTCTACCAGGTGGACGGCTCGGCCACCCGGGAACAGGAAGGCTCCGGCATCGGGCTGTCGCTGGTGAAAGAACTCGTGTCGCTGCACCGCGGCACGCTGCACGTGGAGAGCCGGCCCGGGGAAGGCGCCTGCTTCACGGTACACCTGCCGCTGTTCCTCTCGTGCCCCACCGACAGCAAGCTGCTCGAAGCCGCCGAGCCGCAGCCCGTGCCCGTCCGGACCCTCCCGGCCCGCAAGCCGGAAAGCGTACCGTCGTCCAATGGCACCGCAACCGCCAAATCGCCGGCCAAGGCGGGGGAAGGCGACGGGCTGCCGCTGCTGCTGGTCGTGGAGGACAACGACGAAATCCGCTCCTACATCAAGGAGATCTTTGCGGGCAGCTACACCGTGTCCGAGGCCGTCAATGGCCAGGACGGGCTCGCCCAGGCCATTGCCACCGTGCCCGACATCGTCATCAGCGACCTGATGATGCCGCTCATGGACGGCGTGGAGTTGTGCACCCGGCTCCGGCAGGACCCCCGCACGAGCCACATTCCGCTGATCCTGCTCACGGCCAAAGCCTCCGTGGAAAGCCGCATCAGCGGGTTCCAGACCGGCGCCGACGACTACGTGACCAAGCCTTTCCACCCGGTGGAACTGCTGGCCCGGGTCAAAAACCTGGTGGAAAGCCGCCGGCAGCTCCGCGAACGGTTCAGTCGCGAGGTGAAGTTGCAGCCCAAAGACATCACCCTGGCCTCGGTGGACGAGCAGTTCCTGCAAAAGGCCCTGGCCGTGGTGGAAGAGCACCTGGGCGAAGCCGAGTTTTCGGTGGAAGACCTCGAAAGACAGATGGCGATGAGCAAGATGCAACTCTACCGCAAGCTCAAGGCGCTGACCGGGCAGTCGCCCAGTGAATTCGTGCGCAACCTCCGCCTCAAGCGGGCGGCCTCGCTCATCAGCCAGCGCAGCGGCAACATCTCGGAGATTGCCTACACGGTGGGTTTCAACAACTTGTCGTACTTCGCCAAGTGCTTCAAGGAACTCTACCAGGTAACCCCCTCCGAGTACGCCACCCAACCTCGCGACACGGTGGCGTAGCGGCGCGATTCATCGCTTCTTCGTCATGGGTTGTACCGACAATGAAGGCGGTGAGGAGGAGTAAGATTCACCACGGAGGGCCTGCGTAGAGACGCGATTTATCGCGTCTTTTCGGAGAAAAGAGAGAACTGAACCGCAAAGGGCGCAAAGGGGACGCGAAGGACGCAAGGCGTACGCGTCTCCTTTGCGCTGTTGAAGCGCCTTTGTGTGCAACCCTTTCCTCCGGAAAGACGCGATAAATCGCGTCTCTACGCCAGGCCCTCCGTGGTAACCCCTTTTTCCCATTACTACCTTCATTGTCAATCCGGTTCGCTGTCCTAAAACGCACAAATACTGTTCGTTTTAGGACAGTCCTTTTTGTACGAACCCGCCCAAAAACGCACCCCTGGCCCCTGCATCGCCCCCGCTCACTCCTGGCAAATCGTTTGCGAAAGACCAACCAATGACCATTGCCCATTGCCCGGATACTGTTTAACCCCCACGCCATGTTTAAAAATTACTTCATCGTTGCACTGCGCAACCTGCAACGTCACAAAGGGTATTCGCTCATCAACATCCTGGGGCTGGCCATCGGCCTGGCCTGCTGCATCACCATTTTTCTCTTCGTGCGCGACGAGCTGCGTTACGACACCTTCCACGCCAACGCCGACCGCATCTACCGCATCCAGAACACCTCGTTCTCCGACGGGCACCAGCGCGCAATGGCCAGCACCCCGCCGGCGTTCGGGCCGACCATGAAGACGGTATTCCCCGAAGTACAACACCAGGTGCGGCTGTTCGACCTGCGGCAGCAACTCGTCACGTACGAGGATAAGAAGTACTTCGAAAAAGGCTTCCTGCTGGCCGATTCCACCATTTTTGACGTGTTTTCGCTGCCCCTCGCCCTGGGCAACCCCCGCGAGGCGCTCAACGGCCCCAACAACCTGGTCATCTCCGAAGCCATTGCCCGGAAATACTTCGGCAAGGAGAACCCGCTCAACAAGGAACTGACCCTCGGCGGCTCCAATAAAATGCGCGTCACCGGCGTGCTGAAGGATTTGCCGTCGTACTCCCACCTGAAGATCAACGCGTTGGGTTCATTAGGCTTCCTCAAGGTGTGGGGCGTGCCCGCCTCCCGGCTGGAAAGCTGGGGGTGGCAGATGACCTACACCTACGTGCTGCTGCCCAAAGGGTACCAGGCCGCCCAACTGGAAGCCAAGCTGCCCGCTTTCCTCAAGCAGTACGCCGAGCCGGAACTGGACGGCGGACGTTACGAAGCCCGCCTGCAACCCCTCCGCGACGTGCACCTGCGGTCGGTCGGGCTTGAATTCGACATTGCCCAGACCGGCGACATCCGCTACGTGTACGCCTTTTCGGCCATTGCCCTGTTTGCCCTCCTCATTGCCTGCTTCAACTTCATGAACCTGAGCACGGCCCGTTCGGCGCAGCGGGCCAAGGAAGTAGGGCTGCGCAAAGTGATCGGCGCCGACCGGGCCCAACTCGTGGGGCAGTTCCTGGGCGAGTCGGTGATCCTGGCCCTCATCGCCCTGGTTGCGTCGCTGGTGCTGGTGGCCCTGGCGCTGCCGGCCTTCAACGCTTGGTCGGGCAAAAACCTGAGCCTGGGCGTGGCGCTGCAACCCCTGGGCATTGCGGCCCTGCTGGGCGTGGCCGTGGTGGTCGGGCTGCTGGCCGGCAGCTACCCGGCGTTTTTCCTGTCGGCGTTCCGGCCGGTACGGGTGATGAAGGGCGACCTGGGCCTGGGCGGCAAGGGCAGTTACTCGCTGCGGCAGGTGCTGGTGGTGATGCAGTTCGTGGTGTCAACCGCCCTCATCATCGCCACGGGCATCGTGTTCAACCAGCTCCGCTACATCCAGCAGAAGAACCTGGGCTTTGCCAAGGAGCAACTCGTGTTCCTGCCCATGCGCACCGACGAGATGCAGCAGAACTACAAAGCCGTCAGGCAGGAACTGCTCCGCAACCCGAACGTTACGGCGGCCACGGCGGGCTACGGCGTGCCGGGCGGCGCCCACGCCGGCGACGGGATCAACCTGCCCGGCCGCGCCGACCAGTACAGCATCAACATGTACCTGGTGGAGCACAACTACATCCCCACGATGGGCATGGAAATGGTGGCCGGCCGCAACTTCTCGGAATCGTTCGGCACCGACGAGGAGGAAGCGTTCATCCTCAACGAAACGGCCGTGAAGGACCTGGGCTGGGGCAAACCCGCCGATGCGCTGGGCCGCGAAATCTACTGGGACAAGTGGGTGGGCAAGACGGAGGCGGACACCATCAAAAGGGGCCGCGTGATCGGCGTGGTCAAAGACTTCCACTTCAAATCGTTCCACCAGAAGATCGAACCGCTGGTGCTGCACATCTTCCCGGCGGCCTTCAATGAGTTCGTGGTCCGCATCCGCCCCGAGAACACGGCCGCCACGCTGGGCTTCCTGGAGCAGAAGTGGGCCAAACTGGCGCCCAACTGGCCCTTCGACTACAAGTTCCTCGACGACGAGTTCGCCAAGTTGTACGAAGCGGAGGTAACCTTCGGCCGGCTGTTCGGCGTGTTCACGGGGCTTTCCATTTTCGTGGCCTGCCTGGGCCTGTTCGGGCTGGCTTCGTTCACGGCCCAGCAGCGCACCAAGGAAATCGGCGTCCGCAAGGTGCTGGGGGCGTCGGTGGGCAGCATCGTGGCCTTGCTCTCCAGGGACTTCCTCAAACTGGTGGGCGTTGCCTTCCTGCTGGCCGCACCGCTGGCGTGGTACTTCATGGGGCAGTGGTTGCAGAACTTCGTGTACCGGGTAGACATGAGTTGGTGGGTATTTGCCGCCGCCGGCCTGCTGGCGCTGGGCATCGCCCTGTTCACCATCAGCTTCCAATCCATCCGGGCCGCCCTCACCAACCCCGTCAAGTCGTTGAGAAGCGAATAAGGACCATGGTGGGAAGGATGAAAAAGATTGCCTGATCAAAAGCACCGCTTTCCCGGCGGTGCTTTTTTTGTGGGCCCGGCCACCATCAATCCCTACTGGTACTGGTTCAGGTCAAACACCCGCAGGTCGGGGATGTGCGTGGTGAAGTAGCCGTAGCCGTTGGTCACGTTGGTGGGGTAGTCAATGGGTTCCCCGGTGATCTGCGTGAGCACGTTGCCCGACCGCCCGTAGAGGGCCAGGAATTCGTAGTAGCCCCGGCTGATGTTGGAGACGCTCACGCCAATGGTGTCGGTCACGCCGATTTCGGCCAGGCGGCGGTCCCGCGAGAACAGCGGGCCGTCCAGGTTCTCGTCCGAGACCAGGTCGAAGGCCAGGGACCGGTTGCTGGCGCCGTCGGTAAACGTGTTGGGTGTCAGCACGTTCAGGTCGAGGGTGACCCGGCGGTAGTAGTTCACCAGGTACCAGTTGGGCACCGCCGGGTCGTCGCGGAAGGCGTAGCGGACTTCCACGTACGCGTCCTCGTCGTCGGAATACACGATGGCCGGCTCCACGCGTTCGAAGGTGACCGGGGGCAGCGTTTCCGCCGCCGCGGTAACCGTTTCGCCCGTCAGCGGGTCGCGGGCGTACAGTTCGTACGGGGTATACGGCGGTTGGGACACGGTGAGGCCCCCGTACACGCCGGGCGACAGCATCCGCAGCGTATCGGTCCGGCCCCCGGCGCGGAGGGTAACCACGGCGTCTTTGACCAGGATTTTTTCCACGAAGTCGTCCGTCAGCGTGTCGCGTTCCCGCTCCGGGGCTTCCTCCAGCGGGCTGAACGTACGGGTGAGGAACACCACCACCCCGCCGTCGGGCACGAACTGCGAGGCCACCACCAGCCGCACCGGCGGCACCGACAACTGCACCGGCACCGGCTCCGTCTGGCAGGAGAACAGCAACCACCCCAGGCACATGGCAGAGACGTAATACGGGAGACGGGAGATGAGAGACATAGGGAGAATGAATTTTATGCGTTCAGTGTGCATGTAGAGACGCGATTTATCG
>CADCTQ010000129.1 GCA_902805615.1 uncultured Cytophagales bacterium
CCGGCCGAATGGCGGGCCATCCTGCAAAACCGGGTGGGCTTCTACCACTCGCTGCCCGACGAGGAAAAAAAACGCTTCGAACAGCAGGTCCAGCTTTTCATCGGCGAAAAGCGCATCATCGGGCTCAAAACGACCATTGACGATACCACCCGCGTGCTGGTGGCGGCCAGTGCCGTCATTCCGGCCTTCGGCCTCAAAGGCTGGGAATACGACAACCTGGGCGAGGTGTTCGTGACGGCCGGGGCCGTGAGCAAGCACCGGGTGGACGCCGAACACGAAAACATCGTGGCCGGCCAGGTGCAGCCCTTCCAGAACCAGCACTACATGACGCTCTCCAAGTCGGCCCTCGAACAGGGTTTTACCGACATGAAGGACCGCCACAACGTGGGCATCCACGAGTTTGCCCACCTGCTCGACGAGGCCGACGGCGAAGTGGACGGCGTGCCCAAGGCGTACCTGCCCAACGAACTGGTGGGCGAATGGCAGCAACTGGTGGAACGCAAAATGCAGGAGATCAAGGACGGCAAAAACAAGATTGACCCCTACGCGGCCACTTCGCCGGCCGAGTTTTTCGCCGTGATGACCGAGTATTTCTTCGAAGACCCGACGCGCCTTTCGAAGAACCACCCGGGCACCTACAAGATGCTGGCGAAGATCTTCGGCCAGAACCCCCGCCTGCGCTACCGCCTCGACTTCAACCAGCTCCTGCGCCCCGGCGGCTACCGCCTCGGCCGCAACGACCCCTGCCCCTGCGGCAGCGGCCAGAAGTACAAGAATTGTTGCATGGAGAGTTAGGTTTTGAGTACTGAGTATTGAGTACGGCGTACCTGAACTTACCGGGAATACATGGGCAACGCGTACTCAATACTCAATACTCTATTACTTCTTCCACAACCGCTCCTTCACCACCCGGTCGATGACTTCTTCGCGGTGGTTGCGGCTGATGGGGATGCGGAAGGCGCCGATCACCAGTTCGTCGTTTTCGATGGCTTCGATCTTGGGAATGGCGACGATGAAGGATTTGTGCACGCGGATGAAGGCCTGGTCCTCCAGGTACCCCTCCACGCTTTTGAGGGGCAGCAGCGTCACGTACTTGCCCCGCGTGGTGTGGAGGGTCACGTAGTTTTGCAGGGCCTGCACGTAGAGGATGTCGGCAAAGAAGATCCGCTCGTACTTGCTGTCGCACTTGATGAAAAAGGAGTCGGCGGCCGGGCCGGGCGGGGTGTCGCGGACTTCGGGCTTGCGCAGGAGCTGGTGGTAGTCCCGCGCTTTGCTGGCGGCCTTGAAGAACCGGTTGAAGGTGAATGGTTTGAGCAAATAATCGAGCACGTTCAGCTGGAAACCTTCCAGGGCGTAGTTGGGGTAGGCCGTCGTGAGGATCACCAGCGGCGGGTTTGGCGTCATCTTCAGGTATTCGATGCCGTTGATCTTGGGCATCTGGATGTCGAGAAAAAGCAGGTCCACCGGCTGGGCTTCGAGCAGCCGCGTCAGGTCCATCGGGTTGTTGCCCGCCCCCACCAGGTTCAGAAAATCCACCTCCCGCACGTAGTTGGCCACGCATTCCCGGGCCAGCGGCTCGTCGTCAATGGTTACGCAGTTGAGAATCATAAGCGTTTGGTTTAAATAAAAGCAGACCGGAAAAGCAGACCGGAGGCCGGAGGCAGGGAGACCGGAGGAGGCGTGCCCGTGCAACGCGGGGATACGGTACGGGTCAAATGAACGGGAGCATGGAAAAAAGGGCGGGAAGAACAACGGGATGCATCGGAAGCCCCTTTTTCTTGCTCCCTTTCCTCAAACGGGCTGAGACTGCCAGCCACGCTCCGCGTTGTACAGGTACGCATTCCTCCGGTCTCCCGTCTCCCTTCCTCCCGTCTCCCTATTCAGCATCAGCCGGAGTTGGACGTTGAACTGACCGGCATCGCGGCCAAAGGACAGGTCGTAGCCGCCCGGGTACACCAGGTTGAGCCGCCGTTGCACGTTTTTGAGCCCGATCCCGCCGTAGCTGATCACCTCCCGGGAGGTCTCCCCTTCCGCCCCCACACTGTTGGCAACCGACAGGTGCAGCGCCTGGCCGTCGAGGTGGAGCCGGATGTCGATCCAGTGCCGCCCGTCGGCCCCCTGCGAGACGTGTTTGAACGCATTTTCCACGAAGGGCATCAGGATGAACGGCGCAATGGTGAGGTTGCCCGACGGCGCGTTTTCCACCCGCACCGACAGGCGGACGTTGTGGTCCTGGCGGAGTTTTTCGAGTTCGATGAAGTTGTCGAAGTATTCCAGCTCCCGGTCCAGGGGAATCGGCCCTTCATTGCACTCGTACAACTGGTAGCGCAGCAGGTCCGAAAACTTGGCCAGCGACTCGGAGGCCACGTCGGGGTTCTTGTGGATGAGCACGAAGATCGAATTGATCGTGTTGAACAGGAAGTGCGGGTTGAACTGCGATTTGAGAAACTTCAGTTCCGTTTCCAGTTGCTCCTTTTCGAGCATTTGTTGTTTGCGCTGCGCGGCAATCCAGTTCTTGGTCAGCTTGATGCTCATGGCCAGCAGCATGCTGGTAAGGGTGGAAGGCAGGGTGTACGTTTTGAAGAAATGGAGATAATTGTCCGGCTCCACGTTGTACAGTTCCTGGATGGTACGGCCCGCCATCCACGCACTGAAGTAGTAGCCCGGCACGATGAGGGCGGCAACCGCCAGAACGGTCAGCAGGACCAGGCCCAGGTAGGGCGCGTACCGGCCTTTTTCGAGGAACCGGGGCATCAGGAAGTAGAGGTTGAAATACACCCCGGCCGCCTGCAAGACCACGTAGATCGGGTATTTGACCCAGGAGGTGGAGGTCAGCATGATGCCGGCCGGCCCCCAGGCGCTGCCCATCGCCAGGGCCCACCACGCGTAGTGGTAGAGGAACCAGAACGGCAGGTGGTACAGCTTGTAGGCGTACAGAAAGCCGAACCTGGATTGCTTGTCGGGGGCCGCGTTCATGGGAATTTTCGGGGGGATTTTCGGATGGGACATTCGGGGGCTGCTGCCTAAGGTAGAAAAATTCCGGGGTTTTGCGGGCCGCGGCGGACCACCGGCGCGGGAAAATTGACCAACGGCACGCCGGGGCGGACGAAAGGAAGTGCCGCCGCCTCTGCCGCCCGGCGGGGAGGGCGGCGCCTTTGGTCAACAAAAGCCGTCCCCTGGTGGAGCCGGCGGGGCCGGTGGTCAATCCGCCGCGCGGCGGGTCTTTTCCTTGCCTACTTTCGACCCATCCGGCAGGCAGCAACCAACCTGCACCCGCCCATCCACCCATCCCCTTACCGCCCTGCCCATGAAAAGAGCCCCCTTCCTGCTGTTGCTGGCCCTGGTGCCGGCACTGATTAGCGGCCTCGCCGCCCAGCCGGCCGCCCGCCTCGCCGGGGCCGGGCCCGTTCCGCAAAAAGCCGCCGCGCCCCGGCACGGCACGCTGGTCACCGAAAAGCTGGCCTCCACGGTCCTGCGCGAAAACCGCATCGGCCTCGACCCGGAGCGGCGCGTAAAGGTGTTCCTGCCGCCGGGCTACGAAAGTTCGGGCAAGTCGTACCCGGTGGTGTACTACTGCCACAGCATTTTCTGGAACCCGGAAAAGATGTTCGAGAACGGCAACCTGGCGGGCCTGCTCGAACGGGGCTTTGCCGAAGGAGTGGTGGGCGAATTCATCTTCGTGGCCGCCGACTACAGCACGCCCACCACCGGCAGCGTGTACGAAAACTCGCCCGTCTCCGGCCGCTGGCTCGACTTCACGGCCCGGGAGCTGGTGCCGTTCATTGACGGCCGCTACCGCACGCTCCGCCACCGCGACAGCCGGGCCCTGGCCGGCGACTTCATGGGCGGCCGGGGCGCCCTCAAGCTGGCAATGGAACACGCCGGCCTGTTCAGCGTGGTGTACGCCCTGCACCCGGTCGCCACCGGCAGCGGCTCGCTGCCCTGGACGTCCGTGCCAATTGACTGGAAAAAGATCCACGGGGCGAAATCCTACGCCGACCTGGCCGGCAGCAGCGGACCTACGCAGCTCTTCGTGACCGTCAGCCAGGCCTACCTGCCCAACCCCGGCCGGCCGCCTTTCTACTGCGATTTCTTCATGGAATCCGAAAACGGCCAGCCCAAGCTGCATCCCGAAAAGGTGCGCAGGACGCAGGCGGGCTTCCACCTCGACGAGGCCCTCGACGCGTCGGCGGCCAACCTGCGGACCCTGCGCGGCCTGGCCTTCGACTGGGGACGCTTCGACCCCACGACGGCGCACGTGCTGTCCAACCAGGCGTTCAGCCGGCGGCTCGAAGACCTGGGCATCGAACACGAGGCCGAGGAGTACCGCGGCGACCCCTGGAACCGGACCTGGACGCCCGACGGCCGGTTCTACGCCCGCCTGCTCCCGTTCATGGCCCGCCACCTGGTGTTCGAAGCCGCCCATT
>CADCTQ010000130.1 GCA_902805615.1 uncultured Cytophagales bacterium
AGGCCCCAGCGCCAGTAGTCTTCGGTGCCGGGCCGGAACAGGTGCTTGAAAATGTGTTCGTAGAGCCAGTCGCCCACCCACGACCAGAAGCGGGACCACAGGTTGGGGGCTTCGGCCACCGCGCCCCGGTCGTAGGCGTAGTCCTCGTCGCGGAGGTACTCCCCGACCCGGTCGGGGTCGAACTTACGCGGGCGGTAAGGCGGTTGGGTAGAATCTTCCGCCGCCACCGCGGGCAACCGGCAAGCCACGGCCAGCAGCAGGCCGCCCAGGACCAGCCGGCGGACCGGCGCAAAGAAGCTTTGCCGGCCAGCCGGGCGGGGGTCAGCAGTTGTCGGGACCGGACCCGAACGGGCCGGAATGCCGGAACGGGTGCGCATCAATAGTGTTCCTCCTCGTCGGCGTAAAAATCACGGGCGGGGGCCGGCGCCTCCGTACCCATGGAGTCAATCTTTTGCAGCAAACCGACCGATTCCTTGCGTTCTACCAGGCTGAAGTACTGGAAGGCCGACACAGTGAGGAACAGGCAGTACGAAAGGGCCACGATCAGCGTGAGGGCCACGCTGAAGCCGATGGCGAAGGTAACGGTGTTTTCCAGGGAAGAACCCATCTGGGTAAACATCTCGGACGAAAAACCGATGATCATGAAGGGCACCAGGCACACGAGCATTACGGCGTACTGGATCATGATGCAAATGAGGATAAGCCCGAAGGTCTGCCACCAGTAGCCTTTGACCAGGTAAAACGCCCGGGGCAGGGCCTCGAAAAAGCTGATCTGTTCGTGCAGGCTGATGATGACCACCAGGGTGACGGGCACCAGCAAATAAGTAATCAGCACGAGCACGGCAACGACCAGGAAGAAGACGGCCGCCGGCCCCAGGGCCGCCCCCACCAGGAAGGCTGTCATCATCAGGGCAAACACGCCGAACGAAAACACGACCACCGATCCGACCATAGCCAGCAGGATACGCCAGAAGTCCTCGCGGATGGCCTGCCAGAGATCCGCCGTCCCGATCTCGCCGTGGGTGTCGCGGCGGTAGTACAGCAGGATGTACTCGTAGACCACCCCGACGGCCATGACGGCGCCTACCAACGAAGCCAGGATGTTGACCAAGGTGGAGGTGCCGAAATTGACGAGCCAACTGCTGCTCTCGGCGGCCGGGCCCGACAGGCGCGAAAGCATCATGATGGGGATTACGCTGCCCACCAGCACGAACGGGCCGGCGATGAACAGCATGCCCAGCATCAGCGGTTTGAAGTGCTGGCGGATGAAGAGAAAGCTCACGTTGAGGGTTTCCCCGAAGTCGCGGGCCTTGTGAAAATCAATTTTGGCCGGAACGGTCGGCATGGCGATTCAGTAAAATGGGGTAAATGATAAAATACCAGACAATAAACGCGGCGGAAGCGCCGATGATGAGCAACTTGGCCCAGGCGGGCCAGCCCGTAAGCCGGGTCACGTAGCTCTCCAGGAAACCCGCCACGATGAAAACGGGCACCAGCCCGATCACGATCTTGAGGCCCTTGATGGCCCCGTGTTTAAACGATTCCACCCGCGAAAACGTGCCCGGGAACAGCAGGCTGTTGCCCATCACCAGCCCGGCGCACCCGGCAATGATGATGGCCGAAATCTCCAGCGTGCCGTGAATCCAGATGCTCAGCGCCGACGTGACGAGCAGGCCCTGCGTGTGGAAAAAGTACTGGAAGGCGCCCAGCATGATGCCGTTGTACACCAGCATGGCCCCGGTTCCGAAGGAGAACAGAATCCCAAAGGCAAACGTGCGCAGGGCCACCATGACGTTGTTGAAGGTAATGGCCCCGAACATGTCGAACTGGCCCTCTGACTTGTAGACGCCCATCGGGTCGCCGTTGCGGATGTTTTCGAGGGTCATGTTCACGTACCCGTCGCCCAGGATCAGCCGCGGAAACCGTTCGTCGTGGGCCGTGGAAACCGCCCCGATGAGGACGGCCAGGCCGAAGAGAATGGCCGAGTAGAGCAACTGCCGGTGGGCACTGTGGAAGAGCATCGGCAGTTCGTACCGCCAGAAGTGCACAAACCGCCCCCGGTCCTCCTTGCGGTTGCGGTAAATCGACTGGTGCACCTTGGCTGCCAGCAGGTTGAGGTAGGACGTGGTCTGGCTGTCGGGGTAATGCGTGCGGGCGTAGGAGAGGTCGTCGGTCAACTGCACGAACAGCCCGGCCAGGAGGTCGGGGTTGTGCTGGTTGGGCGACGCCAGCAATTCTTCGAACTGCCGCCAGCGGGGGGTATTCTTCTTGATGAAAACGGCTTCTCGCATACGGGGCGGGTAGAGGCTGGCACCGGCGCGGCAACGCTGTTGGTGCCGGCGTTCCTTTTGATTAAAGTTCGCAAATAAAAAAGGATTAAACAGGGAATCCCTACCTTTATAAAAAATTATCTTACAAAGGAAATTTACGCAGGCATACTCCAAAAGCAGTTCATTCCCCGCTGTTTATTTTGGCAGCTTGTTCGTAGATGTTACTCCAACCCTCTGCCCCGGCAGTTGATCCTTTTCATCGCATGGAAGCAATCCGTATCCAAACGGCCCAAAACGTTTTTATCGAATACCAGCCCGCCAGCGTGGGCGACCGCATCCTGGCTACGCTCATTGATGGGGTGGTTGCCTGGTGCTTCGTCATCCTGCTGAGCCTGCTCATCAGCAGCCTGAAGGTGCACGTGGGCACAACCATCAGCATCCTCCTGTTCACCCCTTACATCTTCTACCACCTGCTCAGCGAAATATTCATGGACGGCCAGTCCATCGGCAAAAGGGCCATGAACATCAAAGTGGTCAAGCTGGATGGCAGCCAGCCGACGCTGGGGAGCTACCTGCTCCGGTGGCTGCTGCGCCCGGTAGACGTGTTCTTCTTCGGCGCCGTTGCCATGATCACCATTTCCGCCAGCCAGAAGGGGCAGCGGCTCGGCGACATTGCCGCCGGCACGTCGGTGGTGTCTACGCGCCAACGGCACCGGCTGCGCGACACGGTGCTGCCCGAAGCGGAGGAAACCTACACGCCCCTCTACCCGGAAGCGGTCCGGCTCACCGACCGCGACGTGTCCATCATCCGCGAGTCGCTGCAAGCCTACCACAAGGGCGAAGAGCAGGACAGCTGGCTGATCCAGAGCCTGGCCGAAAAAGTACAGAACCTGCTCGGCGTCCGCACCCGGCAAACCTACGTGGAGTTCCTCCGCACCGTGCTCAAAGACCACACCCACTTGTCCAAGTAAAACCTTGATGAAAAGGATTGAAAAGATAGTTGGCGGATTAAACCCTTGAAAATACATTGCCTGACGTGAACGTACCAACGTATACCCGCTCCCAACTGGCCCTGCGCAACGGCCAGGACCGCGAAGACATCTGGGTGGCTTACCAGGGCCTGATCTACGACGTGAAGCTTTCGAAGCTCTGGCGCAAGGGCCAGCACTACGAACACTGGGCCGGCCAGGACCTTACCGAAGAACTCAAAGACGCTCCCCACAACGCCAACGTATTCGACAAGTTCGAGGTGATCGGCCGGCTGGCGGAAAAATGATCTTGGGGATGGTACACTGATGGATGGTACACTGATTGGTTATGATGATTATGATCGGTTATGATTGAATCCGGCCGGGACTGATGAACAGGGCCATTCATCAATGCTTACTCATTACCGATCATAACAAATCATAATCATCATAACCAATCAGTGTACTATTTCCTTCCCGGCATAAAACAAAAAGCCCCCAGCCTGATGCCGGGGGCTTTTCGTTAAGACGTACCGTGCGTTACTGGACGGCGTTCAGGGCGGCATCAGCGGTGATCAGGCCGGCGCCGGCCTCGCGGTCGGTTGCCATCGGCAGGGCGGCGTCCTTCAGGATTTTTTCGGCCTGCGCCTGCGTAAGCCCTTTGTTGTTCTGGGCCAGCAGGGCCACGATGCCGGCTACGTGCGGGCTGGCCATCGAGGTGCCCGACAGGTAGTAGTAACCCAACTGCCCGCTGTTGATCTGGTAAGGACCTACCACGTTGGAACCGGGGGCCGTCACGTCAAGCTCCTGGCCCGGCTTCTCGCGGCTGGAGTAATCAGCAACGTAAAAATCATCCGTGTTGGTGGGGTCGGGCACGTTGATGGCCGACCACCAGCGGGGAATGGAGAATTCTTTCTTCAACCCGGCGCTGGCTACGCTGATGACGGGAGCGTACGCCCCCGGGTAGCCCATGCCGGCCTCGCCGCTGTTGCCGGCCGAGGCCACGATGAGCACGCCTTTGCTGATGGCGTAGTCGAGGGCTGCCTTTTCGATGGCGTCGAGTACCGAGCCGCCGAGGCTCATGTTGATGACCACCGGGGAGTCTTTCAGGGGGCCGGCTTTCAGTTGGCCCATGTACACGATGCCCCGGGCAATCACCGACGACCAGCCGGAACCGTTCTGGTTGAGCACTTTTACGGGAATGACGGTGGCCTTGGGCGCTACGCCGTTGAAGGAAGTGCCGCCGAGGTTAAAGCCAATGATCGTGCTGGTTACGTGCGTGCCGTGGGAGTCCTGGTCGTGTTCCCACTTGTTGGGCTGTTCGGATACGTTGCCGCTCTCGCCGCCCCCTCCGCCGAAGGACCTGGCGTACTGCGTGGCAATGCGCTGCTCGGGGAAGTACTGGCGCCACGAATCCAGCAGGCCCGTGTCGAGTACGCCCACGTACACACCGGTGGCGTCCTGGGCAACCGTGCGGCCCGCCACGCCGGCGTCGGTCACGTTCACCGCGTCGAGGTTCCAGGTGTTGGCGCCGCTTTCAAAATCAGTTACTGAAACGGCGTCTACCGGGCTGCCTTTCCGCTCGGCATCCTGGTTGGCTACGCTCACGTAAGGCAATTTCTGAATGGCCGTTAGTTTTTCCCGCGTCGTTTGGATCGTCAACGCTTTGATCTCCGTGATCACTTCCCGCACGTTGCCGTAGGTGCCCAGTTCCGCCAGAATTGCGTTGGTGACGGGTTGGTTGAGCAGGACATTGACGCCGATCATGCCGTTTGCCGTACGGGCGCCGCTGGTGGTGGCTTCCGTTTCCGGTTTCACCTGCGCTTCGTCCATCTGCTGGCACGCCGCATTAAACAGCAAGGGAGCGGCAACCAAAAGCGACAACATTTTCTTCAAACGAATCTTTTTTCCGAGTTGGGAAAGGTTTACTAAACGGCTTTTTCTCATGATAAAAGTTCAATAATTTGTGATAATAATTCTAAAGCTACCCGTTTTATCCGGAGAGGAAAAATAGCAAGAGCAACTTTTTTTCGGGGCTGCCGCGCCGTTCTTAAAATATTCGCCGGACAGACCTGCCACACGCGGCATAAAAGACGGTTCATCCGGGTATTTTACCATACTTTTTTCCGGTCCCCGGTTTCACAAAAAAGTAATCCATTGGCGAAACGCCGGCAGCGGGCCGCCCGGAAAGACTTCCGCCCGGGATGCTGGCCAAGCCCTGACGGTGCGCCCCCGGCGTGGTTTCATTTTGCGTGGACGACCGGGGCGAATTTTAACGGGACCCGTTTTTCATTTTTTAAAAATTCCGCCTAATCTTGTCCATTCCCCGTACTTCCAGACCCTGACGCCTATGCTTCTGATTGCCGATAGCGGCTCTTCCAAAACCGACTGGCGGCTCATCGCCCCCAATGGGCAGGTGAAACCGGCGGGCTCGGCGGGTTTTAACCCGTACTTCCAGACGTCGGAGGAGATTTACACGGAGCTGCTGCGGGAATTGCCGCCCCAGTTGGGTACGCTGGGCGTGCGGGAAATCTACTTTTACGGCGCCGGCTGCTCCACCGACAAGAACCGGGGCATCGTGCAGGCGGGCCTCTACAAGTTGTTTCCGGGCGCGGCCATTCACGTGAGCCACGACCTGCTGGCGGCGGCCCGCGCCCTCTGCGGCCGGGAACCGGGCATCGCCTGCATCCTGGGTACGGGCGTGAATTCGTGCCAGTACGACGGCCACGCCATTACCGAGGGACGGCCTTCGCTGGGCTTCTGGCTGGGCGACGAAGGCGGCGGGGGCTACCTGGGCAGAACGCTGATCCAGCAGTATTTCCACGAAGAAATGCCGGCCGAGCTGCGCGAACAGTTTGCGGAGACGTACCAGCCGGTGCTGGGCACGGTGCTGGAAAATGCCTACAAGAAACCCTTTCCCAACAGCTACTTCGCGGCTTACTCGCGGTTCCTGTCCGACCGGCTCGACCACCCTTACTGCCGGCAACTGGTGCACGGCGGCTTTTCGCTTTTTTTCGAACGTTACGTAGCCAAATATTCGGGCAGCGGCCGGTACCCGGTCCATTTCACCGGTTCGGTGGCCCACCACTACCGCGACATTTTGCAGGCGGCGGCCCGCGACAAGGGCCTGCACCTGGGCAACGTGCTCAAAAATCCCATTGACGGCCTGATTGCGTACCATCAGGGAGTTTGAGAATTGTAACCACCAGGTTGCTTAACGCTCAGTCCCTTAACTCCCAAACTCCCTAATCTCAAACTCCTTAACTCCCCAACTCCACCATGCAGACGACTGAATCCACCTCGAAATATGATCACTTAGAGCAAATGTCCGTGCGGGAATTGCTGGAAAACATCAACCGCGAGGACAAAACCGTGCCCCTGGCCGTGGAAAAAGCCATTCCGCAGATCGAGGCACTGGTCGCCGAGGTCGTGAAGCGGATGCAGGAAGGGGGCCGCCTGTTCTACATCGGCGCCGGCACGAGTGGCCGCCTGGGCATCGTTGACGCTTCCGAATGTCCGCCCACGTACGGCGTGCCGCACGGGCTGGTGGTGGGCATCATCGCCGGCGGCGACACGGCCATCCGCAAGGCCGTGGAATTCGCCGAAGACGACTTCGAGCAGGCCTGGAAGGACTTACAGGAACACAAGATTGACACCCTCGACACGGTGATCGGCATTGCCGCTTCGGGCCGCACCCCCTACGTGATCGGCGGCCTGCGCACGGCCCGCGAAAAGGGCATCCTCACGGGTTGCGTGGTGTGCAACGCGGGCAGCGAAGTGGCCCGCAACGCCGACTACCCGGTAGAAGTGGTGGTAGGCGCCGAGTTCGTGACGGGCAGCACGCGCATGAAGTCGGGCACGGCCCAGAAGCTGGTGCTCAACATGCTCTCGACCGCGGTGATGATCCGCCTGGGCCGCGTAAAAGGCAACAAAATGGTGGACATGCAGTTGAGTAATCTCAAACTCATTGACCGCGGAATTCGTATGGTACAAGAGGAGTTGGGCGTGGGAACCGACGAAGCTTCGGCCCTGTTGAAAAAGCACGGCAGCGTGCGGGAAGCCATCTCTCACTACCGCGGCAATGCCTGATTTTAAATGTTGAATGTTAGATGACCCCGGTCAGGAGCGGTTCGGCATTTAGAATTTAAAATGTAACATTCAACATCTAAAATACCGAAGGGACGTGCACGACATTGAACCTTTTTACAACTGGGAAAACTATTACGTGGCGTCCGAAGACGAAAAGTCTCCGTTCTTCGGGCGTTCGTACAACATGCACCAGTATACCAACGACATTTACGGGTACTACATCCACCCGCTGTGGGACGACATCGGGTCGGAGACGTTGTACGTGAAGGTGCTCTATACCAGCTACAACCGCCAGTACATGGTCATCGAGATGTTCGGCGAATGGAACGACGCGCTGCACAACGACGTGATGCACCTCAAGCGCAACCTGCTCGACTACATGCTGCGCCGCGACATCAAGTACTTCATCCTCATCGGCGAGAACATCCTCAACTTCCACGGCTCGGACGATTGTTACTACGAGGAATGGTTTGAAGACGTGGAGGACGGCTGGATTGCGGCTGTCAACTTCCGGGATTTCGTGGAAGACGAATGGAAAAAATACCGCCTCGACTACTACATCAACTTCGGCGGCACCCTCCAGATTGACAACTGGCGCACCCTCACGCCCCAAAAGTTTTTCGATACCGTGAACGACCTCATCGTCCGGCGGCTGGGATAGGATCAGGATGCTGGGGATGAAAGGATTAGCAGGATGGGAGGGCGAAGGGTACGGGCTTGGATGAAGAAGTACAAACGAGAGCAACATTGGGCAACGATTACGACAAGATCCTCAAGGAGAACATCGCCGGCTTGCTGCTGCCGCTCACCGAGAAGTACCTGGGCATCAAGATCAAGGACAGCCAGGAACTCAAAGACAAGCTGCAAACCACCATTGAGAAAGAACCCGACTTCCTGCGCATCGTGCGCACCCACACCAACGAGGAATTTATCCTGCACCTGGAGTTCCAGACCCGCGACGAGGAAGGCATGATCTACCGCATGCAGGAGTACTACGGCCTCTTGCGGCGAAAGCACGGGCTGCCGGTGAAGCAGTTCGTCATCTACCTGGGCAACAAGACGTCGCGCATGGTGAGCCAGTTGCCGCCCGGGGAGGTGTTCACCGGCTTTGCCCTTAAGAGCCTCAAGAACTACTCCTGTGAAAGCCTGCTCGACTCGCAGGTGCCCGAGGAGATCATCCTGGCCGTACTGGCCGACTTCAACCAACAAAAGCCGGCCCAAGTCATCAAGCGCATCCTGGAGCGGCTCCGGGAAATCGGCCAGGAAGAAATCACCTTGCGCAAGTACGTGCGGCAGTTATCCATATTGGCCCGATTGCGTAACTTAACCAAAGAAACACATAAACAGGTTCAGGATATGGGACTCTTGTATGACATCACCAAAGACTACCTTTACAAAGAAGGTTTGGAAAAAGGAGAGGAGAAGGGGGTGGCGAAAGTAATAATCAATATGATTAAGAAAGGCACGATGCCTCTTGAGCAGATCGCTGATTTCACCGGGGTAAGTTTGAATGAGGTGAAGCGCATTGCCAATGAACTGAAGCAGTAGCGAGGCTTTTGCTAATACAAGAGCACGCCACTTTATTTCATTAAAAGGGTTGTCAGTAGATTGAGACCAAGTGCTGCGTTTCTACAACGCTCAGGTAAATAAGCACAGTTTGACAAAGTCGGACACATCAGCAACGGCTTTTTTCCCAATCGTTTTGCGTTGCCAGCGCTTCCCCGCTGAAATACCGCTAATCCTTCCTCCCTGTAAATCCTGATCCTCCGGTCCCCTTCAAAGCAGTCTTTCAACGACGGCCTGGGCGGGAACGAGGTATTTGCGGCGGGTGGCGGCTTCTTCGCACAGGACGCGGGTCCGGCGGAGGTCGCCCTTCACGAAAATGCGGCCGCTGAGGCGGAACCGTTCCCCCGTTTGCAGGTCGTCGAGGACGTGCCCGGCCGGTTGGCAATCAAAGCCCCGCAGGGCGGCCATCAGGTGCGGGTCGGAGCAGGAGGAGGCTTTGGGATCAGCCAGGTACTGCCGCAGGGGCAGCAGCACTTCCTGGGGGAACACGTCCTGCTGGACCATCGGCATCATCAGGACCTGGAAGGCTTTTTTCCACTCCTTGCCGTGCGGCTTGACGCGCCGCTTGTACCGGCTGAACGTAAGCAGGTGCGCCACTTCGTGCAGGTAGGTGATCAGGAAGGCGTACGGGTTGAGCGAATTGTTGACGCTGATCTGGTGGCCGCTTTCGGTGGTGTACCGGTAGTCGCCCAGTTTGGTGCGGCGGGGCCGGGTGATCTTCAGCGTGAACGCATTTTCGAGCCAGAGGTGGTAGCAATAGCCAACGGCGCCGGCCGGCACGAATTTCCGGAAAGTTTGCAGGTGCGAAAGTTGAGGTTGCAACGTAACGGGCAGGTGAAGGATGGAATGGCGTAAAAATACAACAAATCTTACAACCGCCTACCCCCGCGGACGGCCTACGTTGCCGGCCCGGAGCCCCTCCTGCCCGCACCTGTCCCGGGTGCCGCCAGGCCGGCACCGGCCCGTACTGCGCAATAGTACGCGGCACGCAGAGGCGTAGCGGAAGAAACTGCGGCAGCCAAGTGACCCGGTGTCACCGGTTTATCACCCCCGCTGCGCAATGATCCGCGTACACCGTGCGGGCAAATGCGAAAAAACCGGTAAAATGGCGCCACCATTCCGGGCGTCGTTCCGAAAAATTATTTATTTAGCAGGATTTCAGGGCATGGCCAAAACAAGCCCGAAAACCGTAAAACACTTAGTACCCACTCCGAAATACCTGATACTCACTACCAATCTTCTCTTGCCTATGGACATATCTGTGAACGACTTTGAAAATCCCCTCTTCTGGGGCGTTCCCATTTTTTTGTTGTGCATTGCCATTGAAGCCTACATCAGTCACCGCGAAAACAAAGAATTGTACGAGTGGAAAGATACCCTGGCCAGTGCCTGGGTTGCGTTGGGGGCTTCGCTGCTCAACGTCTCCACCCGGGTTGCCACCGTGGCCTTTTTCGCCATTTTCTTCGAGTTGTTCAAGCCATTGCGGGAAAACTACCTGGGCTACACCCAGTTGGGCTGGGCCTGGTGGGTGTGGCTTCTGTGCGTACTGGGGGATGATTTCAACTTCTACTGGCACCACCGTTTCTGCCACACCGTGCGCATCTTATGGGCGGCCCACATCGTACACCACTCGTCCGAGAAGTTCAACTTCGGCACGGCGCTGCGCAACGGCTGGACAATCACCTTTTTTAAACCCGTTTACTGGATCTGGCTGCCGATCCTGGGCTTTCACCCGGTGATGGTGGGCATTTGCCTGGCGATCAATTCCACTTACCAGATGTTTCTCCACAGCCGCATGGTGCCGTCGCTGGGCTGGTTCGAAAAATTCTTCAACACGCCCTGGCTGCACCAGGTGCACCACGCCTGCAACGTGGATTACCTCGACCGTAACCACGGCGGCATTCTCATCATCTGGGACAAACTGTTCGGCACGTTCCACGACAACAACCAGGAACCCAAGTTCGGCGTACTGCACCCACCCAATTCCTACAACCCGCTGGTGCTGGTCGGGCACGAATACCGCGACATCTGGGTGGACGTACGGTCGGCCAAATCCTGGAAAGATAAACTCAAATACATCTTCTACCCGCCCGGCTGGAGCCCCGACGGTTCGCGGCAGACGGCCAAGCAGATGCAGCAGGAACAGGAGCGGCGGTTGCATGGGCAAACCCGCGTAAGCTTCCCGGAGAGAGAACCCGCCCTGAGCAATTCATAAGGCAGGCCGGCAAATGCCGTGAAAGCAACTTGTAAATCTTCAAATTTATTTTCGCATTATCATTCTTATAAACAACGCTTTAGCATTTTCCAGTTATAAACTTTCGACAATCAATCTGAAAAACCGTGCCCTGGCACGGTTTTTTACGTTCGTGGTCAGCCGGCACTTACTCATCAACCAGTACCTCATCCCTGACCACGACCATGAAGAAAATACTTGTCCTCGCAACTGTACTGCTTACCTTTTCCACCACCGTTTCGCTGGCGCAGGCCCGCTTCGGCATCCGGGCCGGCCTCAACGCCGCCCGCTGGCAAGGCGACGCCGCCGGCAGCCTGCACGACCTGGTGCAACTCGCCAACGGCGCGGCCCAAATGGAGTCCCGCCGCAGTTTTCACGCCGGTGGGTACGTAGCCCTGCCCATCACCAGTTTCCTTACGGTGGAGCCCGGCCTCTACTATTCGCAGAAAGGCTATAGCCTCAGGGGCACCTTTTCGTCCAACACGCTTGACTTCCTCAACGCCCGGGCCACCGTCACCAACCGTTCCCACTACATTGACCTGCCGGTACTCGCCAAAGTGTACATCACCGAAGGCTTCCACCTGTTTGCCGGGCCGCAGGTATCTTACCTGGTTTACAACTCGGTAAAGACCCGGGCCAGCGTGCTGGGCTTCTCGGTGCTCAACCAGGAACTGGATGCCACCGACAACTTCCAGAAGTGGGACGTGGGGGTGACGGGCGGCCTGGGCTACAAGTTCGGGAATGGCCTCAACCTCCAGGCGGCTTACGACCACGGCCTGCGCCGCCTCGACGCCCGCAACCGTTTCGATACCTACAACCGCGTCGTAAAAGTGTCGCTGGGTTACGAGTTTTAACCGAACCGCTTTTCACGCCGAGACCCAAGCCCCGGTTTGGGTCTCCTTTTTTTACCATGATGCAAAGGATCAAAAGGAGAATTTGTGGATACTCTTTCCATGATGGGGCAGTTCCTTCGCGTCAGGCGGGTAGGCACCTGTACTATTTTAGCCTTGATTTTATCCTTGCAGCCCGTTACATCCGCCTCACTTTTTCGTTTTAGCGTAAATCACCTGACCCATCATGTTTCGTTTGCCGTTCAACCCGATCCTGTTCACCCTGTTTTTCCTCACGTCCCTGGTTTCCCTGCGGGCCCAGTCGTCCAGGCTGGTGCTGGAAACCGATGCGGGCAACGTTACCATCGAACTGTACACCAAGCAGGCCCCGGTGACGACGGCCAACTTTCTCCGCTACGTCAACGAAGGGCTGTTTTCGCGGGCGTCGTTCTACCGGGTGCTCCGCCCCGACAACCAACCCAAGGACAGCGTGAAGATCAGCGTGTTGCAGGGCGGGCTGGCCCCTCACTTCAACGCCGCCCTCGCGCCCATCAAGCACGAACCCACGGGGCAGACGGGGCTGCTGCACCAAGATGGTACCTTGTCAATGGTGCGGCAGGCACCGGGCACGGCCCGTTCGGAGTTTTTCATCTGCATCGGCGACCAGCCGGCCCTCGACGCGGGTGGCAAACGCAATCCCGACGGCAAGGGCTTTGCCGCCTTCGGAAAAGTGACCGAAGGCATGGACGTGATCCGGAAAATTCACGAAATGCCGGCCAACGGGCAGTTGCTGGCCGAACCCGTAAAAATCCTGTCCATCTCCCGCCCCAAGTAGCCTGCGATGACGGAAAAAGGGTTCACCACGGAGAAAAGGGAGTAAGGAATTAGAGAGTTTGGGAGTTAGAACTGAACCGCAAGGATCGCCATAGAGACGCAAAGGGCGCAAAGAAAAACGCGTTCCCCTTGCGAGCCTTGCGTCTCCTTTGCGCCCTTTGCGGTCCTATCTTTTCTTTGCGCTGCTGAAGCGCCTTTGCGTGAAACCCTTTTTCTCCAAAAAGACGCGATAAATCGCGTCTCTACGCCAGGCCCTCGGGGTCTCCGTGGTTAATATCTTCCTGTATTTCCCATCACGCCGCCCGCCGGGGCTTCAGTTGCCGCCAGCATGGCCCGTTTCAGGTCTTCGATCTCCGCCCGCACGTGCGCATCCAGCGCCTGGTAACGTTCCGGGGTGGGCCGGGCCGGGGTGGCCGCCGCTTCTTGCTTTTCGGCACGGGCCGGGCCCGCTACCGGCTGCACCTCGTCGTAGAACGGCGTGAATTCGAACCAGTATTTCTCCTCCTCCACAATGAAGGTAAGCACGTAGATCAGTTGGGAACGGGCCGGCTGCCCCGTGCCCGGCTCCGGCACCGGCATTTCGCCGCCCACGCTGATGAAGCCGCTCTCCGGGTTGTCGAAGGAGATCTGGTAGTTGAGGTGCTCCAGCCACGCCTGCGCCCGGCCGTACAGCTCCTGCCGGCTGGCACCCGACACTTCGATGATTTCGTTGTACGACGGCAGTTCCTCCTGGGAAAAACCGGGCAGGCATACCAGCAGCAGCAGAAAAGTAAACAGGCGTTTCATCAATAAGGCGGGGATTGGGGTGAGCAGTGCGTAAGAAATGGTCTCTTTTTTCCGTAGCATGTATACGCTGGGGTAAAAAATGGTAAGCCCGGGCGGAAGGGGCATTTTCCGGCACCCGTTCGCACGTAAAAATGGGCCTTTTCCCTCATTTTTCGCCATTTCTCACCCATACGTCACCCGGGTAAGTTTCATCCGCAGGGCGCCGGTGGCAATAGTTACACCCGGCGGCGCTTTCCGGCCCGGGCAACGGCGTAAAAATCCTATTTTTGGGGCATGGAACATGCCGTATACATCGTGCCTGACGCCGCCCCGGCGCTGGAAGCGTGGCTGCGCGACCACCCCTACTCGGGCGTTGCCGTGCTCACTGACGAAAACACCAAAAAGCACTGCTACCCGCTCCTCAAGCCCGCCCTGCCCCGGCATACGCTCATTACCATCAAAAGCGGCGAGGCGCACAAGAACCTGGAAACCTGCGCATCCATCTGGCAGAAGCTCACCGACGCCCGGCTGGACCGCAAGGGGCTGGTGCTCAACCTGGGCGGCGGCGTGATCGGCGACATGGGCGGCTTCTGCGCGGCCACCTACAAGCGCGGCATTGACTTCGTGCAGATTCCCACCACGCTGCTCTCGCAGGTGGACGCCAGCGTGGGCGGCAAGCTGGGCATTGATTTCAACGGCTACAAAAACCACATCGGCGTGTTCCGCGAACCGGCCTGGGTGCTGGTAGGTACCCATTTCCTGCAAACGCTGTCGCCCCGGGAGGTGCGTTCGGGCTTCGCCGAAATCGTCAAGCACTGCCTCATCGCCGACGCGGCCGCGTGGAACACCATCCGGCGGCGCGACCTGGAACAGCAACGCTGGGAAGAACTCGTGCCGCATTCGGTGCGCATCAAACAGGCCGTGGTGACGCAGGACCCCACCGAAAAGGGCTGGCGCAAGGTGCTTAACTTCGGTCACACGGTGGGCCACGCGGTGGAAAGCCATTACCTGGCCGACCCCAAACGGCGGCTGCTGCACGGCGAGGCCATTGCCGTGGGCATGATCGCCGAAGCGTACCTGTCGGCCCGGCGGGGCCTGCTGCCGGAAAAAGACCTGGGCCAGGTGGAAGAATTCATTTATTCGGTGTACGGCAAGGTGAACCTGGAACCCGCCGACGCGGAAGCCATTGCGCCGCTGGCCCTGCAAGACAAGAAAAACCAGGGGGGCAAAATCCAGTGCGTGCTGTTGCGCGGGGTCGGCCAGCCCGTCATTGACCAGGCCATCAGCCTCAAGGACATCAAAGAGGCGCTCCAATACTACCAGGGATGAAAAGATCCCTCTTTGCCCTCGTACTGGCCATGCTCACCACTCCCACGTTTGCCCAATCGTTGCCCGGCTCCCCGATGGAAGTATTCGCGCTGCGGCTCGGCCCCGGCGAAGACCTGCGGGCGGCGCTGCAAAAATTCACCACCGAGAAAAAGCTGGACGCCGCCTGCATCGTCACGTGCGTAGGCAGCCTGCAAAAAACCGTCCTGCGCCTGGCCAACCAGGACCACCACACCACTTTTGAAGGCAAACGGGAAATCGTGTCCCTGGTGGGCACGCTTTCGGTGACGGGTTCCCACCTGCACCTGTCCGTCTCCGATTCCACCGGCGTCACCCTGGGCGGTCACCTCGTGGAAGGCTGCCAGGTGTACACCACCGCCGAAATCATCATCGGCGTGCTCCCTGCCTACCGCTTCACCCGCGAACCCGACCCCAAAAGCGGGTACAACGAGTTGAAGGTGTATCCTAAAAAGAAGTCGTAAGTCCAGCGTCGTAAGTCGTAAGTGGATTGGGAAGGAAACTTTTCCGGTGACGGCATACGACTCGTTTTTCAAGTCAGGATTTGTCAATCTCCAACGATCAGGGTCACTTCCCGATCCACTTACGACTTACGACGCTGGACTTACGACTTTGGAGCGACTTACGACTTCTTTTCCCGTAAAAGCAACTTCCCCATTTGCGCAGCCGTACACTTAACACAAAGTTTTTGGGCCCGGTGCCGGGCCGGAAGGAACTGGAAGCCGCCGGTGGCGGTGCATCCGGGACCTTTCTCCGGGCACGCGGGAAGTGATACGTATTACTTTAAATTGATTACCTGCTATGACGAAAAGTGAAATACAGGAGAAACTGAAGATGCTCAGCACCCAGTCCTCCTACCCCTGTTTGTCCATTACCTTCAAAGTAAACCCGGAAGACCCGCGTTACGAGTACGCACTGAAGAGGCACCTGGAAACGGCCAAGCAACAGTTGCGGGACCAGCTGGGACCGGAACACTCTGAGCAGGGCGCCCAGGGCAAGGTAATCCTGGAAAGGCTCGAAAGCATGACCGAAGAGCTTGTCAACTTCGGGGCCGGCTGCCGGGGCTACGGCATCTTTATTTCCACCGGCGTGCAAACCGACATCTGCCTGCCGTTTGAAGTGGATAACAACATTACCATCGGCGACAGCTTCCAGGTGCGCGACCTGGTGTACAACATGGGCATGCTCGAAGAGTACCTGGTGCTGCTGGTGAGTGACAACAAAACGCTGGCCCTCCGCGGTACCGATTCGCAGCTCTCAACCATCAAGATCGAGGGAATGCCCGCATCCATCGAGGAAATGGGCACCTACACGGACGACGACAAGATCCGGTTCACCCACATGAGCGGCGCCCACCGCGGCTCCGGCCCGGCCCACCAGAACGGCTTCGGCCACCAGGGCGGCAGTGGCGTGATGGACAACCCCGACAACCTGATCAACTACATGCTGCGCATTGACCAGGCGCTGGGCAAGTACCTCCAGGACGAAAACCTGCGGTTCGTGCTGATGGCGACGGAGAAGAAAGCCGCGCACTTCCTCAAGACTTCCAAGCACGCGGGTCGCCTGATCGGTACGGTCAACGGCAACTACGACCACTTGCCTTCCCTCGAAATCGGCAAGATGGCCGCCCAGGTGGTGCAGGAGAAACTGGCCGAAGAACGGGAAGCCGTACTCGACCGCTTGCAGAACGCCGTTGGGCAGAACCTCTACGTGGCCGGTCTCCAGTCGGTGTGGCAAGCCGCCTTTGAAGGCCGGGTGCGTACGCTGGTGGTCGAAAAAGGCTACCAGGCCAAGGCCGTAGTGAAGCAGGACGGCTACGTGGTAGACCCCGACGCCAACACGCAGGGCCAGGCCGAACCGGTTGCCGAGGACGCCGTGGACGACCTGATCGAAATGGTGCTCAGCAAGGGCGGCAGCGTGGTCTTTGCCGAAGACGGCAAGCTGGAAAACCACCAGCAGGTAGCCGCCATCACGAGGTACTAGAAGTCAGAAGGAAAAACAACTGAACCGCAAGGGGCGCAAAGTAGACGCAAAGACCGCAAGGGAACGCGTTTTTCTTTGCGCCCTTTGCGCGTTTTCTTTGCGGTCCGGTTCCTCCGGTCTTCTTTCCTGCGGTCTCCGGTCTCCTGTTTATCGCCTCATGTCTGTTTCCAGCGAGTCTGCGGAGACATTCGACACGGGTTGGGGCGTGGGGAGTTCGGCCGGCTGGGGGGATGCCAGTTGTTCTTTCTTGCGGGGAATGAGCAGCGCGTAGGTCTTGCCTTCTTCCTTGATGGTGAGGGTGTTTTGCAGCAGCCAGGGGTTGTGCCGCCGCAGCGTCTCGTACGAAACGCCGTGTTCGGCCGCAAACGCTGCCAGGTCCGGGACGGTCTCCTGCACCTTCACCGTTTTGAGGGGTTCGTACAGCGGGTCGTGGCGGCTCACCTTGTAGCCGTACGCGCCGGGGTGTTCGAGCAGTTGACGCACGGCCAGCACCCGGAACACGTAGATGGTCGTCTGCTTGTTGAGCTTGAGGCCGTAAAAGGATTCTCCGCCCTGTTTGCGGTAGGCCCGGTCGAGGGCGTACATGCCGGCATTGTAGGAAGCGGCCACGCTCGTCCAGTCGCCGAACCAGCGGTACGCCTCGCGGAAATACTTGCAGGCGGCCACCGTGGCCTTGATGGGGTGGTAGCGTTCGTCCACCTCCTCGTTCACCTCCAGGCCGTACTCCCGGGCCGTCAGCGGGATCATTTGCCAGAAGCCGCCGGCGCCCTTCGTGGACTCCACGTTGCGCAGCATGCTTTCCACCACGGACAGGTACTTGAAGTCTTCGGGAATCTTGTACTGCCGCAGGATGGGGGCCATCTTGGGCAACCAGTGCCGGGCCCTTTCGATCACGGGAATCCAACTGGCGTTGCGGCGGGTATTGAGGCGCAGCTCCTGGCTGAAGTAACCCGCCACGGTTTTGTTTTCGAGGGGCACGGTTTCGCCCGCAAAGTGCACCTGCTTGGGCGGCTTGTCGGGGTTGTACACCTGGTAACGGTCGTCGTGCTCGTACCGGAAGCTGAACGCCGTGCCCAGCCGGGTGTAGATGCCGTAGCCGATGAGCCCGATCAATAACGCCAAAACCGATATGAACTGGACTTTCCGCAATAGGAGGAGGTTTAGGGTTTATGGGATGATGCGTGGGAAGCCGGTACCACTTGAACAGGCACTCCTCCCCCACCCATCAACCCATACACTTTAGACGCATGCACTTGATCCGGCTAGAAGTTGGGCGACAACAGGTACTTCGAGTAGAAGTCGTCAATCACTTTCACCGCTTCCGTGGGCGTATCCACGACGTTGATCAGTTTGAGGTCTTCGGGGCTGATGTTGGCTTCCTGGCCCAGCATCACCTCTTCGATCCAGTTGAGCAGGCCCTGCCAGTACGACCGGCCCACCAGTACGATCGGGAACCGGCTGATCTTCTGGGTCTGCACCAGCGTAATGGCTTCGAACAGTTCGTCCAGCGTACCCATGCCGCCCGGCATCACGATGAAGCCCTGGGCGTACTTGCAGAACATCACTTTGCGCACGAAAAAGTAGTCGAACGTGATGAGTTTGTCGGAGTCAATGTAGGCGTTGTTGAACTGCTCGAACGGCAGGCGGATGTTGAGGCCCACCGACTTGCCGCCCTGTTCGAAGGCGCCTTTGTTGGCCGCTTCCATGATGCCCGGGCCGCCGCCCGAAATCACCCCGTAGCCGTGCCGCACCAGCTTGGCGGCAATCTCTTCGGCCATTTTGTAGTAGGGGTTATCCGCCTTGGTGCGGGCCGACCCGAAAATGGACACGCAGGGACCGATCTGGGCGAGTTTTTCGAACCCGTTCACGAATTCGGCCATTACCTTGAATATTGCCCACGAGTCGGCGCTCTTGATTTCGTTCCAGTCCCGGTTGCGGAAAGCCTGCCGGATGCGTTCTTCTTCCTGGTTGACCGCCAGGCCGTTCTTTTCTTCT
>CADCTQ010000131.1 GCA_902805615.1 uncultured Cytophagales bacterium
CCCCATCAGTGTACCATTCCTTGCGAAGTTAATCCGAACCGCAAAAATACCGCGGCCGGCGGATGGGGTATTACAGTTGAAAATCAATCTCATTCATACATTTGAAATGCCCCTGCGGGCACTTTTTGTACCCCAGCTTCGAGCAGGGCCGGCAGTACAGGTGGGGCCTTTCCCACACCACGTGCTCGGTGCGGTACGGGTACATGCCCAGCGCCGGCACGGTGTTGCCCCAGATCGAATAGATCTTCTTGCCGAACGCCGCCGCAATGTGCATCAGCCCGGTGTCGTGCGAAAACACCACGTCCGCCTGCTGCACCAGCGAAGCCGACTGGTTGAGGTTGTACTGGCCGCAGGCGTTGAAGACGGCTTTGCCCGGCTGACCCGCGAAAGCCGCCACGATGGCCTCGCCGTTGGCGGCGTCTTCGGGTCCACCCAGCAGCACCAGCGGTTGCGTAATAAGCCCGGCCAGTTCGATCATGCGGGGCAGGGGCAGCTTCTTGGTATTGTGCTGCCCGCCGATGGCAAAGGCCGCGTAGCCGGTGTGGAAGGGGAGGGGCAGGGTTTCTTTGGGGATAACGTCCGCCGGCGGCACGAAGTAGTCAAGTCCCCGGCCGTCGTCGTGCACGCCCAGGGGCTTTACCGTCGCCAGGTAGCGGTCCACGATGTGCACGTCGGGCATCCGGTCCAGCTTG
The DNA here is from genome assembly GCA_902805615.1 of uncultured Cytophagales bacterium. Lineage (GTDB taxonomy): Bacteria > Bacteroidota > Bacteroidia > Cytophagales > 172606-1 > CADCTQ01. The sequence goes on from CADCTQ010000131.1 coordinate 693, forward strand.
AAATTGACCAGCAACCACTTTTCGCGGTTCAGTTTGTCGAAGCGATGCGCCTTGACGCCGAGCCGGAACGTGATGAGCCGCGTCCGCAGGTTATTGTGCAGGTCAATCACGTAGTCGTACTTTTCCGCCTTCAGTTGGGCCACCAGCGGCCCGAGGCTGCCTTCGAGGTAAAAGCACCGGTCCACGTACGGGTTGTGCGCCAGCAGCGGCCCGAACCGCTTTTTGGTGCAATAGTGCACCTCCACGCCGGGCAATTGCGTTTTCAGCGCCCGGACCACCGGCGTAGTCAGCACAATGTCGCCGATGGAGGAGAAGCGCAGCACGAGGACTTTCAAGGGCATGGGGCGGAAAATTTGAGGGGCATTTTTTTCAGCACTTCCCCGAACCGTTCCAGTTGCGCGTCGTCGAACTGGAGGTGGGTCACCAGGCGGATGCTGTCCTTGCCGAAGGCCACCGCCAGGATGTCCCGTTCACGCCAGTAATCGAGCACGGATTTGATCACCGCCTGCGAGGGCAGCGAGAAGATGACGATGTTCGTCTCCACCGGCAGCACCCCCGTCACGAAAGGCATTTCGCGCAGCATCTCGGCCAGGGCCCGGGCCCGGCGGTGGTCTTCCCGGAGCCGCTGCACGTGGTGGTCGAGGGCGTAGATGCCGGCCGCCGCCAGGAAGCCCGCCTGCCGCCAGCCGCCGCCGAACACCTTGCGGATGCGCCGGCCCTTGGCAACCAGTTCGCGGGAACCCACCAGCACCGAACCCACCGGCGTGCCCAGCCCTTTGGACAAACAGACCGAAATGCCGTCGAAGTACGCGCCGTACCGGGCCGGGTCGTCGCCGGTTTCGACCAGGGCGTTGAACACCCGGGCGCCGTCGAGGTGCAGGGCAATGCGGTTGGCCCGGCACACCTGCGAAATCTGCGCAATCTGGTCGAGGGGGTAGATGCAGCCGCCGCCCTTGTTGACGGTGTTTTCCAGGGCCACCAGCGCCGTGCGCGGGTAGTGCAGGTTGTCGTCGTTGATGTTTTCGCGGACGTCGTCGGCCGTGAACCGCCCCCGGTCGCCGTGGAGCAGCCGCACCGAAGCCGACGAGTTAAAGGCAATGCCGCCGCCTTCGTAGTTGTAGATGTGGGCCAGCCGGTCGCAGATCACTTCGTCGCCCGGCTGGGTGAAGGCTTTGATGGCAATCTGGTTGGTCATGGTGCCCGACGGGCAGAACAGGCCAGCTTCCATCCCGAACAGGCGGGCCGTCTTTTCTTCGAGGGCGTTCACGGTGGGGTCCTCGCCGTACACGTCGTCGCCCACGGGGGCTTGCATCATCGCTTCGAGCATGGCGGGGGTCGGCTTGGTTACGGTATCGCTGCGGAGGTCAATTTGCATCAGGCAGGTGAATGGGAATGAGAGGTAAAAAAGAATGCGCAAAAGTACGGAACCTGGGTAAAAAAGGTAAATATTGTATTGGGCGGGAACGAGGTACGGAATTACGTATTTTTTGGTGCCCCGGCAGGCAACAAAAACATTTTACGCGGGTATTATCCGGAAAAACGGGCCGCTGCTCCGGCCCCACCACGGGAGGATTGCTTTTTGCGCCGGATGCCACCAGGTGCCGCTCCGGAAAGTGATTAAAGTATTGACAAATCTTACATATCACCTCATTCCAACGCATTACTGGCAATGTACCGCTTACACACCACGCTGGCCGCCCTGTTGATCGTACTGGCTTTGCCCGCCTTTGGGCAGGCCGCCGGCAACAAGGCCGCGGGCCGGACGGCCGTAGTTGACGACGTCGAAAACCTGGGCGACTCCATCAACTCGCCCTACGACGAACTGGGCCCCATCATCTCCCCCGACGGCCGGACGCTGTACTTCGTGATTGACGGCCACCCGCAGAATACCTTCGGCAAGGAGGGTTCGCAGGACATCTGGTACGCCCAACTGCGTCCCGACGGCGGCTGGACCAAGGCCCGGCGGATGCCCGAACCGTTCAACCTGGGGCAGTACAACTCGGTGGAAAGCGTCACGCCCGACGGCAACACGGTCATCATCCGGGGCGCTTACAAAAAAGGCCGCTTGAGAGGAGAAGGGTTTTCGACGGTCCACCGCATGAAGGGCGGCTGGAGCGATCCCGAACAACTCGTGATTGACAACTTCATGGACCTCAATAAGGGCATTTACACCAACGCCTTTCTTTCCAATGATGGCCGTACCCTGCTGCTGGCCTTCAGCGAAACCAGAAAGAGCGAAGCCAACGACCTGTACGTGAGTTCTCAAAAGCCCGACGGTTCATGGTCGCGGCCGAAGCGGCTGGGAAGTCTTAACACGCCCGGCAGCGAAGATACGCCGTTCCTGGCTTCCGACGGCATTACGCTGTACTTCACCTCCGACCGGCCCGGCGGGCTCGGCAGCCACGACATGTACATGACCCGCCGCCTCGACGACACCTGGGAGAAATGGTCGGAGCCCAAAAACCTGGGGGCGCCCATCAACACCAACGACTGGGACAGCTATTACTCGATTGACGCCACCGGCGAGTTTGCCTACCTGGTGTCGGGGAAGTTCTCCAACCGCGGTTCCGACATCGTGCGGGTCAAGCTGAAGGAGGAATTCCGGCCCGAACCCGTGGTGCTGATCGTGGGCAAGGTGTTCAACGCCAAAACCAAGGAGCCGCTGGCCGCCGCCATCAACTACGAAAACCTGGCTTCGGGCGGACAACTCGGCACGGCCCGTTCCGACCCCGAGCGGGGCGACTACAAGATCGTGCTGCCGCTGGGCACCAACTACGGCTTCCGGGCGGCGGCCCCGGGCTTCATCTCCGTGTCCGACAACATTGACCTGAGCCGGCTCCGGGCCGACGCCATTGCCGACAACATGGTGACCGACACCACCCTGCGCGACGTGCTGGTGGTGGCCGGGGGGCAGAACGGGCCGGGCAACCCAACGGCGTCCCCGGGCAACGCCACCAATGATTACCGGGTCGGCGTGGTCGGTGATACCACGCTGCGGCTCGGGCAGATCATCAACCGCGACCTGTACCTGGTGCCGGTGGAAGTGGGGCAGGTGGTGCGCCTCAACAACGTGTTCTTCGACTTTGACAGCACGGGGCTGCGGCCCGAGTCCTTCCCCGAACTGGACCGCGTGGTCACGTTCATGAACGAAAACCCCAACGTGGAGATCCAGATCGAGGGCCACACGGACACAAAGGGAACGGATGAGTACAACCTGAAGCTTTCGGGGGGGCGCATCACCAGCGTGGAGGCGTACATGGAATCAAAGGGCATTGCCGCCAGCCGGATCGTAACCAAGAGCTACGGCGAATCGGTGCCCATCGCCGACAACGAAACCGAGGAAGGCCGCCAGCAGAACCGCCGCGTCGAATTCAAGATTCTGAAGAATTGAACCGCGTTCCCGGTAGAGAAGCGAATCATCGCGCCTTCCATCCACCAAAAAGGTTCACCACGGCGACACGTAGGACACGGAGTTTCACGGAGTAAGGGTTTCACGCAAAGGCGCAAAGGAGGAGCGCAAAGGGCGCAAAGCACAAGAGTGGTATGTCAGCAGACTTCCTTGTGCAGCGAAAGAACCGGCACGCGGCAGGCGTCGCATTGCGGGAAAGCGTCGCATCGCGGCTCCCCTCCTCGGAGGGGCCGGGGGTGGGTTTTTGCCTTCCTTCCGCTGTTGTTACACTTTTTGCGGGTATTTCTCTTACGTGAATTTCTC
>CADCTQ010000132.1:0-4085 GCA_902805615.1 uncultured Cytophagales bacterium
CAGGCCCAGGCCGTTGTCGGCAAAGCTGATGCAGGCGTGGCCGTCCTCCGGCCACGCGCGGATGCGGATCTCCGGGGGGCGGGCCGGGTCGCGGAACTTGATGGCGTTGGACAGCAGGTTGTAGAAGATGCTGTGCAGGTAGCTCCGCACCGAAAATACCCGCGGCACTTGCGCAAAGTCGAGGTGCAGCGTCGCGCCGGCGCTTTCCAGGAAGTGGGCCAGCAACTGGTGCACCTCCCCGACCAACCTGGACAGGTCAACGCTTTCCTTGATGGCGTTGATCGTCTTTTTGTACTCCAGGATCGTGTTCAGGTCGTGGATCACCGTGTCGAGCTTGCGGACCGTTTGCGCCATGCCTTCGATGAGCACGGCGTTTTCCTCGCTCAGCGTCTGGGCCCCGTCAAACAGGTTGAGCAGCCCGAGCAGCGTAGCCACCGGCCCCCGGATGTTGTGCGAAGTAATGTAGCCGAACTGCTGCAACTGCTCGTTCTGCTGGACCAGCTCCCGGTTGAGTTCCCGTTCCCGTTCCTGCGCTCGTACCGCTTCGGTCACGTCGCGGGAGATCATCAGCACGTTGCCGGCCCTGGTCGGGTAGAGCGTGATTTCCAGGATGCGGGGCACCTTGCCGCGGAGTACCTCGTCGGTAAACCCTTCCTGGCGGCCGCTTGCGAGCACCCGCCCGACGGCCGCCGGCAGCTTGCCGGCCTCCCCCGGCGCGGCTTCGCCCGGAGACTTGCCCGGCGTGCGGCCCGCCAGTTCGGCGGCCGTGTTCATGTACAGGTACCGCAGTTCCTTGTCGAGCAGCACCACCGGATCGGCAATGCTTTCGGCCAGTTCGCGGTACTGCTGCTCGGCCTGCATCCGGGCCGACACGTCGCGGGCAATGCCGAAGGTGCCGCCGGCGGCCGTCGGGTAGGCCGTCACCTCCATGTACCGGGGTTGGCCGCCGTACGCAAATTCCTCGGTAGTGGTCATGGCCCGGCCGGTCAGGGCCGCCCGCCGGTACAGGTTCTCCAGCCGCCGGCCGCGCGCGTCGCCCAAAAATTCGGAGGGCGTCTTGCCGTAGGCGCTTTCCCGGGGCCGGTTCGCCATGCGTTCGGCGGCTTTGTTCCAGTACGTGTACCGCTGTTCGCCGTCCAGCACCACAAACACCTCCTGCATGCTTTCGGTGAGTTCGGCGTACTTCTGCTCGCTGGCGCGCAGCGCCTCGGCCGAAAGCCGTTCGACTTGCCCCTTCGCCTCGGCCAGCTGTTCGTTGGAAGCCCGCAGTTCTTCGTTGAGGGTGGTGAGTTCCTCGTTGGCCGCCGCCAGTTCCTGGTGCTTCATTTCCAGTTCGCCGGTCCGGCGCGAGACGGTTTCCTCCAGCAAATGGTTGTAGCGGGTGATTTGCGTGGCCTGGGCTTGCAGCAGTTCCTGGCTGGCCCCCAGTTCGCGGTTGAGGGTGGTGAGGGCCTCCTGCTCCTTTTTGCGGCCCGTCACGTCGCTGAAAAAGATCGCCAGCCCGTCGGCCAGCGGGTAAATGCGGTTTTCGAACCACCGGTCGTAGGGCGGGTAATACTCTTCCAGCGTAATGTCAACCCGCTGGGCCACGGCCCGGTAGTACGCGTGGTAGAACGGCTGGCCGACGCCCTCGGGAAATTCCGTCCAGATGTGCTTGCCGATGAGGTATTCCTGGGTGCGGCCGAAGGTGGCGGCAGCTTTTTTGTTGACGTAGGTGTAGCACCAGTTGCCGTCGAGGGCCACGAAGGCGTCGGCCATGCTTTCGAGCACGTCCTGGAACTGGATGTAGGTCCGGCTGGAGAGCTTGTTGAGTTGGGGCTGCAAGCCGATCTTTCTGAAACTGGCGGCCCCGCCCGCCACGCCGCCGTTGTCGTCGAGCAGCGGAAAACAGGTGATCTCGAAGAAGTCGTAGGCGGCGTCCCCGCCCAGGTGAATGGTGCTGGTGGTGGCCGTATTGCCCCGCAGGGCTTCCCGGAAGATCCCCCCGGCGTCCCCCGGGAGCAGCCCGGGCAGGGGCGACTCGTTCACTTTCCGGCCCACCACCGCCGGGGCGGCGATGCCCAGCAGCTTCTCCATCGCCGGGTTGCAGGCCGTCACCGTCAGGGCGGTGTCGAAGGTGATGATGCCTTCCGGGCTGCTGCGGAGGAGTAGGTCGTGGAGGGGCGAGGACATACGGCAGGCAGGGAAAACAAAGTTACCGGGAAGGACAAGTCAGGCGGGATTAGATCATCAACCGGCTTGCCGGGCATTGGTCCGGTGCCTGGTGCATGCAGCCGGACAGTTTAAGCCATAGTCACCGTAAAATATTGACTATCCGGCTAAACAGCAACACGCTTGCCGCGAAAATCCGTTAAATAATTCTTACTGCCCGAACGGCAGTCCCTACACGATGGTTTTAACCACCCCGCCGTCCACGCGTACGGAGGCGCCGTTGGTAGCCGAGGCCAGCGGTGAGGCCAGGAAGGCCACCAGGTCCGCTACTTCGCCGGGGCTGGCAAACCGCTGGATGAGCGAAGTGGGCCGGGCCGTCTGGAAGAACTCCTGCTCCACCTGCTCGCGGGATTTGTTCTGCTGACGCGCCATGCCCGCCACGAACCCTTCCACGCCCTCCGACGCCGTGGGGCCGGGCAGCACGGAGTTTACGGTCACGGCCGTGCCGCGGGTGAGTTCGGCCAGGCCGCGGGCCACGGCCAGCTGGGCCGTCTTGGTGGTGCCGTAGTGGATCATCTCCTGCGGAATCTGCACGGCCGATTCGCTGGAAATGAACAGGATGCGTCCCCAGTTCTTTTGCAGCATGGCCGGGAAGTAGTGACGTGAAAGCCGCACGCCGCTCATCACGTTCACCTCGAAGAACCGGAACCAGTCCTCGTCAGGAATGTCGGCAAATTCCTTGGGCTCGAAAATGCCCACGTTGTTGACCAGGATGTCCACGGCCGGCACTTCCCGCAGGAGGTTTTCCACCGAGTCGCGCCGGGCAAAGTCGGCCGCCACGCCGCGCAGCCGGGCCCCGGGCACCGCGGCCGCCAGGGCGGTGAGGGCCGCCCCGATGCGGTCCTCCGTACGGCCGCTGATGATGACTTCGGCGCCTTCCGCGGCCAGCCGCCGGGCAATGGCAAAGCCGATGCCGGCCGTAGAGCCCGTGACCAGGGCGGATTTTCCGGTGAGTTGTAAGTCCATGGGTTTGTGGTTGGGGGTTGGGTATTGAGAGATTGGACATTGGGGGCGATGTTCGATGTTCGATGCTCGATGTTCGAAGGAACCACCCCTGTCCCCTCCTTGAAAATAAGGAGGGGAACTCTACGGGTACTTGGCAATACTAGGAGAAATGCATGTCACATATAACAATCAGCGGGGCCGATGGGTACGACTCCCCTCCTTTTTCCAAGGAGGGGCCGGGGGTGGTTCCTTCGAACATCGAACATCGAACATCGCCCCCGATATCCAGTCCCTAAAACCCCAATACCGGTCGGCTTTGTAAAAGGACAGGGACCGGACTTTGCCGTCCTCGTAATACTGCTTCGACGGGCCCTGCCGGAAACCATCCTCGTACATGGTTTCGGATTTGATCTTGCCGCTCGGGTAATAGAGTTGCGTCATTCCGTCGGCGACCCCGTTGGCGAGGTGCACGCGTACTTTTACCACTTTAGAACTGTCGAAGTACGTGGTGCGTACGCTCCGGCCGCCGCCCAGGTCTTCGTAGTGGTCAATGCCCTGCACGCGGCCGTCCTCGTGAAAGTGCGTCACCTGCCCCACCCGGACGCCCTCTTTGTAGAAGGCCTTCGACTTGACCCGGCCGCTGGGGTAATAGGAATGAAACAGCCCGTGCCGCACCCCGTCTTTGGTCTCGAAGCGGGACTGCACGGTGGTGGAGTTGCTGTAGTATACGACTTTCACGTTTTCTTTCCCGTCGAAGGCCCGTTCTTTATTATCCTGCTGGCAAGCCCCCAGCCCGAGCAGCAGGGCGAGGCAGATTGCCTTCAGGGTGGATGTCCAGGTATTTCGAGGTTCGGTGCCCCGGGGTTGGCCGGCCGAAGCCGGGTGCTGCCGTGTAGAATGCGTCATTGGCGTACTGTATTGAAGTTCGA
>CADCTQ010000132.1:4095-4381 GCA_902805615.1 uncultured Cytophagales bacterium
GGGAGTTTGAGAGTTAGGGAGTTAGAACTGAACCGCAAAGGCGCTTCAGCAGCGCAAAGGGCGCAAAGAAAAAGGAGAGAAAGGGCACGGCATGCCTCGCGGTGTACTTCCTTGTGTAGCGAAAGGTCCGCCTGGCGAAAAGGCGTCGCGTCGCGGCTCCCCTCCTCGGAGGGGCTAGGGGGTGGGTTTACTTCCATGAGACAAGTGATAGAGGGATCACCGCAACGCTTTCTCTTGTTGTAACTCTTTACAAAAAGTATAATCACCCAAACCGAAACACGGTAAT
>CADCTQ010000133.1 GCA_902805615.1 uncultured Cytophagales bacterium
CCGTGCTTGCACCCGGAGCGAGTCCCAAAAGGCGGTAGCATTCTTCTTGCGTCATGGATCAGATCAGTAGTGGTCGCTACAATTACCGCAGTACTGCCACACCAACTTCCAAAGGAAAGATTGCGGGGGCGGCTTACTTCCTAAATACGTTTCCCCCCGGTTCTGTAAACGATCAAAATCAAAAAAACGTCAAAAATTTCCTTTGAAAGGTAAATTTCGTTTTTGCACGGTCACCGGGAGAAAAGTTTCCGGATCCGGTCGAACATCCGCTTTTCGAAGGCCCAGAAAAACGCGAACTGGCCCAGCAGAAAACCGTACAGGAGCAGCAGCACCTGGTAGGCCGGCAGCACGGTCACCATCCACACCAGGGTGCGCAGCCACCACGGATCGGTGCCGTCAATGCCCAGCGCGGCGAAAATGGGCCGTTTGATGTACATGGCCGAAAAGCCGGTGAGGGCAAATACGACCAGGATGACCAGCACCTGCCAGGCGCTGTGTACGCCCCAGCGGGTTTGCAACCGGCGGATAAAGGAAGTTTCGGCCATCTCTCTCGTTGATTCCTCCAAAATACCCTTTTCGGGACAAGGCGCCAAACCCGCCGCCGGGATTCGGCCGGGCCGGGGCGGGCCAGGTACTTTTTTCGCGTTTTTCCCCTTATTTTTACCCGCCGCTGTCTTTTCAACCTTTTTTCCGGACCTTCCCATGCCCCGTCTCCGCTTCCCCGCCGTACTCCTGTGTTGCGCGTGCCTCGGCGCCTTTTCCGGCGCGAAGGGGCAAGTGCCCAAAGGCATGAAACTGGTCTGGTCCGACGAATTCAACGGGTCGGGGCCGCCCGACGCCGCCAAATGGAGCTACAACGTGGGCGGGCACGGCTGGGGCAACCGCGAACTGCAATACTACACCGACGCCGACCCCGACAATGCCCGCGTGGAGGGTGGCAACCTGGTGGTGGAAGCCCGCAAGGAAACGTTCGGCGACAACGCCTACACGTCCGCCCGGCTCGTTTCCCGCGGCAAGGGCGAATGGACGTACGGCCGCGTGGAGGCCCGCGCCAAACTGCCCGCCGGCCGCGGCACCTGGCCCGCCATCTGGATGCTGCCCACCGTGGACAAGCTCAAGTGGCCCGAAGACGGCGAAATTGACATCATGGAACACGTCGGGTTCAACCCCGGGGTGGTGCACGGCACGGTCCACACCAAAGCCTACAACCATTCGGTCGGCACGCAGAAGGGCGGGCAGATTACGGTGCCCGACGTTGCCACAGCCTTTCACGTGTACGCCATCGAGTGGACGCCCGACCGCATTAGCTGGTTTCTCGACGGCAAGCCGTTCTTCTCCTTCGCCAACGACAAGGCCGGCAACAAAGAAACCTGGCCCTTCGACCAGCCTTTCCACCTGATCTTCAACGTGGCCGTCGGCGGCAACTGGGGCGGGCAGAAAGGCGTGGACGAAAGCATCTGGCCGCAGCGCATGGAGGTGGACTGGGTGCGGGTGTACGCGAGAAAGTAAAACTAAAACCCGAAAGGTTTCGACAAATCCTTTCGGGTTGAGGGGCATCGGATTGCTACAGTTCCGCCAGGTATTCGTGCACCATTTTGATGGACATGGCCCCTTCGCCCACGGCGGAGGCAATGCGGTTCATGGCCCCGGCCCGCACGTCGCCGGCGGCAAACACGCCGGGAATGCTCGATTCAAGCAGGAAAGGCTCCCGGTTGAGCTTCCACTTTTTACGGTAGTCGTCGTAGCGCATCAGTTCGCGGCCCGTTTCGATGTAGCCCCGGTCGTTGCGGATGATGTTGAGGCTTTCGATCCAGTCGGTGCAGGGCTTGGCGCCGATGAAGATGAACACCGATTCGGCCGGCACCGTTTCCCGCGAGCCGGTCTTGATGTTTTCGACCGTTACCGATTCGAGGTGGCCGTTGCCGTTGATCTCCTTGAGGGTCATGTGCCCGCACACCTTGATGTTGTCGGTGACGTTGATCTGGTCAATGAGGTACTGCGACATGGTGGAACTCAGGTCGGGCTTGCGGATGAGGATGTGCACGCTCTTGGCGTACTTGGAGAGGTACATGGCCGCCTGGCCCGCCGAGTTGCCGCCCCCCACCACGTACACGTCCTTGTTGCTGCACGCGTAGGCTTCGGTGTTGGCCGCCCCGTAGTACACGCCGGCGCCGGTAAACTGCTCTTCGTTCTTGGCCCCCAGCTGCCGGTAGTTCACGCCGGTGGTGATCACGATGCTGCGGGCGTTCACTTCCGAGCCGTCGGCCAGCCTGATGAGCTTGTAGGGGTCCTGGAGGGTGATCGAGGAGACTTCCTGCGGGGCCAGGAACTCGGCGCCGAAGCGTTGCACCTGCGAAATGGCCCGGTGGGTGAGTTCGGCCCCGCTCAGTCCGTTGGGAAAGCCCAGGTAGTTTTCGATGCGCGACGACGTGCCGGCCTGGCCGCCCGGGGCCCGGCGTTCGATGAGCAGCGTCTTGAGGCCTTCGGAAGCCCCGTACACGGCCGCCGCCAGCCCGGCCGGTCCCGCCCCGATGATCACCACGTCGTAGAGTTGCTCGGAAGCCTGGGCCTTGAGGCCCACCTTGTTGCCTACTTCGGTCAGCGTCGGTTTCACCAGGTGCGTGCCGTCCTCGAAGAGCAGCACCGGGAGGTCCTTGAGGGTCAATTCGCCCAGTTGCAGCAGTTCCTTGGCTTTGTCGTTGAACTCCACGTCGAGCCACGCGTACGGAATGAGGTTGCCGGCCAGGAAGTCCTTGATGGCGTGCGTCTGCGGCGACCACTGGTAGCCGATGAGGCGGATGCTCGACAGGTCGGGGCGGTAGAGGTACTGCCACTCGGTGAGCTGGTCGTCGAGCATGGGGTACAGTTTTTCCTCGGGCGGGTCCCAGGGCTTCATCAGGTAGTAGTCGAGCTGCACCTCGTTGATGGCCCGGATGGCCGCGTTGGTATCGGAGTAGGCCGTCAACAGGATGCGTTTGGCCTGCGGGTAGTGGCGCCGCGCCTTCTGGAGGAAATCTACGCCCAGCATGCCGGGCATGCGCTGGTCGGAGAGCAACAGGGCCACTTCCTCGTTGCGCAGTTTCAGTTCTTCCACCGTTTGGAGGGCTTCTTCGCCGGAGGCGGCGCTCAGGATGCGGTAATCTTTGCGGTAACGACTCCGCAGGTCACGTTCAATGGCACGCAGCACCTGGGCATCGTCGTCCACGACAAGAATAATCGGCTTTTTCATGTAGCTGCAAGGGGGTAGGTGGTACTCAAGTTACAATTTATATTACCTTATCCAAAACCGGCCCTGCGGCGGGTTCCGGGGCGGTCGGGCCAATCAAAAGGACCTTTCCGCTTATGATTGAGGGCTTTCCCGTATTAACGGCAAATTCCTTTCGGTTCCCCCAACTTCCAAACACTAAATTTATGCGAGCAACAGTACATGGCCGGTGGTTGTGCCGGACTTTCCTCCTGGCCGTCGTCCTGGGCCTTCCCGCCCGGCTCCGGGCCCAGACACCGACGGACACCACCCAAAAACGGGTTTCGTACGTGGTGCGGGCCGGCACCATTGCCACGGTGGCCCAAAAGAATTGCCTGCCGCTCTGGCTGGCGGCCAACCGCTCCGGCACCATTGCCGACCGGCAGAGCGAGCTGTCCACCTACGCCGGCGGCAGCCTCACGTACCGCCGCAATGCCAACCTGTCGCTGTCGGGGCGCCTCGACGCGTACCTCAACAACGGGTTCGGGGACGTGTTCGTTCAGCAGGGATACCTGGCCCTCCAGTACAAGAAATGGCAGGTGGGCGCCGGCCGCCACGCGGAAACGGTCGGCGACGTCCAGCCGGGCCTTTCGAGCGGGTCATTGGGGATCAGCGGCAACGCCTTGCCCATTCCCCGGGTGTGGGTGGCGACCAGCGGCTACGTGCCCGTCCCGCTTACCGGCGGATGGATGCAGTTCAAGGGCCGGTACGGCCACGGCCTGCTGGGCAACGACCCCTACGTGCGCAATGCGTTCCTGCACGAAAAGTCCTTCTACCTGCGGGTGGGTAAAGAAAAGTGGGGCATTTACGGCGGGGGCAACCATTTTGCCCAGTGGGCCGGCGTACACCACCGGGCCGGCCAGTTGCCCAACGGCATTTCGGATTACCTCCACATCGTGCTGGCCGGACGCGGCGGCAACGGGGCCATCATCGAGGACGAAACCTTCGACGCGGCCAACGCCCCGGGCAACCACCTGATCGCGTTCGACTTCGGCGCCGACCTGAAAGCCGCCAACGGCCGCTTCCGGCTCTACACCCAGAGCCTGTTCGAAAAAGGGTCGGCGCCCAATGCGATGGTCAAAGACCAGTCGAAAGGCTTCAAACTGCTGAGTCCCGACCGGCTGGCCGGCGCCGAGTGGACCGGCAGCGCCGGTCCCCTGCGGGGCGTGGTCCTGGAGTTTCTTTCCACCCGGCACCAGGGCGGACCCGAATTCTTCGTGGGGCGCGACAACTACTACAACCATTCCATCTACCGCACCGGCTGGAGCTACGGCGGCATGACCCTCGGCACGCCGCTCTTCCTCAACCAGGCCCGCGCCGCGGCCTACGGTTTCAAACCCGGCACCGACCAGCACATCGTGAGCAACCGCGTGATGGCCGGGCACCTGGGAATCAAGGGGCAACTCGGGCCGCGGGCCGGCTGGCGGACGCTGGCAACGTATACCCGGCACTACGGCAACTATTTCAATACGGCCACTTTTTCGCCGGCCAAAACCCAGTCGCACCTCATGCAGGAATTTTCCGGTAAACTCGGGGCCGGCGTTTCCCTCACCGCCGCCGCGGGCTACGATTTCGGCGACCTGTACAACAACTGGGGCGGCCAACTGGGCGCCGCCTGGACGCTGCCCGGGTCTTTTTAAAAGAGTAACTTAACCGCAAGGGGCGCAAAGGAGACGCAAAGTCCGCAAGGAGAACGCGTATTTCTTTGCGCCCTTTGCGCCTTCTCTTTGCGATCCTTGCGGTTAAGTTTATTTCTCCGTGCAACTTCCCCGGGGCAACGGGAGTATGCGCCGGTACGTTCTCTAACCTTCGCCGATCATGCCTGTTACCGCCTTCCGCCAGTCCCGGCTCCTGCGGGTCGTCTGTTTCGTCCAGGGCCTCTACTTCACGGCCACCGGCGCGTGGCCGCTGGTGCACCTCAAAAGCTTCATGGCCGTAACCGGCTACAAACTGGACCAGTGGCTGGTAAAGACGGTGGGCGTCCTCATCCTGGTGGTAGGGCTGGTGCTGCTCAGCGCGGCGCGGTCCCGGCGCATCTCCCCCGAAATCCTGGGCCTCGCCGTCGGCTGCGCCCTGGGGCTCACGGCCATTGACGTGTACTACGTGCTCATCGAACGCATTCGCGACGTGTACCTGCTCGACGCCCTGGCCGAAGTGGCGCTGGTCGTTGCCTGGGTCGTGGCGTGGACGTCGGCCAAACGGTCCTGACGGACCGCTTTTCAGCCTTTTCCAATGAAAGCTTTTCATTAACCCCGCCGTGCGCCCCACCTCCCCGGCCGAGCCGCCGTAATGAAGGGGCCGCATTTTTTCGCCGGGGCAACGAAGCACCGGGCAGTGCCGCCCCCCGGCCGGTTTGTAACAGTACCCGCCATTGCCCCCGTACACGGCATAACCCAACCCATCAGCGATTCAACCAGACAGTACGTATGCCCAGACAAGACCAAACCGACCGGCCGGATCAAACCGACAAGCCGGCCGAAACGCAACCGAAGAATACCCAGCGCCGGGAATGCCCCACGCCCCGGGGCAAACTGCTGGCCATCGGGGGCAGCGAAAGCAAAGCACAATCCCCCAAACCCGAGTCCAACCAGGTGAACAACAGCAACTTCGAGTCACAGCAGGTCCTGAAGCGGTTCTGCCAGGAACTGCGGGGCGAAGATCCGATGGTGGCGGTGTTTCCGGTAGCTTCTTCCATCCCCGAAGAAATGGGCCAGGACTACCGGGAGGTATTCAAAAGGCTCGGCATCAACCGGGTAGAAATCGTCGACATCCGCAACCGCCAGGACGCCGATGACCCGCGGTACCTGGAAATCGTGGAGAGGGCAGCCGGGTTCATGTTCACGGGCGGCGACCAGCTCCGCCTGACGTCCATCCTGGGTGGCACCCGCCTCATGGAGCGGCTCAAGGAACGCTACACCGACGACCCCATCATCATTGCCGGCACCAGCGCCGGGGCCGCCGCCCTGTCTACCCCCATGATCTACACCGGCCAGAGCGACGGGGGCTTCAAGAAGGGCGACGTGTACATCACCACCGGCCTCGAATTCATGCGCGACGTTGCTATTGACACGCACTTCATTGCCCGGGGACGCATCTGGCGGATGGCCCAGGCCATTGCCACCAACCCGCAGTGCATCGGCATCGGACTGGAGGAAGACACGGCCATCCTGTTCTCGGAAGGCAACCACCTGGAAGTGGTCGGCAGCGGGCTGATCGTGGTCGTGGACGGCAAAGGCATGACCCAGACCAACATCAGCGAAGTGGACCCCGGCGTGCCCATCACCATCCGCGACCTGAAAGTCCACATGCTCGGCAAAGGCGACCGCTACACCCTGCCCATCCAGGACCAACAGCACAAGTAATTACGAATTACGAATTACCCATCCTTGACGGAAGTGCTTGCATCCGGACAACGAACAACCAACAACCAACAACAAATCCATGAACAACTATACGATTGCCATTCACGGCGGGGCGGGCACGGTGAAGTTCGGGGAACTGTCGCCGGCCAAGGAAGCCCTGGTGCAGGTGGGCCTGGAGGAAGCCTTGCAGGCCGGCCGGCACATCCTGGAGAACGGGGGCGCCGCCCTCGATGCCGTGCAGGCGGCCGTCCGCAGCCTCGAAGACAACCCCCTTTTCAACGCCGGCCGCGGCTCGGTGCTCAACTACGACGGCGGCCACGACCTCGAGGCGTCCATCATGTGCGGCAACACGCTGAAGGCCGGGGCCGCCACGGGCCTGAGAACCGTCAAAAATCCCGTCCTGCTGGCCCGCGCCGTCATGGACACCACCGGCTTCGTGTTCGTGAACGGGGAAGGCGCCGAGGCCCTGGCCCGGGAAAGGGGACTCGAAATCGTCGCCAACGATTATTTTTTCACGGAAGAACGCCGCGGGGAGTGGGCCAAAAAACGGGAAAAAGAAGGTGAACCGGGGGAGGCGGCCGGCGGTGGCTTCGGCACGGTGGGGGCCGTGGCCCTCGACGTGCACGGCAACCTGGCCGCCGCTACTTCCACCGGCGGCCTCACCAACAAACGGTACGGCCGCATCGGCGACACCCCGCTGATCGGTTGCGGCACCTACGCCCGCAACGGCGTGTGCGCCGTCTCGGGCACCGGCGACGGAGAGTTCATGATCCGGACGGTGGTGGCCTACGACGTGGCCTGCCTGGTGGAATACAAGGGCCTGCCCCTGGCGGAAGCCTGCCGGCTGGTCAGCGAAAAGTTCCGCGGCATCGGCGGGGAAGGCGGCCTCATTGCCGTGGACGCGGCCGGCAACGTAGCCATGCCCTACAATTCGCCCAGCATGTACCGCGGCTATTGTTCGCCCGAAAAGGGACTGTACGTCGCCATTTTCGAAGACCAGCTCGGGCTGGGACCGGTAGGCTGAAATTCACTTTTTAGTGAAAACCTTTCACTTAGAAGCCGGCCCTTTAAACAACGGGCCGTTCCTTGAAGTATAAGGACACTACCCGGCGGAAGCAAATCCGGATCGGCAGAAGGGATGGAAACGTGGCGAAATTCAGGAAAGTGCTCCCGGGTTGTTCCCGGCAATACGGGGAATTTTTTAGGCTATTTTTTGCGACAAACCAAGTTTGTACGTAGTAAGAGAACCCGCGTGGACCCCCATGGCGGGTTCTTCTTTACCCGGCAGACGACAACCGCTAAACGCTTATTGCGAACCGCTGCAACATGAAAATAAAGGAAATACGGGCCATGCGCGGCCCCAACTACTGGTCGGTACGGTACCAGCAACTGATCCTGATGGTGCTCGACCTGGAGGAACTCGAAGAGCGGCCCACCGATGCCATTGCCGGCTTTGCCGAACGGATCGAACGCGACCTGCCGTCCATGCACGAACACGCCTGTTCGAAGGGCTACCCCGGCGGCTTTTTCGAGCGGGTCCGGGAAGGCACCTGGATGGGCCACGTGATCGAGCACGTTGCCCTGGCGATCCAGACGCTGGCCGGCATGGACTGCGGTTTCGGCCGGACCCGCGGCACGGGCACGCCCGGCGTGTACAACGTGGTGTTCGAATACAAGGAGGAAGCCGTGGGCCGCTACGCCGCCGAGGCCGCCGTGCGCATCGCCCAGGCGTTCATTGACGGCCAGCCCTACGACATCGAACGCGACGTGCAGGCCATGCGCGACCTGGCTACCGAACACTTCCCCGGTCCGAGCACCAACGCCATTCTCGAAGAAGCCCGCGGCCGCGGCATTCCCGTGCTCACGCTGGGCAACAACGGCCTCTACCAACTCGGCTACGGCGCCCGGCAACGGCGCATCCGGGCCAGCATGGCCGACACCACTTCCTGCATTGCCGTGGACATTGCCGGCGACAAGGACGAAACCAAGCAACTGCTCCAGGACGCGGGCATCCCCGTGCCCAAAGGCACCATCATCCGCAGCCGCACCGACCTGCCCCGGGCCATTGACGCCATCGGGTTTCCGCTGGTGGTAAAGCCCCTGGACGGGCACCAGGGCAAGGGCATTACCGTGGGCATCCGCACGGCCGAAGAAGCCGCCGAGGCCCTGGAAGTGGCCTGTACTTTTTCTTCCGACGTGATCGTGGAACGGTGCATCGGCGGCTACGACTTCCGGGTGCTGGTGGTCAACTACAAATTCGTGGCGGCCACCCGCCGCAAGGCCGCGGCCGTCACCGGCGACGGGCAGTCCACCGTCCGGCAACTCGTGGACCGCGTGAACAGCGACCCGGCCCGGGCCGAGGGCCACGGCGGCGTGCTCACCTCCATCAAGATTGATTCCATCACCGAAGGCATCCTCGAAGCGCGGGGACTTACCCTCAACTCGGTGCTCAAGGAAGGGGAGGCCCTGTACCTCAAGCGGACGGCCAACCTGAGCACCGGCGGCACGGCCACCGACGTCACCGACACGGTACACCCCGAGAACATCCGCCTGGCCGAACGCATTGCCCGCATCGCCGGCCTCGACATCTGCGGCATTGACATTGCCACGCCCGGCCTCGATACGCCCCTGCGCACCAACGGCGGGGCCGTGCTGGAGGTCAACGCCGCGCCGGGCCTGCGGATGCACCTGGCCCCCTCGGAAGGCGAGCCCCGCAACGTGGCCGCGCCCATCCTGGATATGCTTTTCCCGGACCCGACCCTGGCCCGCATCCCGATCGTGGCCGTGACGGGCACCAACGGCAAAACGACCGTGGCCCGGCTGATCGCCCACATCGCCCGGGGGGCGGGGCACCGCACGGGCCTCACCACCACCGACGGCATTTACCTCGATGAAGACCTCATCGAGCCGGGCGACAATACCGGTCCGCTCAGCACGCAGACCATCCTGAAGGAACCCGACGTGGCGTTTGCCGTGCTCGAATGCGCCCGGGGCGGCCTGCTCCGCGCGGGCCTGGGCTTCGACCGGTGCGACGTGGGGGTGGTCACCAACGTGGCCGCCGACCACCTGGGCCTGGGCGGCATTGATACGGTGGAACAGATGGCGAAGGTAAAAGCGGTGATCCCCGAGACGGTGAAGCCGGAAGGCTACGCCGTGCTCAACGCCGACGACGACCTGGTGTACGCCATGCACGAACGGGTGAGTTCCCGCATCGCCCTCTTCAGCCTCGACAACCAGAACCCGCGCATCCTCGCCCACTGCGTGAGCGGCGGCCTGGCGGCGGTGGTGGAAAACGGCCTCATCGTGCTCTTCGACGGCGGCAACCGCTTCGAAGTGACGCCGGTGGAGGAAGTGCCTTCCACGTTCAGGGGAACGGCGCCGTACATGGTCGCCAACGTGCTGGCGGCGGTGCTGGCCGCGCACGCCAGCCACGTGGATTTGCAGGACATCCGCAAGGGGCTGTTCTCGTTCGTGCCCTCGGCCCGCATGACGCCCGGCCGCATGAACCTCTTCCAACTGGACGGCAAGCGCCTCCTGGTGGATTACGCCCACAACCCGGCGGCCCTGGTGGCCCTGGGAACGTACCTCGAAAAGCTGGATGCGCATCCCAAGATCGGCATCGTGACCGGCGTGGGGGACCGCCGCGACGAGGACATCGTGGAGATCGGGACGCTGGCCGCCCGGTTCTTCGACGAGGTGGTGATCCGCTTCGACAAGGACCTGCGGGGCCGCGAGGCCGACAACATCCGGCAACTCATTATGCAGGGCATCGGGGCGGTGGCGCCCGGCAAGCCGGTGCAGGTGTGTCCCACGGAAGAGGAGGCCCTGCACCACGTGCTGCGGAATGCCCCGGCCGGCGCCTTCATCGTGGACTGCACGGAGAAGGTTGACAAGACGCTGGAGATCGTGGACCGCCTCTGCCGCGACGGGGGCGGCTCGGAAGTGAACATGCTCGAAGACACGGACGCCAAGCCCCAGGCCGTCGCTTCCGGCGACGAAACCGCGGGGCTGATGGGGGCGTCGGCGGGGTAGGAGGAGTTTGAGAATTAAAGAGTTTGAGAGTTTGAGCGTTGAGGTTGCAATGGGGTTGGGGGTAAGGATCGGGCCGTTGGGCCGGGTTCTTACTCCCGACTGCTGCTGTTAACGCTTTTTTGAGAGTAATGCCCAGAGTCATCCCCAACCCCCTTCGGCCATCGCATGGGCAAACCCGAAAGGGTACGGAGGCGAGAGCCGAACGTACCGAACGAAGTTGGGAGGCGAGAGCCGAACGTACCGAACGAAGTTGGGAGGCGAGAGCCGAACGTACCGAACGAAGTTGGGAGGCGAGAGCCGAACGTACCCAACGAAGTTGGGAGGCGAGAGCCGAACGTACCCAACGTAGTGCTGCGTAGTTGGCGGCTCCCAGGCGAGTAACGGTCCGTGCCCACTGGACGCCGGTTTCCTGATCGAATGACAATGCAAAGGAAAGAAGGCTTATAGTTAAACTTTAAGACATAAACAGTATAGACTTAATTGTTAGTAATTTATATGGTTTTGCCTATTGTCGAACT
Organism: uncultured Cytophagales bacterium; assembly: GCA_902805615.1. Lineage (GTDB taxonomy): Bacteria > Bacteroidota > Bacteroidia > Cytophagales > 172606-1 > CADCTQ01. The sequence goes on from CADCTQ010000133.1 coordinate 11,157, forward strand.
TGAAAGCTTACATGAAGATTTTGGACTTTCTCACAAGGTCTTGTAAAGCCGTCATCCAGTCACTGACGGGTGCTGCGAATACTGAATGTGGCTTTGGAACCTTCATCAGTTTGATTCTGGGCCATGGTCATTGTCCGTATGTGCTCGCGGGTTGTATGGGTGCGTCATTGCGAGGAATGGGGGCTGGATTTTGGGGGTTGGCATGACGAAGCAATCTCATCCGGAGAACCGCCAAAGGCCAGAGACGGCTCCCTCCCCAAAGTGTCAAGCGTAAGAAAATGACACCATCCGTAACGGCGTCTGGCGGTTCTCCGGTTGAGATTGCTTCGTCGCCCTTCCCGCTTTTCAGCCCTGCTCCTCGCAATGACGCACCCATACAACCCGATCACCACATATCAATGTCCCACTGACCACTTCTTAAAATTGCGCAATAAAAGAGGGGGAGTCCGAAGACTACCCCCAGTCATAACCGTACATACCGTTCTGACTCCTAAGTTCTCAAACTGTCTAACTCCTTCTCTCCCTACCTTCCCCACAGGTAACGGGTCACGCCCAGGTTGATGCCGACGTAGCCCTGCGTGGGCAGCTCCCCGGCGCCGAACAGGTGGTTGTACTTGCCGCTGACGGTCACGTGCCAGTCGTTGCGCAGGGGGAAGAGGACCACGCCCACCTCGGGGTACAGGCCCAGGAGCCACTCCTTCTCGCGGAAGGAATACAAGCCCATGTTCGTGTTCTGGATGAAGTACGTCGTGCCCACGCCCAGCCCCACGTAGGGCTTGAACCTGGCCTCCGCGCCGCCAAAGTGCAGTTGCGGACTCACGTGCAGCGGGATGGCGTTGATGTAGCGGAACTGCGTGCCGTGCAGCGTCGTGCTGCCGTCGCCGTAAGGATAAGTGTCGGGGGCCCGCTTCTCGTAAAACACGTTCCAGCCGGCCGTGACGCCCAGCGAGAACCGGTCGTTGAAATGAATGCGCGGCGTCACCGACACCCCGCGGAAACTGGTCGTCTTCAGGTAGTCGGTGGTGTTGGAAACGGGGACGCCCACGTTGTATAAAATGCTGGTCGAGTATTGCTGCCCGTGGGCCTGGAACGCACAGAGCAGTCCCAGTGCCAAACCCCACAATCGGTTGATCTTCATATAGCTATAAATATTTTTGTCCCAAAATAAAACACACTACTGGCTGCCGCCGCCCAGGTACGTAGACTGCGTGAAGGCTTGCGCGAGGCCCTGCACGATCCGGTCGCGGATGGACGCCGGGGAGCCTTCGAGCAGCCCGTTGAACGAAGCCACCCACACGGCCGGAATGTCCTTGCTGCCCGCCGTCACCTGGTTGGGGTCCACCATCTGCACGATCAGCGAACCGGTCTGGTAGGCCGTCACCGTCACCGGCGAGTAGTAGCTCGGGTAGCCGTAGCCCCAGCCCGGACCCAGGCCCGAGTAGCCGCCCCAGCCGGAGTACCAGCCCCACTGGTCGTAGGGGTTCGACCACACGTCCACGTTCGTGTTGCCCGTCACCGAGGCCAGCACCACCACGTCGGCCCGCTGGCTCGAAGAATCGGCGAGGCGCGTAAAGCCTTTGGCCCGCATCTGGCTTTCAATGGTCGCCAGGATGTACGGGTCGTAGGCCGGGCTCACCTGGTCCTGGCCGTACTGGTCGCGGATGTGCACCACCGAGTCGGGCATCAGGTAGGTGCGGGCTCCGGCGAAGTTGTAGTTACGGTCGTACGAAGTAGCCACCAGGTCGTATTCGCCCACGATCTCGGGGCCGCCGGGGTAGCACCCGGTAAGCAGCAACAGGAGGCCGCAGCACCAGGCGGCGGGCTTCCAAAGGGAATTGGTCTTTCTCATCTTATTTCACTCGTCCGTCGTTAAAAACTAAGTCAATCCTTACTCCCTAATAACGCAAAAAAGCCCCGCCAGATTCCATTTTCCGGCCGGGGCTCCCCTTTCCGGTACACTTTTTTGTGAATTTATACCAGGATGAACATGATTGAAACGATCAATCGGAGGATGCTTATTTGTGAATTTATACCGGGATGAACGTGATTGCAATGATCAATCAGAGGATGCTTATTTGATGAGCTACACCCCGAACGGGTAGCTTTCCGGTACCAGGTGGCCGTCCGGATTGAGGTGCATCGGGTGCAGGGCCCGGGTCTTGTCGAGGTACAGGAAGGCGTCGTAGCGCCGCGACAGCACCGTGGGCACGTAGTTGCCGTACCGTTCCCGGTCGGGGTGGTACACCACGCCGATGGCCCGGTGGCCCATGGCCCGGCGGAACCGTTCGTTCTCGTTGTAAAAGTCAAACAGCAGCAGCCGGTCTTCCGCGCTTTCTTCGTGCAGGAGGGCTTCCACGCTGCCGCGCCGGGCTTCGGGGACGGGCATTACCTGCATGGGGGCGCCCCAGCCGTTGCCGGCAATCACCGTGCCCTGGTAAGCGCCGAAGCCCACCAGCACCACGTCCTGCTGGTTGTGTTGCTGCCGCACGAGTTGTCCCACGTTCACCATGCCGTCGCGTTCCATGTCGGTAAAGCGGGCGTCGCCGATGTGCGTGTTGTGTTCCCACACGATGCACTTGGCGTCGGGGCCGTGGAACTGCATGATGCGGTTCAGCGTCTCGGTCATGTGCGTATCGCGGATGTTCCACGACTTGGACCCGAACGAGAACATGCTTTCGTAGTACCGCTCGGCGTTCACGGCCACCCAGGCGTTCATTTCCGCGTTGAGCGGCGCTTCCAGGTCGTGGTCGTAGGAGGGGGCCTTTTTGCGGATTTCGCGGAGCAGGGTGGTCACTTCGCGCTTACACGACTCGGACAGGGAGCGGATGGCCTGGGCGTACCGCTGTTCGTCTTCGCCGTAGGGCTCAAAGCAGTGCACGGCCTGCCGGGCCAGTTGGGCCGTTTCGGGGTCTTCCTTCTGGAGGTACTGTAGCAGCGTGTCCATGGATTCCCAGAGGCTGTACACGTCGAGGCCGTAGAAACCCACCTTGCGGCCCGGGGCGTGGTTGGCGTTGTGTTTGCGCAGCCATTCGGCCAGCGAGGCGATTTCCCAGTTGGCCCACATCCAGGTGGGCCAGCGGGTAAAGTTGCGCAGCACGTCGGTGATCTTGTCGCTCCCGCCGGGGTCGCCTTTGACGTAGCGGTTGATGTGGAAACAGTCGGGCCAGTCGCCCTCGACGGCAATGAACGAAAAGCCTTTTTCCTGGATGAGCCGTTTGGTGATGCGGGCCCGCCAGGTGTAGTATTCGTGGGTGCCGTGCGAGGCTTCGCCCAGCAGCACGTAGTGGGCATCGCCGATGCGGTCCATCAGCGGGTCGAGGTCCTGGTCGGTGCGCAGGCGGAAACTCCGTTCCGGGGCGCCCTGCTGCCGGTATCTTTCGTCGTCACTTAATTCTTCGCGGGCAATCATAGTCGGGCAGGTTAAAAAGAAGCTAAAAAATAAGCCACGCCGGGGGCCGGCGAAGGCCCGTCCCGGCGTGGCGGAATGATCGGATTACCTGTTCTGATCCACTCCCTTGTCGCCGTGCAGCTTGAGAGAGCCAGCCTGGGCCGGGAACGCGTGGCCGTGCCCGTCGTCGAGTTTGGCGAATTGCCGGAGCAGTCCGTTGAGCACGTCGGCCGACAATTCAAACACGGCCTGCGTACGCGGGTCGGTGAGCTGCGGGGCGTCGGCCTGCAACTGGCTGATGAGTTCCTGGAGGCGCTGTCTGGCCCGGGCGGCGGGCTGCGTGGGGTTTTCCTGGGGCTGTGCCGTGTCCATAATCCGTGGGTTTAGTACGTGTTCGTTTGTACGGCGGAGCGGGGGGCGATGTTCGATGCTCGGGGGATGAAGGTATTGGGGTATTAAAGAATTAGGGTATTGGGGTATTGAGGGATTAGGGTATTGGGAAGGAACCACCCCCGGCCCCTCCTTGCAAAAAGGAGGGGAGCCGTGCCCATCGGCCCCGCTGACACCGAAAGAAGGCCATGACGTGCATTTCTCCTTGCTGTGCAGCCGTACCCGCCGAGTTCCCCTCCTTTTTGCAAGGAGGGGCCGGGGGTGGTCCCTTCCCAGTACCTTCTTCCCTCAATACCTTGATACCCTAATTTTCAATACCCTAACCCCTCAAAACCCCAATACCTTCATCCCCCGAACATCGGGCATCGGAATCAATACGGTACGTCCGGCGTGTTCACCTCGTCGCCTTGGACGGTGTCCTGGCCGGGTACGGGCTGGTGCGACTGTTGCCGGAGCATGTCCATGTGTTCGCGCAGGGCAATGGCGATTTCCTGGGAGAAGTCGCGGCCGGCCCGGTCGGCTTTTTCGAGGTAGAACCGGGTGATGTCGTCGGGCAGGCTAAGCGCCGGCCTCTCGGGGCTGGTTGGTGTCATGGTGGGGGAGGGTAGGGATTTTGGCTAAGTGAACCTGCGCCGGCGTGGTGGCCGGGTGTTGGCTGGTGTAACGGGAGTTGAAGTTGCTGTTGCGCAGCGCCTTCCAGCCCTCCCGGGCTTCCTGGAGGGCCAGGGGCAGCATGGCCAGGTTGAGTCCCGCGCCGGCCAGCGAGTAGGGCGATGCTTTCTTCTGCTTGGAGACCATCTTGTACAGGTAGGCGGCCGTGCCGATGGCGCCACCCACCACGGCTCCGGCCAGCAGCAGGTCGTACACCGGCGACCGGCCCGTGCGGTGGCTGCCCTTGGCCGCGGCCAGGACCACGTTGAGGGCGTAGAGGCCCATGCCCACCGGTCCGTCGGGAATGCCCGCGGCGTAGGCTGACTTGGAAGCGTTTACCTTGTTGGCCTCGAAGGCGCCGCCGGGCAGGTCGGGCAGCCGCCCGATCACGCCCAACTGGAAGAGGGAAACCACCCCCATGTTGGCCGCGCCGAGGGTCGAGAGCAGGGCAATCCGCCGCCGGCGGTCCAACGAATCCGATTTTCCTTTGCGTAATTCACGCCGTATCGCTTTTGCATCCATAGGTGTAAGGGTAAGTTTAGGGAGGTGTAGGTTTAGAGCTACCCCCTCATACGGGCCGGCCCCGGTTTGGTTAGTAGACAATAGGCAGTTGACAGTGGGCAATAAGCGTATGTTGCCGACTGCCTACTGCCGACTGCTTATTGACCCATCACCCGGGCATCACCAGTTTCATCTGCTCCTGGCGGCGGTAGGCTTCCAGGGAGAGTTGCTTCTGGCGTTCGATGAGCTGGCGGATGTCGGTGGGCAGGTTCACGTCTTCGAGGGCGTCGTTGAATGCCTTTTGCGCCCACTCCTCGCCGTACAGGTTGGAGTCGAGAATGGCCCGTTCGTCGCTGCCGGTGAGGGCTGCCTTCACGTCCATCCACTGCCGGAAGAACTTGCCTTTGAGCGTGGTACTCGTTTCGGCGGTGCCCCCGAAGCGGCCGATCATGGCGTTGAGTTCACCCGCAAACGCCTGGCGCTGCTGCACCAGGTCGAGGTAGTACGACTCAAACTGCGGGTTCTTGGTTTCCTTGGCCGCCCGCTGGTAGCCGGCAATCCCGTCGTTGACGAACTCGGTGAGTTCCTTGAGGGTATCTACAATGTTTTCGCTTTGCGTTGCCATGCGTTTACAGGTTTGGGTGAATACAAATTGCGTCGCCGGAAAGGCCGGCCCGGCTTGAAAAAAAGGCCCGCCTTCCCGGTACTGTGTTTAGCGCGACTGCCGCCCGTTTTGTTGCACAACGTCCGAAATTTCCGCCAAAATCTCCGGCATTGCCCCGTGGCGGTCCGCCCGGCCGCCGGCCGCGGGGCAGTGACCGAAAAAACGGACCGCACCGGGCCCGCCGGGTTATTCGCAAAATTCAGAAACCTTATCGGCAGGGAATCGTACAAACCCGTGCCGGAACGGCTTGCCGTGCCCGGCGGAATGTTTGTTGAACCAAAAAAACACACCATGACCATGCCCAGATATTATGAAGGTTACCAGGATAATGATAGCAACAATGCCGGTACTGCCCTGCTTACGTTCGTGCTAGGCGCCGCCGCCGGGGTTGCCGCCGGTTTGTTGCTTGCTCCCAGTTCCGGCCAGGAAAGCCGGCGTAAGATTGCCACTGCCGCCAACGACCTGGCTTCCAAAGCCGGCGACCAGTGGGGTACCGTGAAAGAAAAAGCGACTACCACCATCAACAAGGTAGCCGGTAAGAACAACGCCGGGGGCAGCACTGCCAATCCCAGCGACCAACTGAACAACTTCTAGGGCATTGCCCCGGAAACGCCAAAGCCGCCGGCCCTCAGGACCGGCGGCTTTTTTTGTGCCTCCGCGGAAGTACGTGCTGCCCTTGTACGGACAGGATGCACGCCAGGAAGTCGGAGTTACAACAGGAAGCCGGAGCTACGTAAGGAGGATGGCGTTACGCCAGGAAGCCGGAGGGCAATGGCAGCGGGGAAAGTCCCGTAGGGGCGACATATGGGTAGATCCAGCGTTGATTCGTCAGCGCGGCAGTCCCGTAGGGACGACATATTGGTAGAGCACGCACCATTCTCCTTACGGCCAGTCCCGTAGGGACGAAATATTAGTTAGGCAATCACCCGATGAACGATTCCGCACCCATTTGGGCGTTACGAATTACCAATATCTCGTCCCTACGGGACTGGCGAAAAAGGGAGGCGTGTTTTCTACCAATGTTTCGTCCCTACGGGACTGATGCACTGACGGATAAACGCGGGTTCTACCCATATGTCGTCCCTGCGGGACTGGTGCCCATCTCACTGAGGAGCGTGTAGCTCCCGTGCCATCCCTTTGACCAGCCAAATCCTGAGATTACGCGTTGCTGGTGCCCTGCCGGGGCGCTTTCCGGCGGTCCTGCCACCACTTGAAGACCAGCGTAACGATCACCGCGGCGGCTACGCCCAGGAACACGTACTTGACGTACTGCTGCAAGTGGGGAAACGTGCTGCCCAGGAAGTAACCCGCCAGCACCAGCGAGGAGATGTAGAGCACGCACCCGATGCCGCTGTAGAGCGAAAAGGGAGCCAGGTTCATGTTGCCGCTGCCCGAAAGGAGGGGGTTGAACGTCCGGATCACCGGCAGGAACCGCCCCAGGATCAGGGACCGCTTTTTGTGCTTGCGGTAGAATTCCTCCGACTGTTCGAGGTACTTGCGTTTGTAAATGAATCCGTCGTGCATCCGGTGCAGGCGGCCGCCGAGTTTTTTCCCGAGCCAGTAGCCCGTCAGGTCCCCCGCGAAGGCCGCCCCGATGAGCAGGACGATGAGCACGGCCAGGGGCGTGTTGAGCGACCCCGAACCGCTCATGAGGCCGGCCGCCAGCAGCAGCGTTTCGCCGCCCGGCACGATGAGGCCGAGCAAAAAGCCGGTTTCAATGAACACCAGCAAGGCAATCAGCGCCGCCCCACCCGTTTCTATCAGATTCTGATCCATTTGCGCTCCAGATTAGATATAAAATGTTAGACAAGAGATTTGAGACGCTGGTCCACGGTCTTACGCACCCAATCTCCCGTCTGACCGGGATAAACGGGGGAGTGGGGGGCGTGGTTGACTTCCGGAAGTTTGGGCGGGGAAAGGGTGGACAGGAAGGAGCGGGAGTTGAACCGCTGAGGACACGGAAAAGAAGGGGAGGGGCTTACCCGGAATTGTGAGGCATGTCGCGTTGCGGGAAGGCGTCGCGTTGCGGGAAGGCGTCGCGTTGCGGGAAGGCGTCGCGTTGCGGGAAGGCGTCGCGTTGCGGGAAGGCGTCGCGTTGCGGGAAGGCGTCGCGTTG
>CADCTQ010000134.1:0-629 GCA_902805615.1 uncultured Cytophagales bacterium
TACGGCAACCGCGTATTTCCGCACCGGGAGATCGTCACCAAGCTGCCCAACGGCGCCTGGCACCGGTACACCTACGCCGACATGCACACCCGGACCAAAAAGCTGGCCGCCGCCCTGGTCCACAAACTGGGCGTGCAGCCCGGCGACCGGGTGGCTACCTTCGCCTTCAACGGCTACCAGCACCTTGAGCTGTACTACGCCATTCCCGGCATCGGGGCCGTGTGCCACACCCTCAACATCCGGCTGGCCCCCGACCAGCTGGCCTACATTGCCAACCACGCCGAAGACCAGGTGGTGTTCGTGGACGCCCCGCTCCTGCCGCTCTTCGAAAAAATTGCGCCCCACGTGCCGGGCCTCCGGCACTGCGTGCTCATCAACGCCCCCGCCAACGTGACCACTACCCTGCCGGGCGTGGTTCACTACGAAGACCTGCTGGGCGACCAGTCCCCCGACTTCGCCTGGCCCGACCTCGACGAAAACACCGCCTGCGGCCTGTGCTACACCAGCGGCACCACCGGCGAACCCAAAGGCGCGTTGTATTCGCACCGCTCCACCTACCTGCACGCCATGGCGATCATGATGCCCAACGCCGCCGGCGTGAGTTCGGCCGACACGGCCCTGCTCATCGT
>CADCTQ010000134.1:639-4380 GCA_902805615.1 uncultured Cytophagales bacterium
GCAGTTCCATGTCATGGCCTGGGGTTTCCCGTTCATGTGCATGCTGGCCGGCGCCAACATGGTGATGCCGGGCCTGCACCTGCAACCGGCCGCCATCATTGACATGCTCCAGCGGGAACGCGTCACGATTGCCAACGGGGTGCCCACCATCTGGCTGGGCGTGTACGAAGCGATGAAGAAGAATCCGCCGGCCGAGAAGTTGTCCCTGCGGCACTACATGGTGGGCGGGTCGGCGCTGCCCGCCAGCCTGATGGCCGCCTTCGAAGCGGACTTCAACCTGGTGGGCCTGCACGCCTGGGGCATGACGGAAACGTCGCCGCTGGGAACCGTGGCGCGGCTGCAACCCGTGCACGATGCGTTGCCGCCCGACGAACGGCTCCGCCTCCGGGCCACCCAGGGCGTGGAGATGCCCGGCGTGGAAGTGCGGGTGGTGGGGGAAGACGGCACGGTGGCCCCGCGCGACGGCAAGACCGTGGGCGAAATCCAGGTCCGGGGGGCCTGGGTGATCGGCGGGTACTACAAGTCCGACAACCGGGAGGCTTTTACGGCCGATGGCTGGTTCAAGACGGGCGACGTGGGCACCCTCGACCCGCTGGGCTACATGCAGATTACCGACCGCACGAAAGACCTCATCAAGAGCGGCGGGGAATGGATTTCGAGCGTCGCCCTGGAAAGCGCCCTGATGGCCCACCCCCACGTGAAAGAAGCCACCGTGATCGCCATTCCGCACGAAAAGTGGATTGAGCGGCCCCTGGCCTGCGTCGTGTTTGCCGAAGGCGCTTCTGTCCCCGACGACGAACTGCGGCGTTTCCTCTCCCCCCACTTCGCCGTCCACCAACTGCCCGACGTGTTCGTACCCGTTTCAGAAATTCCCAAAACCAGCGTCGGCAAATTCGACAAAAAAGCCGTCCGCAGCCTCTACGCGGAAGGGAAGTTGGGGAAATAAGGGAGACGGGAGACCGGAACCAAAGGAGACGGGAGACCGGAGGAGGCGTACCCGGGATTGGGCGGGGAGTTTTCAGAAAAAAATACGTGCCGTAAGGCTTTTTGCCGCTCTGATGCTCCGTGCTTCGATACGGGGCGGGTGGCGACGCTACGTGGCTGGGCTTTGTTCGCGGCACCAAAAGCAAAAGGGCAGGAACCGTTGGTCCTGCCCGCTGTAGATGCTTTTTAGAACTTATGCGATGGCTTCCACTTCGACTGCCTTGGGGTCAAGGCCGTATTCGTTGGTTCCTTCCTCTCCTTCGGTACAGGTCAGGACCAGGAACCAGATGCCGCCCACTAGGGGAATCAGGGTTACCAGCATGTACCAGCCACTTTTTCCCAGGTCGTGCATTCTTCTGACGCTTAATGCCAGCGACGGAATCAAAATCCCTACCGCGTAGACGAAGATGAGGGCAAAAAAAGCGTTTCCAAGGGCAGACAACGCGCCCAGAACGATGTACGCGATCACGTTGAACAGGTAAAAATTCCAGTACTCAGCGCGGCGGGCCCGGCCGCTGAAGTTGGCATAATTGGTCAATGCGGACAAATAATAATTCATACATCTGTTTATTTAAAGTTCCCTACTCGTATGGCTTTTCGGTTTCGCCCCGTTTGTTGACGTGGTAACTGGTCTCCACTTGGATCGTTGCCGTTGGACCGGCGTCCGATGGTTGCCTTCCCGGAGCCGGGCGTCTGCAGCCTGCCTTCTTCCTGAAAAACGGATACAATACTAGACTCTATTCGGCTCATTATCTTCTGGGAATCAGGGCTTTTCATACACAGGTATTTTCGCGTGCCGCATTCACGGCCCGTACAAAAAGCGACGCCCCCCTCAGGTACGTCCGGATCGCGGAACGCACCCGAGGGGGGCCGTCAGGGGTTCGATCTTCTTTTGCCAACGCACCGGCGCCTTCCGGCGGCCGGCGTTACAACGACTCCATCGCGGCCGGCATGAACTGGCGCATGTCAATCTGCACGTCCAGTCCCTGCGCCACGCCCATGCCCAGCTTCACGTCGGCCCGGAAGAAGTGGCAGAGCTGGCGCATGATGATCTGCTCCCGCCTGGGCCCGCTGATGCCCTTCATGGCCCCCACGATGTTGCCGATGGTGTGCTGCTGGTCCACCTGCGACATGAGCCGGAACAGGCTGCCCGGCTGCGAGTAGTGGTCGTCTTCGCCCTCGGCGTTGCGGTCGTAGCGTTCGCACAGGCCAAACACGGCCATCGGCGGCTCCCCTACCGTTTTGTCCACCTCGGGTCCGCCGAAGCTGTTGGGGTAGTAGTTGGGGCTGTCGCCGCCGTTGTCGTCGAAGGCCATGGCGCCGTCGCGCTGGTAGTTGTTGATGGCAAACGGGCAGCGGTTCACGGGCAGCTTCTCGTAGTTCACACCCAGGCGGTAGCGGTGTGCGTCGGGGTACGAGGGGATGCGGCCTTGCAGCATCCGGTCGGGCGAGTAGCCGATGCCGTCCACCACGTGGGCCGGGGCAAACGCCGACTGTTCCACGTGGGCGTGGTAGTTGCGCGGCACCTCGTTGAGTTCGAGCACGCCCACGTCAATGAGCGGGTAGTCGGCGTGGGGCCACACCTTGGTCAGATCAAACGGGTTAATGTGGTAGGTTTCGGCGTCTTTTTCGGGCATCACCTGCACCTTCAGCATCCACCGCGGGAAGTCGCCGGCCTCGATGGACGCCACCAGGTCGCGCTGCGCGAAGTCGGCGTCCTTGCCCTTCATCTCGGTCGCCTCGGCGTCGGTGAAGTTTTTGATGCCTTGCAGCGTCTTAAAGTGGAACTTCACCCAGAACCGCTCATTGTCCTTGTTGATAAAGGAAAACGTGTGGCTGCCGTAGCCGTTCAGGTGGCGGTAGCCGTAGGGCGTGCCGCGGTCCGAGAACAGGATCACCACCTGGTGCAGGCTCTCGGGGTTCAGCGACCAGTAGTCCCACATCATCGTGGGGCTTTTGCAGTTGGTCTTGGGGTCGCGCTTCTGCGTGTGGATGAAGTCGCCGAACTTCATGGGGTCCTTCACAAAAAAGACGGGGGTGTTGTTGCCCACCACGTCCCAGTTGCCGTCTTCGGTGTAAAACTTCACGGCAAAGCCCCGGGGGTCGCGTTCGGTGTCGGCCGATCCCTTCTCGCCGCCCACCGTCGAGAACCGCAGGAAGAGGCGGGTTTCCTTGCCCACTTCGGCAAAAATTTTGGCCCGGGTGTAGGGGGTAATGTCATTGGTGACCATGAAGCGGCCGTAGGCCCCGGAGCCCTTGGCGTGCACCACGCGTTCGGGAATGCGTTCCCGGTTGAAGTGGGCCATCTTCTCGTGCAGGATGTAGTCCTGGAGCAGGATGGGGCCGCGCTTGCCGGCCGTCACCGAGTTCTGGTTGTCCCACACGGGGCGTCCGGACGCGGTGGTGAGTTTTTTTGGGGTTTCGCTCATTGCGGGTTGGGGTTAGGGGTGAAAGGATCAAAAGGTTGGGCAATCGGCGCTCCTCCGTCTCGTTCACCCCACAATAATGAATGTCCGGGCTATATAAATCAAATCAATATTTGTTATAATTGTATAGTAATTACCTATACTGATTATGAACATTCAGCAGTTGGAATACGTGGTGGCCCTCGATACGCACCGGCACTTCGTGACGGCGGCCACGCACTGCCACGTCACGCAGCCCACCCTGAGCATGCAGGTGCAGAACCTGGAAAAAGAACTGGACGTGTTGCTGTTCGACCGCAAAAGGAGTCCGATGGAACCCACGCCGTAGGGG
>CADCTQ010000135.1:0-3908 GCA_902805615.1 uncultured Cytophagales bacterium
TCTCTTTTCTCAAAACGTACCCCTTCTTCACACGTCCAAATGCCAAACCGGGAAGTGCTGAACAGATGCATATGCTTAGCGTACGCCGGTGAGCCAAAGCGGCCGGCGCGGTGGCGTATCGTTGTCGCTTGCTGGCGCGAACGCTTGCTGGCGCGGAGTGGCGAGCCGGCGCGAAGTAAAACGGGCTGGCGCGAAGCTGTGCTTCGTGCCGGTTATGGTTTCCGCCTCTGGCGGAACGAGGTTGTTTCTCAACTGATGTGTATCTTCTCCTTGTATGGCAGGTGCATCAACGCCCTTGCCCCGGCCCCTGGCGCAGGCGTCCGCCTGTGCCTTCCGGATTGGAAGCGTCCGCTTCCCAGCCGTCAGGCTTACCCATCTTACTTACGGGTGCCGATCCAGTTCTAGACGTTCTTTCCCCTGCCAGTATTGACTAAAGCGCTATTAGCCGCAACGCGTCGTTGTACTTCGCAGGTCCAGGAAGCAGAACGATTTGCTACGCAAAAAGGGCAAGCGGACGCTTGGGAGAAAAAGGCACAGGCGGACGCCTGCGCCAGCGCGCCTAGGCAAGGGCGGTGCTCGGGCAATAAAGGCAATGCATCTGTTAGGCCGTGCAAGGGCGGTGAAACACTTACCTGGCGGAAAACAACCTCGTTCCGCCAGAGGCGGAAACCATAACCGGCACGAAGCACAGCTTCGCGCCAGCCCGTTTTACTTCGCGCCGGCTCGCCACTCCGCGCCAGCAAGCGTTCGCGCCAGCAAGCGACAACGATACGCCACCGCGCCGGCCGCTTCGGCTCACCGGCGTACGCTAAGCACATCCCCAACCGTCCCGGCAGCAACGGCTTGGCATCACGCTAATTCTCCAATCAAAACAGGTTCAACAGCCGGGGTTTGGAAAAGAAGCGGCCTGGTGGGGCAATCACCGCCGGGAAATTTCACGCAATTGTCCGTCACCCGACATTCCGCCCGGCGGGCCGGACCGATATTGCCCCGCACCAACCCCGGTACTCATGCCACACCTGCTCCAAACCCTCCTGCTCTCTTTCGTGCTGCTTGCCGCCAGTGGGGGCCGGGCAACGGCGCAACCCGGTTTTGCCCATTCGGCCTGGGACGCCCTCCTCAAAAAGCACGTCAGCGCGAAAGGCGTAGTGGATTACCGCGGCTTCATCCGCGACAGCGTGGCCCTGAACGGGTACCTGGGCCAACTGGCCGCCAGCCCGCCCCGGGAAAAATGGAGCCGCGACGAACAAATGGCCTGGTGGCTCAATGCCTACAATGCCTACACCGTGCAGCTGATTGCCCGGCATTACCCGCTCAAAAGCATCAACGACATCAAACAGGCGGGAGCCAGGTCGCCCTGGGACATTCCCTTCATCGCCCTGGACGGGACCCGCTTTACGCTCAACCACATCGAGCACGAAATCCTGCGCAAGCAATTTGCCGACCCGCGGGTGCACTTTGCCATTGTGTGCGCCTCGCAGTCCTGTCCCAAGCTGGCCGCCGAGGCGTTTGAAGCCGGCAAGCTGAACGGGCAGCTCGACCGCCTGACCCGCGAATTCCTCGACGATCCTTCCCGCAATAAAATCACGGCGCGGCAGGCCGAGGTATCGCAGATCTTCGACTGGTTCAAGGAGGATTTCACCAAAAAGGGCACCGTGCCCGGGTTCATCAACCAGTACGCCACCGCCAAGATTGCGAAAGGCACCAAAGTTGGTTTCCTCGCGTACGACTGGGGCCTCAACGACAAATAACGCCCCATGCACCACCTCGTCATCATCGGCAACGGCATTGCGGGCGTCACCTGCGCCCGGCACGTGCGCAAACGGAGCCATTGCCGCATCACCCTCATCTCTTCGGAGTCCCGCCACTTCTTTTCCCGCACGGCCCTCATGTACGTATACATGGGCCATTTGAAATACGAACACACCAAACCCTACGAAGACGGATTCTGGGCCAAAAACCGCCTGGAACTGGTGCAAAAGCACGTTGCGCAGGTGGTGACGGGACGCAAGGAACTCCTTTTCGACGACGGCAGCACCCTGGCCTACGACCAGCTGGTGATTGCCAGCGGCTCGCGGCCCAACACGTTCGGCTGGCCGGGCCACGACCTGCCCGGCGTGCAGGGGCTCTACAGCCTCCAGGACCTCGAGCGGCTCGAAGCCCGCACCCCACACATCCGGCGGGCCGTGGTGGTGGGCGGCGGCCTCATCGGCATCGAACTGGCCGAAATGCTCCATTCCCGGCGCATCCCGGTGACTTTCCTGGTGCGGGAACGCCATTTCTGGGGAAGCGTGCTGCCCGCCGAAGAAGCCCAAATGATTGGCCGCCACGTCCGGGAGCACCACATCGACCTGCGCCTTCAAACCGAACTGGCCGAAATCAAAGGCGATGCGGCCAGCGGCGTGCAGGCGGTGGTCACTAAGGACGGCGAGGAAATTCCCTGCCAGTTTGTGGGCGTAACGGCGGGCGTAACGCCGGCGGTTGACTGGCTGGCCGGCTCGGGAATCGAAACGGGGCGGGGCGTACTGGTCAATGAATGCTTCCAGACCAACGTGCCCGACGTGTACGCCATCGGCGACTGCGCCCAGTACCGCACCCCGCCGCCGGGCCGCAAGGCCGTGGAACAGGTCTGGTACACGGGCCGGATGCACGGCGAAACGCTGGCCCTGACGCTGACCGGGAAGCGAACCCCCTACGCCCCCGGCCACTGGTTCAATTCGGCCAAGTTTCTCGACATCGAGTACCAGACCTACGGGCAGGTGGGCAGCGCCCTGGGCGCCAACGAAGCTACCTTCTACTGGGAACACCCCGGCGGCAAAAAATCCCTGCGGGTAAACTACCACCCGCACAGCCGGCAGACCCTCGGCTTCAACGCTTTCGGCATCCGGCTCCGCCACGAGGTGTGCGACCGCTGGCTGACGGAAAAGCGGCCGGTCGAGTACGTCGTCAGCCGCCTGCGCGAGGCAAACTTCGACCCGGAGTTCTACCGGCGGCACGACCGAGAAATCGTCGACGCCTTCTTACGGCACCGGGAACGGGAGCAACCGTCGAACGTATTTTCAACCTCAACCGCTGACTGACCCATACTTCTTCATCTTTAACTTATCTACGTATCTACGATGGCTGCACTGGAAAAAATAGGGTTGGGTTTATTCGTGGCGGCGCTGGCTGTCTTTCTGTGGGCCTTCGGCACGAGCCAGTACCGGCTCACGCCGGAAATCGTGCGCCAAAGCATTCCCGACACGGCCCACTACGCCCGGCTGGCGCCCGCCCTGCGGCCCCTGCTGGGCAAGGAATACCCGTCAAACTTCGCCTTTGTGGGGGAGGTAAAAAGAGCCATCAACCGGGTGAATGACGATTTCAAAGCCAAAGGGCAACCGGACCGGGTCATTTACAACGACTATACGTTCCCCCTGACCAAAAATGCCGGCCGCGGCATTCTCACCGGCAATCCCTGGCTCTGGTTTTCGCTGGTTTTCGGGCTGGCCGTGGCCGGCGGGCTCCTCTACGCCGTGTCGCGCTACACCCGGCAACCGGCCGGCATCCAGAACAACGGCATCTTCTTCCGTTCCCTCTCCTCGCGGGGCTGGCTGGGCATCCTGCTGGGGGTGTTCCTGATCGGGTTCTACGTGCTGCTGTACTGGTTTCCCGAATACATCACCAACTGGGTGACGCTGGTGGACCCGCTTAGCCGGGCCCTCACCGGCAACCCGGCCAGCCAGTGGTTCCTCTACGGAGTACTCTACACGCTGGTCATCCTGGTGCTGGGTGTCCGCATGATCCTCAAGTACCGCCACAGCCGCTACCAGATGCTGCGCACGGGGTCGGTAATGTTCTTCCAGACGGCCTTCGCCTTCCTGATCCCGGAAATCCTGGTATTGCTCCACCAGCCCTGGTACGATTTCAAA
>CADCTQ010000135.1:3951-4356 GCA_902805615.1 uncultured Cytophagales bacterium
TACGGCAAGCGTTGGTACTGCTCCTGGGTGTGCGGCTGCGGCGGGCTGGCCGAAACGCTGGGCGACCCCTACCGGCAGTTGTCGGACAAGTCGCTCAAAGCCTGGAAGGTGGAACGGTGGACGGTGCACGGCGTGCTGGCCTTTGCCGTACTAATGACCGTGATCACGCTGATCAATTACTTCTCCAACTACCAGCTATTGGGCGGGCTCACGGGCGGCGTGCAGAAAACGTACGGCTTCGTGATCGGGGCCGGCTTTGCGGGCGTGGTGGGTACGGGCTTCTACCCGTTCATGGGCAGCCGGGTCTGGTGCCGTTTCGGGTGTCCCCTGGCGGCGTACCTGGGCCTGGTGCAGCGCTTCAAATCCCGCTTCCGCATCACCACCAACGGCGGGCAGTGCATTTCG
>CADCTQ010000136.1 GCA_902805615.1 uncultured Cytophagales bacterium
CGTCAACAACGAAGACAATACGTACCCCGTGCCCGACCCCAAAAACCCCACGGCGTACCCCAAGTATCCCTTCGCCAACCCGCCGTACGCCTCCCGGACCTACGCCCTGCTGAGTGTGGTCCAGTACGACGCCCTGGTGGCCGCCTGGCATTACAAGTACCGGTTCAACCGCCCGGCCCCCTACGCGGTGGACGGCTCGATCAAACCGTTGCACGCCGGTTCGGAACTGCCCGCGTACCCCTCCGAGGACGCCGTGGTGGCCGCCGCTTCCGCCGAAGTGCTCAAGTATCTCTTTCCCGGTGAAGTAGACCTGCTCGACGGCAAAGCCCGGGAACACGCCGGCAGCCGCCTGTGGGCCGGCGCCAACGTGCAGAGTGACCTCGACGCCGGGGCGGCCATTGGCCGGGCCGTGGCCCAGAAAGTGCTGGCCCATGCCCGGGCCGACGGGATGAGCAACGCCGGCACTGCCGACTGGAAAGCGATGGAAGCCGCCTGCGCGGCCCGCGGCGAAATGCCCTGGAAGAGCATTGACGTGCCGGCCCGGCCGCCCATGCTGTCGGGCTTCGGCCGGCTCAAAACCTGGAATTTCGGGGCCGCCGAAGTGGAAGCCCTGCGGCCCCCGCCCCCGCCCCGTACCGATTCCCCCGAGTTCCAGGCGGCCCTGTCGGAAGTAAAGCACTACTCGAAAAATGCCACCCGCGACCAGATCCGCATCATTCACTACTGGGCCGACGGCGTGGGCACCTACACCCCGCCGGGCCACTGGAACGCCATTGCCGAGGAGCTGATCCGTAAGCACGGGCAGAGTGAACTGCGCGCGGCCCGCACGCTGGCCCTGCTCAACACGGCCCTCATGGACGCCGGGGTGTGCTGCTGGGATACCAAATTCCACTACTACCTGCCGCGGCCTTCGCAGGCGGACCCCTCCATCAAGACGCTGACCGGGTTGCCCAACTTCCCCGCCTACACGTCGGGCCACTCCACGTTCTCGGGCGCCGCGGCGGCCGTGCTCGGGTACGTCTTCCCCGACGAACGGCCCAGCCTCGACGCCACGGCGGACGAAGCTTCCTCCTCGCGCCTGCACGGGGCCATCCACTACCGGTTCGACTGCGAAGTGGGCCTCAAGTGCGGCCGTGACATCGGCGCCTACGCCGTAAAGCGCGGCCAGGCCGACGGGGCGCAGTAGGGGCATTGGTTGAGTAGTCATTGGTCATTGGTCAATGGCCGGTACTCAGCGGCACCCGTGACGTACGCACATCCAATGACCAATGACCAATGACTAATGACCAATGACCAACGGACCGAACTAAAACGCAAAAGCCCGGCTGATGAGGCCGGGCTTTTGCGTTAAGAACAAATGATTTTTGAAAGCCTACTGGAAACCGAGGCCGGCTACAATTGCCTGTGCCCTTACCAGGTGGTCATCAATGGCTGGCTTGTATTGTTGGGCGTAAGCCTTCAGGTCAGCATCCGTGCCTTGATCTATCTGCGTGGCAAATTTGCCGGCAGTCACCTGGTGGTCGGCCACCTGGCTTCGCATATAGGCGCGGTCAAAAGCAGCCGCTTGTAAGTTGTTTAAATTATCCCGCTTCGCTTGGTTTTCGTCGTTCAATCTATCCAGGATCGTCCAGTTCTTGGCCGATGCCCGGCTTCTAAGATCAGCGTGAGCCGCTTCATGGTGCTGAATCATCAGCGTTGCGTAATCCTTCACAGCTTGATTCGTGGCTCTTTCAAGGGCCAGCCTGCCAAGGTTGATCTCCGTCAAGTTGCTTTGCACGGCCTGCTCCAGGAATTCCCGGTCAATGGGGTTCAGGTTGGCATTCTCCACGGAAGGACCGTCTTCGTCTTCTTTACACCCAGTCACGAAGCCCAGGGAGGCACACAGCATTAAGGCAAGCATCAGTTGCCGCACCCACGCCGCCCGCTGAATAGAGAAGGCGGCGCCATTATTGTTTACTTTTTGCATAGTTTGGTTGTAATAGAAATTGTACTTGCCCGGTAGTACGGACGGGCCGGGACGAGGTTACCCGCGGTGAGCCTTTTTGGGTGAGTTGGCTCCAAAATCCGTATTAAACCGCCTTTATAGGCAAAAAGTACAAGAAAATACGGACTAAGCGGGGGAAATTACCTTTTTTACTGTAATAAATGCGCCTCCGGACGAATTTTCGGACACGTCTGCCATTGGAAAAACAAACTGCTCAACGGCCCATTTCTGTAAAAAAACAAGACCCGGACGCAACCGTCCGGGCCTCTGTAACCATCCGGTACGAGCTTCTCCGCCCATACCTCTTATGAGATCATTCTTAGGCTCAAACTCCCCAACTCCTCCATTCCCTACTTCCGGATGATCATCCGCTGCGTGCGGCTGAAGTTGCCGGTTTCCACGGTGTAGATGTACAAGCCGTCGGGCAGGTCGGCGGGCCTTTTGAACAGGTAGCGGTGCTCACCCACCTCCAGGTTTTCCTTCACCAACGTTGCCACCCGGGAGCCGAGTACGTCGTACAGCGTGACGGTCACCTCGCCGGCCTTGTTGAGTTGAAAGCGGATGGCGGTCTGGTCCCAGAACGGGTTGGGTTGGTTGGGCTTGAGCACCAGCAGGGGCTCGTTGTCCGCCCGGACCGGAGGCGGGGCCGCTTGCGCAGCGTCCTGGCCGCGCAGCAATCCGCCGATTCCGAGAAAGATGAGTAAAAGTATTGTTTTCATGGTACGTATGGTTTGTCGGTTTGTCCTTTAATCCTTGGCCCGCCTGGGAAGTAAGTCCTACTTGCTGGCTTACAGATTATTAGACAAACAATGTACCACTTTGGTTGCGGCTATGCTAAAATATTTTTATGTACTTGCAAATGGGACAACAAGAGGTCGAAAACCTGCGTTGAACGGATGCGCTGCGGGACGGGCGGCTCGGCGTGCCGGGTGATGAAAAGCGGTCCGTCGGCCGGATCGTCGGGGTAGCGGCCGTGCGAACCCCGCACCAGCGTACCGTCGAGCGGAATAATGTCCATCAGCATCCGGAACCCCAGCTTTTTCTTGGCCAGTTTCATTCCCACTTTCAGCGGCAGCAACTTGATGTTGGGGTCGGCAAACATCTCCACCGGGTCGTAGCCGGGCTTCTTGTGAATGTCCACGACGCGGGCAAAGTCGGGCGCCTTGCGGTCGTCGAGCCAGTAGTAGTACGTGAACCACGACCGCGCATCGGCCACGGCCACCAGTTCGCCCGACCGTTCGTGGTCCAGGTGGTGTTTCTTCTTGCCTTCCTCGTCGAGCACCATTTCGATGCCCTCCGTATTTTCGAGCAGTTGGCGGATTTGGCCCAGCTTGCTCCGGTCGTTCACGTACACGTGGGCCAACTGGTGGTCGGCCAGGGCAAAGGCGGCGCTGGTGCCCACGTCGGGCAGTTCGGTGCCGCGTTCTTCCCGCACCGAGATGTAGCCGTGTTTGCGCAGCACGCGGTTGATGTCCACCGGCCGGTTCACGTTCGTAATGCCGTACTCCGACAGCACCACCACCCGGGCGCCCTGCCCTTCGTAGTACCGGATCAGGTCGGCGCACACGGCGTCAATTTCCCCCAGGTCGCGGCCGATCTTCGCGAAGTCGAGGCCGAACCGCTGGATGTTGTAGTCGAGGTGGGGCAGGTACACCAGCGTGAGCGTGGGGTTGTGCCAGCGGTCCACCAGCATGGAGGCGTCGGCAATCCAGCGGCTCGACCGGATGGTGGTGCGGGGCCCCCAGAATTCGAACAGCGGGAAGGTGCCCAACTCGGCCTGCAACCGTTCGCGGAGTGCCATCGGCTGGCTGTAACAGTCGGGCAGCTTGCGGCCGTCGGCCAGGTACTGGGGGCGGGGCGTCACGGCGTAGTCGGCCGTGGAGTACATGTTGAACCACCAGAACATGTTGGCGCAGGTAAACGAGGGGTCCCGTTGTTTGGCTACCTCCCAGATTTTGGGCGCCTGCACGAGCCGGTTGGACTGCCGCCAGAGCTTGATTTCGCATTCGTCGCGGAAGTACCAGCCGTTGGCGACCACGCCGTGCTCAGCGGGGGTTTTGCCCGTCAGGTACGTGGCCTGCACCGAACAGGTAACGGCCGGCAGCACGGGCTCCACGGCGGCTACGTGGCCCCGCGCCGACCATTGTTTGAGGAAGGGCGTATGTTCCCCGATCAGCCGGGGCGTGAGGCCCACTACGTTCAACACTACCGTTTTTTGCATGGGGCAAAGGTGGGAAATTTCAATGTTTAATGCTTCGTGCTTGAAGGCTTAATGGTTGGAGGGATTGGGAATAGGTTCACGCAGGTCGCGCAGGAAGGGTTTCTCGTGGATTGCGCAGGGAAAAGAAAGGGGTTCA
>CADCTQ010000137.1 GCA_902805615.1 uncultured Cytophagales bacterium
TATGCCTCATACGCATTCGGGTCAACGGCAGTCTTTGAGTCCTCTGGCCCCTCACAAATAACTCTTATCTCTTCGTACTCGGTGTCTTCAATTTTTATATTAGTCGCCGTCCATATGCGTTTAGCGCCTTTGGCCGGAGATATGACCGTGACAGTTTGCCCTCTTTCCCGGGCAGATTTAATTGCGGCTAACTGCTTTAATACATCGTCGCAGTCGTCAAAAAGTCCCCAGCATGGAAGTGCTAGTGCCCCTTCCTCGTCGTCTTCTAACAACCCGTATACCCTTGCTGGGTCATGGACCAGGTCCCACTGGTATTTGTTCAGCGTAGTTCCCGAAGGATAATCCATGACGTTGGTGGAAGACCCTTTGGCTACGCTGGTCTCCTCGAAGGTATGCTTGAGGTGAAAAGCCCCGTGGCCCAACTCGTGGGCAATCGTACGGGCTACTGCCGCTGGCGTCTGGGAGCGGGTAAATACGTAGCCGAACTGTTTGGCCCTCGGCATGTACCCCAGCGTGGCGGCGTTTTCCGCTTGATTGGCCAGAAACAGGTAGTACGTGTCCTCGTCGTAAGCCGGGGTGATGTTCTTGAACGCCCGGTTGATGGCCCGCATTTCGGCCGTGTAGTTGCTCAGCAAGCCGCTGTTGCCGATCTCCACCTTCCCGTTGCCGTTGCCGTCCCAGTTGCCCGCGTCAAACGCCGGGGCTACCGCAACCGACCACTCGGCTACGGCCTGCCCGTATATCTTGTTCAGTACCTCCCTGATCTCCGGTCCCGCAGGGACGCCCGTGGTGCCCGCCAGGGGAACGACCACCAGGTTCTTGGGCAGCTTCTCGTACGTAACCACGTTGAGCCGGGCTACGGTGTAGCCGCTGTTGGCGCCGGTAGGGTAGTACGCACTGATTTCCTGCGTACTCTCCGCCCGGCCGGCGCCCTGGAGGGTCAGTTGCAACCGGTCACCGGCGACCGGGCTGGCCGGAACGCTGCCGGTGGGTGAACTGAACTGTATTTTGGCAAGTTCGGCCCGGCTGCTCCGGCCGGGGGATACCACCTCGACAACGTCCGTTCTGCCGGCTTCAATGGCCTTCCAGGGGATGTACTCATCCCTGCCGGTAAGGTCATTGCGGCCTTTCTCGTAATACTGGGCCAATGCCTCTTTGCTCTTGGCGTCGAATCCGCGAAGGGCTTCCGGGGACGGCGCGAAGGCAATGGCGGGTACGGCCCCCAGGGGCGTGCCTTCGAAAGCCCCCAGCAGCGCGGCAATGCCCTGTTCCAGGGTCAGGTAGTATTTGCCCTGGCCCCCGAAGGAAACTTTCGTGGTACCGCCAAAGCCGTCCGCCACGCTGATTTCGCGGCCTTCCAGCAGCGGCACCAGGACCAGGTTACGCACCTGTTCGATCTGCTCGGCCGGTATTTTGGCCGTTACTTCCGGGGTATAGACGATCTGCAGGTGCTGCGACCAGTTGCCTTCTTCGTGCAGGTTCAGGCCCAGCAGCAGGCCTTTGCCTTTCTGCGGCCACTCGGCGGCCAGCCGGCTGATGTCGGGCTGGTTGTACTTGTAGGCGGTAACGATGTAGATGTCCAGGCCCGTCCGGGCGCTGAACGCATCCATCTGCTGTTCCAGGCGTTCGATTCCGCCCGTCAGTTTCCCGGCAAAGTCTTGCAGCCGGGCGCGGTCTGAATAGGAGTCTGCCTGGGCAAAACTGCTCAAACAACCACCCCAAAGCAGGAAGAACAAGAGTAACTTTCTCATTTGATCACAGTCGGATAATTGCCGATTTGAATGCCGTAGATGGTGGTGGTCTGGCGGGTACCCGGCAACTGGTATTTG
Organism: uncultured Cytophagales bacterium; assembly: GCA_902805615.1. Classification (GTDB taxonomy): domain Bacteria; phylum Bacteroidota; class Bacteroidia; order Cytophagales; family 172606-1; genus CADCTQ01. The sequence goes on from CADCTQ010000137.1 coordinate 1,830, forward strand.
AGGTCTACCGGGTAGGTTCCGTCGGTTATTTTGGTAAAGCTTGCCACCAACAGCCTGCGGAGCCGTTCGGTGGGGAGAACCCCACCCGCGTAAGCGTTGGCGATCTGTCCCTGCAAGTCAATCAGGTCCTGCTCAATGTAATGCGGCAGGTTGTACTTGAGCATGGAATAGTTACTGATGGAGCCTCCTGCCCCTGATGCAACGAGGGCTTCCGTGAGCTTCCGGTCGGACGGGGTTTGCTGGAGGTGGATGGCCCTCACCGGCACCACGCCGAGCGAATCGGCCTTGCGCCACTTGAGGTGGAAAGTACCGCCCAGGGGATACCCTTCGTATACCACCGGGTACACGTAATCGCGGTACCAGGGCACGTCCGACAGTTTGGCTTCAAAACCAACCAGCGGCGGGGTGGTATTCTTTCCCGTAACCCCCTTTAACTCGAATGCATCGAAGCCTTCAGGGTTGTTGAGGAACACGCCCAATTCGTGCACGCCCTGGCGCAGCAGGCGCGGCCAGCCGGCCGACACGGAGGTTTGCTGCAGTTTCCCGCCGAAGGAGGCGTACTGGCTCGTGCGGAAGTGGGTCGAAAAGACGTTCTTCTCCTTGAGGTTGCTCAGCGTGCCTTCCGCCTGCCTGGTGCGCACCTCGGTATCCATCAGCTCGTTGTCGGAAACCACTTTCGTGACCAGCGAATCCACGTTCTGGTCCACGGCGCCCATGGCCTGCGCCGGCAGGTTCACCACCTGGAAGGCGTAGATCTGCCCCGTTTGCAGGTCGGCCGGCACGGTAAAGTTCACCTGCCCGCCGGCGTAGCTCACGTTGAAGAGGTGCTGCTTGCCGCTGCGGGACACGAACCGGCCCTTCTGCACCCATTCCCTGGATACGCTGAACAATTCCGGCTGGCCCTTCACGAGCTTGATGTAGCCGTTGCTGCTTTCGTCCTTGTAAAAATTGTACTGGTTGATCACCGGGTAGCTGTAGGCCACGTTTTCCAGGGGAATGTAATCGGGGGCAATGCCCGTGGTGAAGGTCACTTCCTGCTTTTCGGTGAGCCGCCCGCCGTTCTCGGTGACGGGCCGCCAGGCACCGCCCACCAGCTCTTCGAAGCTTACCTGTACGGCGGCTTTGATGGGCTTCTGCCCGGGCAGCACGTCGTAGGTGTTCAGCGCCAGCACGTCGTGGCTGTCGTTCCACTCGGGACGGGCCGCAATTTCACGGGTGCCGTCCAGCAGTTTGAAATGGTCCAGCTTGATGCGGTAGAACTTGTGGTTGTCGTCCAGGTCCACGATCTCGAAGGACTTGTCCACGGGCATGTTGAACACCACCTGCGGGGCGTTGAACACGCTTACGTCGGTGGCCCCGGCGCCCGGGGTCACTTCGGCGATCACTTCGATGTCGCCCATCGGGTTGTCGGTGACGATCTTGCACTGTTCCCCCACGGTGACTTCGAAGCGGCAACTGCCCTTCACCAGCCCGCCCAGGATGCTGTAGTTGCCGCCCACGATGCCGCGCATCCAGAAGGGATTAGGCCCTTTGGCCTGCAAAACGGCCGCGGCGCCGATCTTGAGGATGTCAAAATCGCCTTTGTAGAATTTGAGCTTCACCCGGATGCCGATCTTGCCTTCCAGGTAGGCGTAAGCCTGCCCGTTGGCGTACCAGCCGTTGATGCCCAGCGGACCGCTCCGGCCCTCGCAGCGGGCACTGCCGTAGTCTTTGAGCATGATGTCCAGCCCGGCTCCCGCGTCGAAGCGGCCGTAGAACATGAGGAACTGCTGGTCGCCGGTGCTGACGGCAAAGTGCAGCCCGAAGGCAAAGCCTTTGCCCGACTTGAGGGCGTTCTCCTCGCGCATGTAGTCGAGGTCAATGCCGCCCAGGATCTGGCTCACGCGGTCGGGTGGGGGCGGACTGCCCGGCAGGTGGTCGCCGGCCATCAGGTAACTGGTGGTCTTGGCCAGGCCCAGCAGTTGCACGCCCACGGGGTTCGCCGGCGAACCGATGTAGACGTACCACTCGTCGGAAGCAAAGTGCATGACGGCCCAGCCGGCCAGGTTGTTTTCGCCCACGCCCTTCATCATGCCGTTGGCCACGTTGACGTACACTTTCATGTCGGCGTGGAACACGTCGTTGGTGTTGTCGAACAGGATCTGGGCGCTGCCGTAGATGGGGGCGTCCTTTTTGAGGTCGGCGTGGCCGGTGCCGCCGCTGGCGGCACTCTTGGCCCCGGCTTTTACGTTGCCGGCGCTGGCCGTAAAGCTGCCGGTCACGAAGTAAATGTTGCCCACCAGCCCCACCTGGTTGATGCCGCCGCGGCTGTTAAAGCTGATCTCGAAGGTGGCATCGCCGTTGACGGCTTCGGGCTTGCCCTGCACGCCCAGCGCCACCGACGCCTTCAGGCCCAGGTGCGTGGCGGGGTCGGGCAGGTACACGATGCCCGACGTGGTGACGCCCAGGGTGCTTTGCACCTTCTCGTTGTAACCCTTCTGGCGCATGTGGTGGTACACGCCCCCGCCGA
>CADCTQ010000138.1 GCA_902805615.1 uncultured Cytophagales bacterium
TTTACGGCCAGCCCGCCCGGCACTCTTTTGTCCTCCACCAGCAGCACCCAGTGGGCGTGCCAGATGATGCCGTCGTTGTCGTAGCGCTGGTCGTTGTTTTCGTCCCACAGAGGCGTATCGTCAAAGTCGGGGTGAGAAGTGAGGGCCATGGCCACGATGCCTTCGGTCTGGTTGAAGCCGATGTCAGAGGCTTTGAGCGTAGTGGGAAACACGTAGCCCAGTACCGGTGCTCCGTCCAGGCGGCCGATTGGCTTAGGCTGGGTTTTGCCGGCCTGTCCTTTGACCTGGATTTCCCACACGAGCACGCCCAGGCTTTTGTGATGGGTGATGCTGGCGGCGGTGATTTGAAAGTCGGCGTCGTTGTACTTTTTGCATTGGTCACAAGCCAAGGCACGCTGCCCGGCAAGCACCAGAAGGAGGAAGAAAACAAAGGGAAAATTTTTCATAATCGTTGCATTTAATGGTAGAAAATAAAAGAGATTGTTTTTTTGTAGTGGTAGCGTTTGATGGATTGATCAGCGAGGAAGGGTAGCCAGGCGGCATCAGCCTTGTTTTACGTCCTGCAGGCTGGCGCCGAAGTTGAGGTGCAGCACGTTGCCGCCCTCGATCAGCAAAGCCGGCACGGATTGCACGCCGGCCCGTTCGGCCTCGAAGATGCGGGTGCGGTCCTGGCCCAGGTGGACCACTTCGACTTCTACTTTGGCCGGGTCTACCAGGGTGAGAATATCCTGCTCGACACTCACGCAGACGGGGCAGCCGGCGTGATACAAAATTGCTTTTTTCATAGTAATGGTTTTTTTGATGAAGAATTAGTGAAGCAAATAAATGATGAGGCAATGGTAAGTAGGATTCCTAACTACTCCTACAAAATCTACCGCTGGACCAGCCGCTAAAGAAATTCTGGAGTAGAAAACAGGTTTGAGCCAGCGTATGCCTGGCGGGCTCCCTGCTCAGGCACGCCCAGGCAACAAAAGGTAGCAGTGCTCCCTAAAATAGGCACTCCGGCAACTTGGATACCGTTGGCGAAATCAGGAAAAGGCTACTTCTGCTGGCACCGGAAAAGCGGCTGGCATGCGTTTCTCAAAACCCGGGTACGGGTCTTCTCCCGGAGAAGGACCCGGCGTTAGTTACTGATGTAGGTGAGATGATACAGGTGAGAACAATAGCCGTAGCCGTAAGCACCGGTTGTAAATGCGGCTTAGCCATTGCCAGGTAGTCATGGCTATACAGCGGCCGGCCCAGGTCCCAAGGCCTATTTCCTGCTTCTAATGCCCAGCCTAACAGTACCCAACTTATCTTATTACCAGATACTATTCGTATGACGCAACTGCGTTTCCACGTCGCCGGCCACCTCGCCGTTCTGGTTGTGCCCCATATGTCCGTATAGCCATACCCAACCGTCCAGTTTGAAGACTTGGGTCTAGCCGTGTTCGGCTTCCCGGGGCACCCCGTGTGCTTGCGTTTGTCGTTTCTACGTCTCCATTTGCTTTTCTCTTTTGGTTGGTGCCAGTGGCGTACATGGGTTCGTACTATTCATGCCAAAGTAATAGCGACTAATTTTATCACGCCTGGCGGGTAGCACGTGCCCTGCAAAGGTGAGCACAGGTACGCTTTCTTTCGCGTGACAAAAGTCACAATTTCACGCCAAGGAGTTGAAATTAGGCGCGAATTAGCCTGATTATCAAGCCGGTTCAACGTTTCGCGCCCCTTATACAAGAAGGGCAGTGGTAAAGATTAAACCGAGTTTGATCATCGCAAAGCTTGTTTTTTGGCTGGATAAAGCCAACGACCGAGTAATTGCATGAGCAGGGGAACGATACACCAGGTCATTGCGGGTACTGTCAGCACAACCGTCAGCAACTTTCCCAGCCACTCGGGCATTCCCCATTGAGCCGTCAGGGAAGCCAGGTGGGGAAACACCAGTAGCACCAGCGGATACATACCCATGATGGTGATGAGTGCCATCTTCCACTTAGGCAACCCGTCTCTTTGCCCGGGTATCACAAACCACCCTTCCGGCTGCCCGGCTTGTACAACCTGAATCTGATGATTCAGCTTTTTACCAATACCCCACCAGCGCTGATATTCCGGCGATGATTCCCACCGGTGCAACGCATGCCGGCTCTTGAAGTGTACAATGAGCAGCCATTCCCGGCCCGCATCCGACAGGCGAACAACTGCACTGCTGCCATAACCCGGAAACGTGCTTGCTTCCTGCGTCACCTTCCGGGCAGATTCCCTAAAGGCAGCTTCGCAACCCGGTTTCACCGAATGCCTGAAAGCAAGTCCGTGAAACCCGGAAGCAACGGCATCATCCGTTTCGTGCGTGACCGTCATAACGCTTCGCGGGTTCAAATACAACGCTTCGTCGTATCGTACATCAAAACTTTCCATTGCTGTTTTTCCGGTCTGCTTCGGCAGGAATCGCTTCGACCACATCCCAGTGCTCAACAATCTTGTCGTCGTCCAGGCGATACAGGCCATAGAAAGCCACGTGCTTGTTGAAGCAGTACCCTTCGCTTACCACCAGCACAAAATTGCCCTCACCCAGTACCATATGCACCTTGTCGTAGCGAGCCGGAATACCCTGTCTCTTCCACGCCTGGCGAACTGCCAGAAACTCCCCGACGCCATCCCCCATGCTGCATCAGGGACACCCGGCCGTTGCTTTCCGAGCCCTTTACCAGGAAGGACATGATGCTTCCCATGTAGAAATGCGAGGATTCCAGATCAGCCTTCCGGCCAAAGGGCGCCGCTGCGGTTGCAGGGACTACTTGCGTTGCTTCCATTGCAGCTTATTGATTGGGTTAGTCTATTGATTGGGGCGGTACATACTGATCCAGTCGTGATCCAGTAGCTATACTGCCCCCGTGGGCAGTATCACCGGTTTGCCGCACTTCTCCAACAGCGCGGCCAGTTGCCCCTTTTCAGCGGTGGTGAGGGGTTGAAGCGGCGCCCTCAGGTCGCCGGCGTCCTGGCCCAGCAGTTTGAGGCCCGCCTTGATGGCCCGGGGCAGCCCCTTGGCTACGATGAACTGCAAGAGTTCAAACTGGCGATAGAATACCTGGCGGGCTGCCTCCAGGTTGTTATTCTCCACCGCCTCCCGGTAGAGGGCCAGGGTGAGTTCCGGAATCAAGTTGGGCGCTGCCGTACACCAGCCCGCCGCCCCGGCTGCAAAGGCCGAGAGGGCCAATGGGTTAGAGCCGTTGTAAAAGGCCACTTCCTCGCCCAGCATGTCTTTCAACAAATGCATCCGCTGCACGTCGCCGGTGCTTTCTTTGATCATCGTTACGTTGGGAATTTCCAGCAGCCGCTTCAGAAAGGCGGCTGACATGTCCAGTCCGCCGGTAGCAGGGTTGTTGTAGGCCATGATGGGGATGGAAATCGCACCCGCTACCTGGTCGTAATGCCGTAAGATCTCCTCCTCGGTAAGTTTCCAGTAGCTCATGGGAATGATCATCACGGCCGTGGCGCCGGCCTTTTCGGCAAAGCGGGCATGGTACACGGTGCGTTCGGTGGTCAGGTTGGAAACGCCCACCAGTGTGGGCAGGCGCCCGCCTACCTGCTTGATGGTTGCCTCCGTGATCTGTTCGCGTTCTTCGTCGGAGAGGTAGGGCAGCACGCCCGTGCTGCCCAGGGGGGCGATCCCGTGAGAACCGTCTTGTACGAGCTTTTCCACCAGCCCGCGAAAAAGGGGCAGGTCTACCTTTCCCCCAGTGGTGAAGGGGGTAATTGGATAGGCAATGATGCCTTTGAAAGGCGTGTTTTTATTCATTAAATAGGTAAGATAAGGGGTGGGAGAAGAGATAACCGTCCACCGGAAGATAGCTCTGTGGACGGGAAAGAGGGCGAACTACAGGTCACGGCCCGTCTCCTCGCGGAGGGCGACGCCCAGGTTCTGCAGCATGGGCGCGTTTTCGCAGGCAATGTACCTGGCCGGTTGGGTATCGCTCAGGTTGCCGTGGTTGTGCCAAGCCCACACGGGAATGTAGATGGCGTCTCCCGCCTTCCACTCCACCCGCCGGTCCTCAATGTTGGTATAACCGGCCCCTTCGATCACGTAAATCACCGTCTCGTACGTGTGCCGGTGCTTGTTGGTGACCTGGCCGGGCAGGAGGCCGCCGATGGTCACGCTGATGGCTGCCGTGGGCAGGTCCACGAAGAATACCGGGTGCTTGCGTTCCGCGGAAAAGCCCTGGTGCGTACCGGCACCTTCCACGTTGGCGTGCAACAGTTTCTCGGGCATGCGGCACACGGGCCGGGCGTAGGTCTGGTGAAAATCAGCGGATTGGAATTTTTCTTGCTTTGCTACTTGGGTTTCCATATAGTGTTTGGTTTTGGTAAAACATCTAACCGGAAACAAAAGTAAGCCATTCAAGGACCAGGTAACTCATCCAGTATTAGTAAACCTACTGGTCCAGACGGGTCACCAGTCGGCAGCAACCATTCGTGTACCTACCGGTTTTCCTGGTGTAGGGAATGCGCTGCCCGCGGTTGGACGGGAGACCATTACGCTTCGATCTGAGTGAGGGTAAGGGGGATCAATAAAAGAAGGCAGCAGTGCGTTACCACTCCTGCCTTCTTCTCCGAAGGCTATGCCTGATTCTTCTTCGTCTGCCGGCAGGCAATGCTATGGCAAGCCGAGCACCTGGTAACGGACCTCATCCGCCTCCTCCTCGTGCTGCGTGTAGGCGACCAGCAGTTGCCCCGCTTTGGTCGTGAGAATGACCGGGTGGGTAGCGCTGCCCTGCGGAGGGGTCAGAAACTGGGTCAGCAACGCTTTTCCTTCTTTGCTGCGGTGCTGCAAGGCGATGCGGAACCCTTTCGCCTCACCCTGCTCGTAGCGTTCGTCCCAGACCACCACCGCCGACCCGTCGGGCAGTACGCCCAGTTGCGGATGCTTGGCCGAAGGTGTGCTGCTTACCGTGCTGCGGGGGGCGAAACCTCCGCCACTGCCCGGCGATTGGGTGTAGTACAGCCCCGGCCCGCCGCCCTGCGTATGCCAGGCGAAGTGAATTCGCTCCCCGTCGGCCATCATCGCCGGACCCGTGTGCGGGCAGCCCCGGATGACCCAGTTGTCGGCGCTGATGCGCTGGGGCGCCGAAAAGCTTTTGCCGCCATCGGCCGAAACCTGGTGGACCATGTCGCGGATGCTGTCATTGAGAATGGCCCGGTAGGTGAGGTGGATTTGCCGGGCGGCGTCTACCTGGATGCGCGTACGGCAGCACTGACAGAGGCCGCTGCTCACGCGCTGCTCCTGGGCAAAGCCCTTGCGGCCTTGCGTGCGGGCCAGGTACAGCGAGGAGCCTTCCTGATGGGAATCCTTGCGGGCGTCGAGCCAGATCGCCCCGATCTCCCCGTCGGGCAGTACGGCCAGGTCAAAATACCGTTCGTCGGTGCTGGCGGCCCCGGAAGGTGACAGTTGCCTGGCTTCCGTCCAGTGCTCCCCGCCGTCGAAGGACTGGGTGTAGTAGAGCATGCCCGCGTGGTGGTTGTGTTCACTCGGGTTGCCCGCCGAGAAAATCACGAGCAGGTCGCCGTTGGGCTTGCCGGCAATTTTCGACAGGTTTTCTTCGTGGACGTACACCTTGCCCGTCGTCGGAATGGCCCGGGGAGTTCCAAAGTCCACCCCGTTGGTGGAACGGGCGTAGTACAACTGGTAACCGTCGGTGGTTACGGCCTGTACCCAGCTCACCAGCACGTTGCCCTGCCGGTCGGTGGTAAGGTAGGGGCCCGAGGCCGCCTTGCCCGGCAGTGACAGGCGGGTTGGGGTTTTGGTGATGCGCAGCGAGGGCTGCTCGGGAGTGCTGGCAACGAACAATGCCAGCAGTGCCAGGCATGACAGGCGTAGGATACGTTGACGAAAGATCGTGGTCATTGCTTAGGTCGGATGGTGGTTGACGGAGGGTTTACTCCAAATGGCGCCCCGGGTGCTTTTACCGGTTGCCGTTCAGGTGACAGGCAATGCCCAGGTTGAACGTTTGCGGATTGCCGGGACGGTAGCTTTTGCCGAAAGCGGATTTATCCACCGTGGTGGTGTAAAGTACATTGCTGGCATTGAGGGCATTGAGCCATACTTCCAGGCCCTTCCAGGTGTAGCCGGCCCGCAGGTTGAGCAGGTCGTAGCCGTTGTAGGCTTCCGTGTTGAGGGCATCCATGTAGTAGCGGCCGATGTGCTGCCACTCGGCGCTCAGCCGGAAGTCCGGCAAGAAGCGGGGACGCAGGGTCACTTCGGCGTTGGCGATCCACCGCGGGGCCGTGGCCATTTGGTTGCCGTTAAAGGTACTGCCCCGCTCCACATATTCCACGAACCGGTGAACCGCGTACGTGCCGCTCACCCGGAGGGTAAAGTCGGGCACGGGGGCGTAGGTAAGGGTGTATTCCAGGCCCCGGTGCCGCGTCTTGCCCGCGTTCTGGTTTTGGAAAGAGCCGTCGTCGAGGCGTACCGAAATGATCTCGTCGGTGCCGTCGAGTTGGTAGAGGCTCACGTCCAGGTAGCCATGCTGGCGGGCAAAGCTGATCCAGCCGCCCAGTTCATAGTTGGCGTAGGAAGCCGGCTTCAGGCTGGGCACCTGCACGCCCCGGTAGAGTTCGGTGATCTGCGGGGGGGCAAACCCGACGCTGTAGTTGGCGTACGCCCCCACGTCGCGGCCGAAGTCGTACGTGGCCCCCACCTTCGGACTCCAGTTGTAAAAGGCGTTCCGCTCATCGGGGGCGCCGGTAAATGAGCCGGGGGGCAGGGCGTTGTCAAAGGCGTAGTCCATGCGGTCGTAGCGCAGGGCTGCCAGCAGTTTGAGCCGGTCCAGGGGCGACACCTGCACCTGGCCGTAGGCGGCCGTGTTGAGCAGGTCCACCGAGTAGTGCGTCAGCAGCGAATCGGTGGACGTATAACCCGTGTAGATTCCTTCGGCATTCCGGTCTACGTCAACGAACCGGGCCCGGTAGCCGGCCGGGCTATAGTCCACGCTCACCCCCGCGATCAGGCTGCCGTTGAGGAACGCGAATGATTTACGGTGCTGGGCAATCAGGCCGTAGCTGCGGAAGCGGTCGGCGTTGATTTCACCCCTTGCCTTGCCGGGATTGCCCGTTACGCCCCGGATGGCGTAGAAGGGGTTTTGTCCAATCCCGTTGCGGCGGTGGAACAGCGTCAACTGCGTGCGGTTCCCTTCATTCCAGGTATGCTCCAGGGTACCGCGTACGCGCAGGGCGTTTACCTTCCGGTAGGTGAAGGTGTGCTGACTCGAATACCGTTTTCCGAAAAAGAACGCGCTGTCGAGGCCCCCTGTCTGGTCGGTCTGGTAGTCCACCAGGCTGGCCGTGGTAACCAGTTTGGTGCGTTCGGCCAGTTGGTAGTCGGCCCGGAGCGTAAGGGCCAGTTTGTCGTAGTCGCTGTGCTGGCGGAAACCGTTCCGTTGCCCGGCGTAGTCACCCCCCAGGAAAAGCCCCAGGCGGCCCTTCGTGCCCGAGGCTTGCAGCCGGGTGCGGCGGTAGCCCCCCGTGCCGGCCTCGGCCTGCACACCCGCCGTGAACACCGCCGAAGGGGCTTGGGTGATGAAGTTGACGGCTCCCCCGATGGCTTCGCTGCCGTAGAGCGAAGAGGCCGGCCCCCGGATCACTTCCACCGTCTTTAAGGCCGCCTGGTTGATTTCAATGAGGGCATTGTGGTTGAAATCCCCCGCGGTCCGGATGGGAATGCCGTCTTCCAGGTACAAAAACACGCTGCGGGTACTGATGGGCTGGCGAATGGCCATGGAATGCTGCTCGTTGCCCAGGTCTACCATGTACACGCCGCTCACCTTGTTGAGCACCTGTTCCAGCGAGGTGGCTTTGGTTTCGCCCAGCACCTGGGGCGAAAGGGTAGAAATGGCAACCGGCGCTTCGGTGCGCGACTGCGCCTCGCGGCTGGCCGAGACGATCACACCGTTGAGCTGGGCCGTGGAGGGCACCAGCCGGATGAACGCGCCGGCCTCCCGGTAGAGCAACGTCACCGACTGGTAACCGATGAAGGAATACGTCAGGGAATCAACGGATTGGGCTACCGGTAAACGGAAGCTGCCATTGCTGCCCGTCGTGGTGCCGGTATGGGTACGGGGAACCCGCACGGCCACGCCGGGCAAAGGCTCCTTGGTCTGGGCATCAATCACTTTGCCTTCCAGCACCGACTGGGCGAAGGCAGGACAGGCAAGCAGGATGAGGGCCAACCGGCCCGCGTAAGATTTGATCATGGGAATAGTGACTCACTGGTTTTTTGAGAAATGACAATGCGCCCTCTTTACGAAAGGGGATGCCGTAAGTGGGAAAGGAAGGAGTGAGTCAGGCTATTTTGGGCGGCCCCAGTACGGCCAGGGACGGGGAGGGGTATAACGGATACGGGTAAAAACCCCATACCTTCCGGCGGGCAACGCCGGCCGTAAACGCGAAGGCCGGCAGCGGCTGGGTAAACAGGTCAAGCTCCAGGAGGGTTTTCAGGCTGCTCAGTGGTACGGATTGCCCATCGGCCTGATCTAGTTGCTTCTTCAGATAACACTGGCCGTGGCAGCCGGAAGCCGGCTTGCGCTTGTTTACGCAAAAAAGGGCCGTAATCTGCTCCTGGTTGAGTTGGTAGTTCACCACAATGACCAAAGGGCTAAATCCCTGCAGCAGCAGACTGGCAACCAGTAATATGGCAAGCAGGGATTTCAAGGGCACTCCATTTGGGTTAGCAATGCGGAACGGATGGCTGGCGGTAAAGTAGTACGCCGACTGTAAGGGCTTTGCGTTTCCGTCCAATCTTTGAATTGGGTAAAACAACTGGCCGGAAACAAAAGTAGGCCATAACGAGCCTGGGTAAGTCATCCAGTATTTGGAAAGCTGCTGGTCCAGACGCACTGCAAACCGGCGGCCGCTTTTAGCACCGCTACTGGTTTCGTGGTATCAGGGGTGCGCCGGGTTTTCCAAGGGCTGGGCGTGTTTCCAAGGTTTGAGGATGGGATGAAAAGCAATAACTGGGCCAGGTGGTATGTGAAATCTGGATGACAAAGTTAGTCCGTTAAGCGGGCATCTTTGCAACGCCTCCGGTAGACAGGATTTTTTACTATTCAACCTACTGACCATGAAAGCCATCACTTTATATTATTCCCGATTATCCGGGAAGCGGTTTTTGGAAGTGCTTTTGATCATTTTACTTGGTCTCACCCCGGTTTCCCTGCTTGCGCAACCGGTGGCTGACGAAGGACTATTGGGTAAACCGGGTATCATCATTACGCTCATTCTGATCCTGATCCCGGTCATCGCAATCATACTGCTGGTGATCGTCAAGATCATGCGGCTTTTCACCTCTTTGAAATCCAGAGAAGACGCCGACGAAGCCAGGCGATTTGCGGCCTACCTCAAGACGCTGGATGACCAGCAAATGGGGGCGCTGCATACCCGCGAAAAGACACCTGGTTACCAACCCGATCCTCAGCACTTGCCGGGTACGCTACGCCCCGCAGATGCAAAGGGACTACTGAGCAACGTCAATGAGCAGGCCAACATTCGTTTCATCGCCGCCAAGCGGAAAGCCTTGAAGCGGCCCAACGTGGACCCGGGCCTCTCCAAACTCATCCTCTGGTTTTTGATCAGTGCAACCGCCTGGCTGGTACTGGGTACGACCGTTGGTGAATACGTAGGCATCAAGTTCCTGGCGCCGGACGTGGACCAGGTGAGCTGGCTGAGTTTCGGCCGGCTGCGGCCCGTGCACACCAACGCCGTGTTCTGGGGCTGGTCGTCGCTGGCCATGCTGGGACTCGGGTATTACGTAGTTCCGCGCGTGAGCAATGTACCGATTGCCAGCCTGCGGATGGGTTGGTGGACTTTGTATTTGGTCAATGCGGCGGTGTTGCTGGGCAGCGTGTCCCTGATGGCCGGGATCAACAACGGCGGCGGGGAATACCGGGAATACATCTGGCCGTTCCAGCTGCTGTTCGCCATCGGCCTGGGCTTGACGCTGGTCAACTTCATCCGGACCGTCGCGCGGCGAACCACCCACGAAATTTACGTATCCAACTGGTACATCGTGTCGGCGATCATTTTCGCCATTGTCATTTTCATCATTGCGTACCTGCCTTACGGGCAGAATGGCCTGGGCGAAACCATCATCCAGGGCTACTACATGCACCAGGCCGTGGGCATGTGGTTCATGCTGTTTACGCTGGGCTTGGTATATTACTTTCTGCCCCAGCAGTTGAACCGGCCCATCTATTCCTACAGCCTGGGCATGCTGGCGTTCTGGTCGCAGATTTTCTTCTACACCGTCATTGGCACGCACCATTTCGTGTTCAGCGCCATTCCCTGGGCCTTGCAAACGGTCGCCATCGTGGGCAGCGTGGGCATGGTCATCCCGGTGTTTTCGGGTACCACCAATTTCGTGATGACCTTCCGGGGTGCCTGGCACAAAGTGGTCGGCAGTTACACCCTGCCATTCTTCCTGGTCGGCATCCTGTTCTACTTCACCGGCTCTTTGCAGGGCACGGCCGAAGCGTTCCGCTACACCAACCTGCTGTGGCATTTTACCGACTTCACCATTGCCCATTCGCACCTGACCATGTACGGGATCATTGCTTTCTTTCTCTGGGGCTTTATCTACGCCATTGTGCCGCGCCTGACCCGGCAGGAACCACCCCAACTGACGGTGGGCATGCACTTCTGGATGGCATTTATCGGCTTGCTGTTCTACAGCATTCCCCTGATGATCGGCGGCACGTTGCGGGGGCAGACCTGGATGGCGGGCAAACCCTTTATCGACAGTGTGGTCCTGATGGCCCCTTACTGGCTCTGGCGCGCCATCGGCGGCACGCTGATGTGGGCATCTCACCTGGTTTTTGCTTTCAACATGTACTGGATGATTGCCGTGCGCAAAACCATCAACATCAACGCAGCAGTCCCAAAAATTGGAATAGAGGATGCGGAGCTGATCCACATGCAAGGATAAATCCCCGGTCCTGCTCAGCCATTCCTCCGATTCCAGGTAACCCATTATCCCATGGACTTTTTCAATGATCATCGAAAACTCTTTCTGGCCGCTACGGCTTTGTTTCTGGCTTTAACGCTAGGGGTTGCCATTCTGCCGGCCATCAACAACCAGAACAATAACAGTCCGCTGCCCAATGCCGAGCCCATGAGTGCGGAGGCCATTGCCGGCAAAGCGGTTTACGTGGCCAACGGTTGCGTGGCTTGTCATACCCAACAGGTACGGAACGTAGCCATGGATGAAGTGTGGGGCGCCCGGCCCAGCGTGGCGGCCGATTACGCGGACCTGCACCGCACGGACTTCTGGCGCAACACCGCCACGGTGATGGGAACCGAACGAACCGGACCGGACTTAGCCAACATCGGCAACCGGCAGCCCAGCCTCGAGTGGCACTTGCTGCACTTGTACCAACCCCGGGCCGTGGTGGGCCAATCAATTATGCCGGCTTACCCCTGGTTATTCGAAACGAAAGCGGAACCAGAGCCCGGTGACGTCCAAATCAACGTGCCCGATGCGTTTGCCGGCGGCTCCGGGGGCAAAATCGTAGCCACGCCGGAAGCCCTGCAACTGGTCGCCTACCTGCAATCCTTGAAGCAAGTGCCGCTGGTAGATTCGTTGGCTCCGGAGTTCCTGTACCCTACGGCCGATGCCGTTGCCAAGTCATCCACCGGGGGCAAAGACCCCTCCAACCCGGGGGAAGCGGGCCTGGACGGCGCGGCGCTGTACGCAACCAACTGCCAGAGTTGCCACCAGGCCAACGGAGAAGGTTTGAAGGGCGCTTTTCCGCCGCTGAAGGGGAGCCCCATCGTACTCGATGAGAATCCGCAACTGCTCATTGACGTGGTGATGAACGGCTACGACGCGCGGGAAGAATACGCCGTGATGCCCGCAGTAGGTGCCAACAACGGCTTGAAGCCGGAAGCAGTCGCCGCCATCATCAACCATGAACGCAAGAGTTGGGGGAACGACGCCCGGCAGGTGCCCGTAGCAGAAGTGAAAAAAATCATGGAGTTCTTGAAGAATAACCCAAACGTCCAATCAAAATGAAAGCAACTGCTCTTGTCACGCTCCTGTTTTTGCTGCACAATGTGGCGGCCATCGCCTGTCCGGTTTGTGAGAAAAGGCAACCCAAGCTGCTCCGGGGCATCACGCACGGGGCCGGCCCGCAAAGCAACTGGGACTACCTGATCGTGTGGGCTGCCGTATTGATCGTCCTGTTTACCCTGTTTTACACGGTAAAATGGATGATCAGGCCCGAAGAAAAAAACAAAGATCACATCAAAAGAATGGTTTTAAACGGATGAGGTCATGGAAGAAAAAAGCTCAGTGGTGATTTTCATTGATGAGGAACCCCAGCCGGTTGGCGCGTTCCAGTCACCCATCAATTTCGAACTCGATACCCGCAAGCTCACGGACGGGGAACACTGCCTGCGCATTGTGAGCAAGGACCCCTCCGGCCGGGAAGGCATCCGGAAGATCCCGTTCATCGTGCGCAACGGACCCGATATTTCCGTGGAAGGCATCGGGGAAAATGACGTAGTAGATGGCGTACTGCCCATCATGATCAGCGCCTACGGCAAAGGCGACCAGAAAGTATTCCTGATCGCCGGCAGTGAGACGCCCCGCAGCATTCCCAGTTGGGTGTGGATTACGCACCTGCTCTTCGGCGGCTGGGCCATTTATTACCTGATTACGCAATTCACAATGGGGTAATGAAAAGACCAGCGATCACTACCAAACCGGAAAGCCTGATTCTTTTGGTTCAACATCCGCATCAATCATGAAAGACATCACCCAACGATCCGACATCGAACACTTGGTGGAAACCTTTTACGCGAAGGTGTTTTCCGACGAAACCATTGGGTTCATTTTTACCGAAGTGGCACACGTTACGCCCAAAGAACACTTTCCCGTCATGAGTGACTTCTGGGAAACCGTTCTCTTCGGCCAGAACCGTTACCACGGCAATCCCATTCACAAACACGTGGAATTGAACCATCTGGTCAGCCTTGAGAAGCATCATTTTGACCGGTGGGTTGCGCTGTTCTGCCAGACGGTAGACGAATTGTTCGCCGGGCCGAAGGCCGAAGTAGCTAAGACTCGGGCCCGGACCGTTGCGATGGTGTTACAGGCCAAAATAAACACACTGCCTACCCAATTTCACTAATTGTATCCATTCCTCAACAGTATACCCATGAACACGGGAAGTATCTTACTGGGCACTCACCCTTACGTGGGCAAAGCCAAAACCGAATCCCTGATCGAAAAAAACGGCCAACGGGTCATTCTTAAAACCTTTCGTGCCGGCGAAGGCATGCCCCCACACCACGCCCCCGTGGATGTACTGGTCGTTGTATTGGAAGGCAAAATGCACATTACGCTCGAAGCAACCAGTGGCGAGTTCGAGGCCGGCGATTTTGTAACCTTTCCGGCCGGAAGCATTCATTCATTGCATTGCCTGCAGGATGCCAAAGTGCTGATCTACCGCTAAAATAAGTCTACCGTTTGCTGCCTTCCGGATGATTTGTATTGGCTTAATCCAAGCTTCCACAGCGGGCAACCAGGCCTAAGCAGTAAAATGACTCCTTCCTGATCATTCCACCCAAAACCATGTGAAGAACTTTCTTTATGAATCTGCAACTGAAAAGTAAAATGGCCCTGGTGACTGGCTCTACGGCCGGAATCGGGTACGCCATTGCCAAAAAACTACTCGAAGAAGGGGCCCAAGTCATCATTACCGGCCGCACGCAAGAACGCATTGATGAAGCCATTACCGGGCTGAAGACTGAGATTCCCCGGGCCGTCGTCCGGGGCGTGGCAGTAGATTTCAAACAAAAACGGGAAGTGGACTCCCTGCTGGCGCAAGTTCCGGAAGTGGACATTCTGGTGAATAACGTGGGCATATTCGGATTCAAAGAATTCGTACAGATTTCTGAGGAAGAATGGTACAATTTATTCGAGATCAATGTCATGAGCGGCATCAGGCTCTCCTAGCATTATTTTCCCTTATTGTTAGCAACAAACGGGGGTCGGATCATTTTTATTTCCAGTGAATCAGCCGTGCAAACCCCGCCGGATATGATCCATTACGAGATGACCAAAACCGCCCAGCTTGCCGTTGTCCGGGGACTGGCGGAACTGACCAGGGGAACGGCGGTAACCGTCAACTCGGTTCTTCCCGGCCCGACCTTATCCGAGGGCGTAAAGAACGTGCTTACCTTCGTGGCCGCCCACGCACAGCAAACCCGGGAGCAGGTTGAAAAGGAATTTTTCCGGTCCGCAAGACCCACCTCTCTTTTGCAACGGCTGGCTGCCACCGAAGAAATAGCCAATATGGTCACCTTCCTGGCCAGCCCCCTGGCTTCGGCTACCAACGGCACCGCGGTGAGAGTGGACGGCGGCGTGGTCAGAACCATTGTTTAGCATCAAAGTAGCCGCCTTTCCGCTCAAAATTGTGGGCGCCTCCGTCGGGCCTGCAAGGGTAGTGGCAAAACCGGAGAACTCACGAATCGTTTACCAGCAAAGCCTGCTATGAAAGCAGTTTCCCTTGACGAACTTTCGGGTCATCTTTTGTCGGGTACGGCCACTGAACTGACGGCACTGCTGCCGGACGGCATCCGGCAGGAAGTCGGGCACTTTAACGTATTTGACCTGGCCGATTTGTCGCCTAACGGGAAGCCGGCTGCGGGCTATCCGCCCTATCCGTGCCGGGCCTACTATAAGATCAGCCTCATGCGCGGACACAGCCGGATTCAATACGCCGACAAAATCATCGAAACAAAGGGGGATGTGCTGTTATTTTCGGCGCCCAAAGGTCCGTATTACTGGCACCCGCTGACCCCGCCGGCCGGGCAGTTCTGCGTCTTTACGGCCGAGTTCCTCCTGCCTACCAAAAGCGGGGTGATGCTCGACGAGTTGCCCATTTTCAGGATGGATGCCAAGCCGGTGTTTGTGCTTACCGGAGGGGAATACGCCAAAGCGGCAGCCATCTTCAACAACCTGCACGAGGAGATTCGCTCTGACTACGCCTACAAGTACGATCTGCTGCGAAACTACGTCCTGGAGTTGATTCATTTGGGGCAGAAGTTGCAGCCGGCTTCCGTATTGCACCCCGCCCACCATGCTTCGGCGCGCATCACCGCTCAATTTATCGAGCTGCTGGAACGGCAATTTCCCCTCGAAACGCCGCGGCAGCGGCTGCAGATGCGTTCGGCCAAAGACTACGCCGACCACCTGGCCGTGCACATCAATCACCTCAACCGGGTGCTCAAAGAAACCACCGGCCTTACCACTACCCGGCTCATCGAGGAACGCATCGCGCAGGAAGCCAAAGCGTTGCTCAAGCAAACCGACTGGACCATCGCTCAAATCGCCGGCAGCCTCGGGTTTGCCGATGTGGCTCACTTCTCTCACTTCTTCAAGCGCCAAACGGCAATGGCCCCTGGTAGTTTCAGGACGTAGCAGCATGATTTGAATTCGACAAAAAGCGGTTTGAATCCCACAAATACGGTACGGGGCATTGTACTGACCTTTGCAGGAGTACCATTCTGCAAACCTATGACCACTCAAAAGATTGCCCTGGTTACCGGCGGAAGCCGCGGCCTGGGTAAAAACATGGCCCTGAGCCTGGCAAAAAAAGGCATCCACGTCCTGCTGACGTACCACCGCCAGTCAGCGGAAGCGCAGGCAACCGTAAGGGAAATCGAGGCCCTCGGGCAAAAGTCGGCCGCCCTGCAACTGAATTCAACGGATGTAAAAAGCTTTGATGCCTCAGCGGTCCCCTTACGCAAACTACTCCTGCCAGACCTGCTCGGCAACCAGCATTCAGGATGACTCATGCGGTCGGCAGAAAGGAATGAATCAGGATGCCGCTTAACCCGACAGATCCGGCAGGGCGGCTAAAAGGCACTGCGCAGGCTACCGCCATCCACGCGAACAGGCGAGCCGGTAGTGGCGCTGGCGCGTTCGCTGCACAAGTAGGCCGCCATCGCGGCTACCTCCTGAGCAGCCGCAAAGCGCCTGGTAAGGTTGGCGTGGCTGCTGTTCTTCATGAAGTCTGCCTTGAACTCCTCCACGCTCACTCCTTGCTGCGCGGCCCCAGCTGCCACGAGCTGGTCAATCAATTCGCTGCTGGTCGGCCCCGGTATCAGGCTGTTCACGGTAACGCCGCTGGCCGGTATCGACTCCGCTATTCCGCGTGCCACTGCGAATACGGCCGCCTTGCTCACCCCGTAATGCACCGCATCAGCCGGGATTTGCACGCCGCTATCACTGGCCAAAAAAAGGATGCGTCCCCACCGGCGGTCCAGCATGCCCGGCAGGTAGTGCCGCGTAACCCGAACTCCGCTCAGAAAATTGGTCTGGAGCGTTTGCAGCCAGTCGTCGTCGCTGAGGGCCAGAAAAGGCTTCATTTCGAAGATGCCCAGGTTGTTCACCAGGATGTCTATCTCGCCTGCCGCGGCAAAGAGCTGCTCGCATCCGGCCGCGGTGCTTAAGTCGGCCGCTACGCCGGAGGCCTGCCCCTCTACTTGCGCCAAGGCAGCGTTCACTCGCTCCTGCGTCCGGCCATTCACAATTACCCGCGCCCCTTCCGCCGCAAGCGCCTGAGCGATAGCGAGGCCAATACCAGAAGTTGAGGCGGTAACGAGTGCCCGTTTGTTTTTGATTTGTAAGTCCATAATGTGATTTTAAGTGTTTGGTAAATGGATGTTGCATTGCTGATTTGAAACAGAATTGTAAGATGCATCAGGAGATTTTGACCCGAACCGGCTGCCATGCAAAGGTGCCTCCTTTGTAGAGCAGGTTTGTCATCCAGATTTTACATACAAACTGGTCCAGTTTTTACTTCCCGCCACATGCAGCACCCGGCAAAAGAGGAAACTAACTTCACTTTTTTCGCGTGACAAAAGTCACAATTTCAAATGCACGGAATTATAATCACCAACCTCCGGAAACAGACTTCCTGACGCCACGGTACTCCCCGTGCGGCCTGCACTCACCCTAATGGGAGGAAACTGTAGCCATAAGATGCTCAATCCTGTTTTCTACTCCAGAATTTCTTTACCGGCTGGTCCAGGGGTAGATTTTGTAGGAGTAGTTAGGAATCCTACTTACCATTGCCGTATCATTTATTTGCTTCACGAATTCTTCACCAAAAACGTATTCACTTTACTCATTCATCCTATGCAATGCGCCGTGTATGATACCTACGTCAAGAAAAAAGAAGGGGGACTGATGCACTTCGACGTGATCGTTCCCAAGACCACTCATCCGGATACCGTGCTGACTTTCGGACGCCAGTACCTGGCATCCAAAGGGCAGGCCGGCCAGGAACTCACTACGGAGGAGTGCTCCTTCTGCCACATCGAACAAGCCACCCCGGAAGTCGAAGCAGCCATCCAACAGGAAGGTTTCTTCATCCTGGAAATGCAAGGCTGCTGATCTACCAAACCAGAAGCTGCCGCCACGTGCGGGGTTGCGGCAACGTTTTACCCCGCACCGGCCTGCTCACCTTACCATTTTTTTCAATCCCATATGAATAGTGAACAAAAAGAACTCATCCGGGCTACGGTGCCGATTCTCAGAGAACACGGCGTAGCGCTGACCACTCATTTTTACCAGCGGATGTTTACCCACAACCCTGAACTGAAGCACATCTTCAACCAGGGCAATCAGCACAAAGGCCACCAGCAGACCGCGCTTGCCCTGGCGGTGCTCGCTTACGCCGAAAACATCGACAATCCGGGGGCGCTTGCAACGCCCCTGAGTCGGATCGGGCACAAGCACCGCAGCCTGGACATCCGCCCTGAGCAGTACGCCATCGTAGGCAACCACCTGCTGAGCGCCATTCGTGAAGTGTTGGGAGAAGCCGCTACCCCCCCATTGCTGGAGGCCTGGGGCGTTGCGTACGGCGAGTTGGCCGGCCTGATGAGCAGCCTTGAAGCCGGATTGTACGCCGACACGGTAGCCCAGACAGGGGGTTGGAGCGGATGGCGGCCTTTTGTAATAGAGAAAAAGGTGCAGGAAACGGCCGAAATCACTTCTTTCTACCTCTACCCGGCCGACGGCGGCAAAGTAGCTTCCTTCGTGCCGGGCCAGTACATCAGCGTACAAGTGTACCTGCCCGAGTTGGGCCTGCGCCAGCCCCGTCAATACAGCCTCTCCGACGCACCCAACGAGAATTATTACCGGATTTCGGTCAAACGGGAAAACGGCTTGCACCCCAGCCCCGACGGCATGATCAGCAATCACCTGCATAAAAACCTGCAAGCAGGCGATGCGATCCAACTGACGGCACCGGCAGGTGATTTCGTGCTGGACACGAGCAAGCAGACGCCCGTGGTCTTTATCAGCGGCGGGGTCGGGCAGACGCCTTTCATCAGCATGTGCGAGTACCTGATTGCGACGGGCAACAAGCGGGAAATAGTCTGGGTCCACGGTTCCCGTAACCGGTCCCTGCACGCCTTTCAGGAGAAGCTGGCCCACTGGAGAATGCGCAGCGACCAGTTCAGCAGTCATGTCTTTTACCAGTCCCCCGAAGGGAGCCTGCCGGAAGAGGACTGGTACGAGGGAATCGTTGACCTGACCGTTTTGGGGAAAGCGGTGCTTCCTCCCGGCGCGGATTATTACCTGTGCGGTCCGACGCCTTTCCTGCGCAAGCAATTCCGGGACCTGGTTTCGCTGGGCGTGAGCGGAAGCGCCATTCACTACGAAGAATTTGGACCGCAAGTGTTACAGCTTCAATGAGTTTGCCTCGTTTTTACACCTAAACCCTCCAGATCATGAATACGCCATATGCACCCATCCAAGAAGGCTTCCGCGCCGAACTGGAAATGCTGATCAAACAGCGGAAGTACGT
>CADCTQ010000139.1 GCA_902805615.1 uncultured Cytophagales bacterium
TTCGAGGAAGGATTGCGCATTCCGCCCATCAAGATTTACGCGAAAGGGCAACTCAACGCCACCGTGCTCGAAGTGCTCCTGCAACAGTGCCGCCTGCCCCACTGGAACCGCTCCGACTTCAACGCCATCGTGGCCGCCTGCCGCACGGCCGAAAAGCGGGTGAAGGAAATGTGCGGCCGGTTCGGCGTGGAAACCTACTGCGCCGCCCTCGAAGCGGCCCTGGGGCGCAACCAGGACGCCATGCGCACCCTCTTCCGCATGACCGTGCCGGAAGGCGAAAAGCTCACCTTCGAAGACTACCTCTGCGACGACGGCCGGGGCTTTGGTCCCTACAAGCTCAAGTGTTCCCTGCTGCGCACCGGCGACCGGGTGCACCTCGACTGGACGGGCACCGACCCGCAGGCCTTCGGCTCGATCAACTACTACCTCAATGAGAACCTGTTCAAGATGTTCTTCGGGGTGTACATGGTGATGGTGTTCGACCCGCAAATCCTCTTCAACGACGGCTTCTACGACCTGGTGGACGTGACCATTCCTGAAGGCACCCTCATGAAGCCCACCTACCCGGCCGCCCTCTCGTGCCGCACACACGCCCTGGGCCGGATGTTCGACGTGCTGGGCGGCCTGCTCGGGCAGCGGCAGCCGGAATTCCTGTGCGCGGCGGGTTTTTCGTCGTCGCCGCACCTGATGTACTCGGGCTACGACAAGCGCAACCAGTGGTACCAGCTCTTCCAGATCGGCTTCGGCGGCATTCCCGGCAAGCCCTTCGGCGACGGTCCCGACGGCCATTCGCTGTGGCCCTCTTTCACCAACGTGCCCAACGAATTCCTGGAAGCTTACTTTCCGCTGCGCATTGAGCGGTACGCTACCGTGCCCGACAGCGGCGGGGCGGGCAAAAACCGGGGCGGCAACGGCGTGGAAATCGTGTACTGCTTCCTGGAGCCCGGCGAAATTTCGATCCACGACGACCGGTGGTTCCTGCCGCCCTGGGGCGTGAACGGCGGCGAGCCGGCCGCCCGGAGCCGCAAGCTCCTCGTGCGCACCGACGGCACCTCCGAGCCGCTGCCCGCCAAGTGCGACCGCGTGGTGGTACAGCCGGGCGACCTGTTGCACTTCATCACCTGGGGCGGCGCCGGCTGGGGCGACCCGCTCGACCGCGACCCGGCCCTGGTCATCAAGGACGTCAAGCGCGGACTCGTCTCGCCCGAAGGGGCGCGCAAGTACGGCATCGTGGTGACGGCCGGCGGCCAGGTGGACGCCGATGCCACGGCCGCGCTCCGCGAAGAGATGCGCAACAGCCGGGGGCCGCTGCCCGTGTTTGACTTTGGCCGGCCGGTGGAAGAACTGCGCCGGACCTGCAAGGCCGAAACCGGCCTGGATGCGCCGCAGCCACCCGTGTTCATGTTACGGAAGACGGCAAGCGACGCCCCGGTGCAGTCGCTGGAAACGGTGTAGCGGGGCCGGAGAATAGGGCTGAATAAGTACTTTTGGGGCCATGCGCCAGAAGGACAATCATCAAACGCTGAACTCGTTTGTGTTTGATAAATAGTAGGTCAGCAGAGAAACCACCCCCGGCCCCTCCTTGAAAAAAGGAGGGGAGCCGTACCCGCCGGCCGCGCTGAGGGGTATGCGTGACGCGCATTTCTTCTTGCTACGCAGCCGTACCCGTCGAATTCCCCTCCTTTTTTCAAGGAGGGGACAGGGGTGGTTTTTGCCTGACTTGCTTATTTTCAATTCAGAAAAGACGTATTTGAAAAACCGTTTAACGCCGCTAATGGAGAAACCCTGACCATGCCTTACCAGAACGACGCCGGCTACGCGGGCAACCTGGGGTTCGGGCAGAACCCGGCCCTGCTCGTGGTGGACATGATCAAAGCCTACACCCTGCCCGACTCGCCGCTCTACGCGCCGGGCTACGCGGCGCTGGCCGGCGTGATTGCCGGACTGGTGGGGGCGGCCCGCGAAAAAGGGCTGCTGGTGGTCCACACGACCCTGGGCTATGACGAACAGTACCTCACCGGCGGCCATTTCCTGCGGAAGATCCCGGCGCTGCAACTGCTCCGTACCCGTCCCGAATACGCCGAGCCGGTGGCGGGCCTTTACCCCCGCGACGGGGAGCCGGTGCTGGTCAAACAGTACGCCAGCGCTTTCCACGGCACGTCCCTGCTGTCGCTGCTCAACTTCAAACGGATTGATAGCCTGCTCATTACCGGCGTTTCCACCAGCGGCTGCATCCGGGCCACGGCCACCGACGCCATCCAGCACGGCCTGATCCCGATGGTGGTCCGCGACGCCGTCGGCGACCGCAACGCCCAAATCCACGAAGCCAACCTCTTCGACCTCCAGGCCAAGTACGCCGATTTGTATTCGGTGAAGGAGGTATTGGGGAGGTTGGGGATTGAGTAATGAGTATTGAGTATTGGGTATTGAGTATCGCGCATTTCAAATCAAGCGCTGAAAACAAACAACGAAGAACCAACAACCAACAACGATTCGGTACATGAGTGAAGCAAACGAAAAGCTGCCGCACGGGCCGCTCACGGGCATCCGGGTGATTGAACTGGGGGTGCTGCTGGCCGGGCCTTTCTGCGGCCAACTGCTGGGCGACATGGGGGCGGAAATCATCAAGGTGGAACTGCCCGGGGCCGGCGACCCGATCCGCACGTGGGGCCGCGAACTGGTGAACGGGCAGTCGCTCTGGTGGCCCGTGGTGGCCCGCAACAAAAAGTCGGTTACGCTCAACCTGCGCGTGGCCGAGGGCCAGCAGCTCCTCTACGAACTGGTCAAAAAAGCCGACATCCTCATCGAGAATTTCCGCCCGGGCACGCTGGAAGGCTGGAACCTGGGCTACGACGTACTCAAAAAGCACAATCCCCGGCTGATCATGGTGCGGGTGAGCGGCTACGGGCAAACCGGCCCGTACGCCCCGCGGGCCGGCTACGGCTCCATCGGCGAGGCCATGGGCGGCCTGCGTTACCTGGTGGGCGAACCCGACCGTTCCCCGTCCCGGGTAGGCGTCTCCATCGGCGACAGCCTGGCGGCCAGCTACGCCACGATGGGCGCCCTGGCGGCGCTGCGGGCCCGGGAAGTGACCGGCGAGGGGCAGGTGGTGGATTGCGCCATCTACGAGGCCGTGCTGGCCATGATGGAAAGCGTGGTGACCGAGTACTACAAAACCGGGTACGTCCGCGAAAGGTCCGGGGCGCGGCTGCCGGGCATTGCGCCCAGCAACGTGTACCCCACGCGGGACGGCGAAATCCTCATCGGTGCCAACCAGGACACGGTCTACCGCCGCCTCACCGAGGTGATGGGCCGCCCCGAACTGGCCGACGACCCGCGGTTTGCCGACCACGTGTCGCGGGGCAAAAACGAAGTGGCACTCGATGACCTCATCGGCGAATGGACCCGCCAATTCGAATCGGGGGAACTGCTCGACAAGCTGCACGAGGCGGGCATCCCGGCGGGTAAAATATTCACGGCCAAGGACATGCTTGAAAATGAGCACTTTGCCGCCCGGGAAGCCCTGATCAAACACCACCACCCCGGCGTGGGCGACCTGATGATGCAGAACGTGGTGCCCAAGCTGTCGGCCACGCCCGGCTCGGTGCGCACCCCCGCCCCCGGGCTGGGCGAACAGAACGATGAGGTGTACGGCGGCTTGCTGGGCCTCGACGAAAGCACCCTGGCCCGGCTCCGGGAAGGGAAAATCATATAAGAGCAAGGGAGTTGGGAAGTTTGAGAATTTGAGAGTTAAGGAGTTGGACGTACACTTCTCAGGCGAAGCACCAGTTTCCGGTTTGGCTATTCCTATGAAAAGATGGTGCAGTTAGGAAAAGCAGGGATGCGATTGGTTGCAGTGATGTCACTGGTAGAAGCGTTGTCGAAAGCCCCGGAGGGGCGTCCTGTTCCTAGTACTTGGCAACTACCCCTCTTGGAAGAGCTCCGTAGGAGCGACCTGTTCGCTAACAACATTTGAAATTTGAACAGGACGCTCCTACGGAGCTTGTGGATTATTGGGTGGGCCTTTCTAGGAACAGGACGCCCCTCCGGGGCTTTGCCCGCCTATCATCACCTGCCCTGTTACCACCTGCAATAAACCACCTGTAATGCCAAACCGGAATTGTTGCAGACAAAGCCAACCTTCCTAACATTGCACTTCATCTGACTCCCAAACTCTCAATTTCTCTAACTCCCTAACTCCCATGCAGCACGTACACCTGTTTGAAACCACGCCCCGGGACGGGTTGCAGAACGAAAAGTTCATCCTTTCGACGGAGCAGAAGCTGCAACTGGTCCGCGGGCTGACCGAATGCGGGTTCCGGAAGATTGAGGTGGGTTCGTTCGTCAACCCGAAGGCGGTACCGCAGATGGCCGGCACCGGCGAACTCTTCGGGTCCCTGCCCGCCGTACCCGGCGTGAACTACTACGGCCTGATTCCCAACCGGAAAGGCTACGAACTGGCCCTGGCGGCGGGCTGCCGGCACATGGGCTACGTGCTGGCCGTCACCGAAACGATGAACCAGCGGAACGTCCGCATGCCGGTGGCCGAAAGCTTCGCGCAGTTGGAGGAAATCCGGGAGCAGGCCCGGCGGGACGGCGTGCGGCTGCGGGCCTACCTGGCGGTGGTGTTCCACTGCCCGTTCGAAGGCCCCACCGACTTGGCCCGGGCCCTGGAGTGGGTCCGGAAGATGGCCGATCTGGGTGTGGAAGACATTTGCCTGGCCGATACCGACGGCAACGCCGCCCCCGAACGCACCGCTTTGCTGCTCGACGCAGTACGGCCGATGCTCGACCGGATGGGCTACCCGGGCATCCTCAGCCTGCACCTGCACAACACCTACGGCTACGCGGACCGCAACGCCCGCCTGGCCCTCGAAAGAGGCATCCGGCATTTCGACGCGGCCACTGCCGGGCTGGGCGGCTGCCCGTTCGTGCCCGGCGCCAAGGGCAACATCCCCACCGAAGCCCTCGTGCAACTGTGCCACGAGGAAGGCTACGCCACCGGCATTGACCAGGAAAAACTGGCCGGGCTTTCCCGCTGGCTGGTTGCGCTGAAAGAGCAAAAACTGGCAGTCGGCAATAGCCGGTAAGCAACAAAGAGAACTTAACCGCAAAGGGCGCAAAGAAGACGCAAAGGCCGCAAAAGGAACGCGTACTGCTCTGCGCCCTTTGCGTTCCCCCTTGCGATCTTTGCGGTTAAGTTTCTTCCTTAGTGCCTTTGCGCGAATCTCTTTTCATCATATACCTCCGTACAAAAAAAGCGGGAAGGCCAGCTACGACCTTCCCGCTTCTCAATCCTCGCTGCTGACCTAAAACCTGAAACGCAGGCGGGCAAAGTAGAACCGGCCGCCGAAGCCCATCTGCACGGGGTCCCACATGCCGCCCGACTCGGTGTAGTTGGGGTCGTGGCGGTCGGGGTACACGTCGAACAGGTTGGAGGCCCCCGCCGTCAGCGCCACGTTGTCGGTGAAATCGTAGCTCAGCGCCAGGTCCGTGGTCACCCGGGCGTCGTAGCGGTCGGTGTACACGCCGGGCGTCACGTCATCCTCGTAGTAGTGCCAGTTGACGAGTTCCATGGACGAGAAACGCACGAACCGGAGGTTGGTGCCGAAGCGGCCCAGCTTGTAGTCGAACGTCAGGTTGATCTTGCTGCCCGGCGCGGAGGCCAGCAGGAACGACTTTTCCCGGTCGTCGAAGTAGATGTCTTCCTTGTTGGCCAGGCGCGGCGTGGTTTTCACCTCGCCCAGTTCCATCCGGTTGAAGTTGCCCGCCAGGGAAGTCGTGAGCCGGCTGTTGCCCCAATCGGCCGTGTGCGTCAGGATCACGTCCAGGCCCCGCGTGCGGGTGTCGAGGGCGTTGGTGAAAAACTGCGCGTTGCCCACGTTCAACCCCTGGAGAATCTCCCCGATGTCCTCGTCTTCGTCGCTGAAGGCCGCCGTGAGCACAATGCGGTCCCGGATGTCCACCCAGTAGCCGTCCACCGTCAGGCTGAGGCTGGGCAGGGGTTTGGCCGTGAAGCCGAGGCTGTAGTTTTGGGCCTTTTCCTGCTTGAGGGGCGGAATGCCCACCGCCCGGGCAATGGGGCTGGTGTTGCTGGCAATGATCTGGTCCACGGGCACGCCGGCCACGAAGTTGGTGAAGGTGGTGTTGAAGTACACCTGGGCCAGGGAAGGCGCCCGGAAGCCCGTGCTCACCGAGCCCCGCACCAGGAACGCGTCGGTGAACTTGTAGCGCGCCGAAAGTTTGCCGTTCAGCGTGCCGCCGAAGTCGCTGTAGTGCTCGTAGCGGGCCGCGGCCGTCACCAGGAACTGCTCCGTCACGTCCAGTTCGGCGTCCACGTAGCCGCCCACGTTGGTCCGCGATTCACCCAGTTCGTTGGCGGGCCGGAAGCCCGGGAAGCCCTGCGAGCCGCCGGGCCGGTCTTCCAGGTTGTCGTAGCGGCGCCAGGAAGCTTCCTGGCCGGCGAAGATCTGGTAGTTGTCCACCCGGAATTCGGCCCCGTAGGCCACGTTGAGACCCGAAGCCACGCCCTCGAAAGCCTTGCTGAAGTTGATGCCCGTCGTGTTTTGCCTGAGGCTGAAGCCGCCCGCGTCGAAGCGGGTGGGGGAGGCCGCCCCCAGCGAAGCGTTCAGCGTGTTTTCAACCTCGTATTCGAAGCGGTTGCTGCCGAAGGTGTTGTTGAGGTCCACGTTCCAACCGCGCCATTTGGTGCGCAGCCCAAACGAGGCCGAGTAGTCGAGAATCCGCCCGCCGATGAGCGGGTCGAAGCCGTTGGGGTAGATTTCCGTGACGTTGCGGTCGCTGTCGGCCGAACGGGTCCAGGCGTACGACTTGGAGTGGCGGCCGTTGACGCCGCCGAAGGCGTAGAGTTCGGTGGACGCGCCCAGGGGCAGGGCCGCGTTCAGGAAGCCGCTCAGGTTGCGGCTGGTGCCTTCCCCGAACTGGTTGCGCGGGTTTTCAGGAAACTCGACCGGGTCGGCCGGGCGGTTGGTGTAGCCGCGGGTCTGGTAGTCGGCCGTCAGGTTGAGAAAGCCGCGGTCGAGGAGCTTGACGCCGTAGTTGACGTTGGCGTTGAGCGTTTCCCCGTCGCCTTCGGAGTAGATGCCCGTGTTCACGTTGGCCGACACTTTATTGACGTCCGTTTTGAGCACGATGTTGATCACGCCGGCAATGGCGTCGGAGCCGTACTGGGCGCTGGCCCCGTCGCGGAGGATTTCGATGCGTTCGATGGCGGCGGCCGGGATGGCGTTGAGGTCGGTGCCCGTGTTGCCGCGGCCCCGCGTGCCGAACAGGTTGATGAGCGACGACTGGTGGCGGCGCTTGCCGTTGATGAGCACCAGCGTCTGGTCGGGGCCCAGGCCGCGCAGGGTGGCCGGGTCAATGTGGTCGGAGCCGTCGGAGCCCGACTGCCGGTTGGAGTTGAACGAAGGGGCCACGAATTGCAGGAGCTGGTTGACGTCAATCTGGCCGACCGAGTTGGTGATCTGCGCAATGGGAATCAGGTCAATGGCGACGGGCGTTTCGGTGGCCGAGCGGTTGAGGTTGCGCGTGCCGACGACCGTTACTTCCGAGAGCGACTTTACGTCCGGCGCCAGGCGGATGGAAATGGTGCGGCGGCCGTTGATGGGCACCTCCTGGGTCAGGAAGCCCACGAAGCTGAATACCAGCGTGCCGGCGTCACCCGGTACGGTGAGCGCGTAGGAGCCGTCCTGCGAAGTGGCCGTGCCCAGCGTGGAGCCTTTCAACACCACGCTCACGCCGGCCAGGCCCGCGCCGTCGGCCTCCGCGGTGACCTTGCCCGTGAGCTGCACGGACTGGCACCGGGCGGCGGGGACGCCCAGCCAGAGCAGTCCCAAGAGGAGACTGCATAGCGTTATTATTCTGTTCATAAGCGGTTAGGGGATAGGTTGGGGCATCAAACTACTAAAAACGCCGGTCTGCCGGGAAACCCGGGCGGGTTTTCTTCGAAAGGATGGAGAAATTAGGGATTTAGTAAAAATAAAAGTTTGCACAATGCAATTGGTCCCAACCATAATTGTCAGAACCATGATTGGCTTGATGAAAGGATGACCAGGATGCGAATGGACGGTCAGGCGGATGACCCTTTCATCTCGTCGGACCACTTTTGCAATTTCGGCCTCCTCTTGTGCAATCATGGCTTGCTCCGGAGTCAAGGCACCGATGGGCACTGTCATGCTGACGATGGGAAGCATCCGGAGAGTAATTGTGGCGCCTGCATACGTTCCGTTCTGATGAGGAACCACCCCTGTCCCCTCCTTGCAAAAAGGAGGGGAACCGTGACCATCGGCTGCAAACTCAGGAGACGTACCCGGTACGACACCTTTCCCCGTCAGCACGGCGCAGGGGTACGGCTCCCTTCCTTTTTTCAAGGAGGGGACAGGGGTGGTTCCGGACACTACCCCACTGCTTGTCAAACCTGAAATAGTCTGCTATACCGACGATCAACCCCAGATGTTTCCTATCGTCAGCATGACAGTGCCCTGCTTTTGGCGCTGATGCTTGTTGGAATGCGAATCGGTAGGAATGCGAATCGGTAGGAATGCGAACCGATAGTTCTGCCACCAAAGCCGCATCCCCGCCCCAATCCTGGTCATCCTTTCATCAAGCCAATCAAGGTTCAGACCCTTCTTCCCGTCTCCGGTCTCCTTTATTTCCGTCGTTTGTCTTCCTCCCGGCTGCGGCGCAGCATGTCGGCGGGGGCGTCGAGGGCGGGGGATTCGGTGACGGCTTTCCAGTTGAACTTTTCGTCCAGCGGGTCGAGGGCTTTCTGGGGGTCGAAAATGCGGCCGTCCACCGGCAGGGCGTTGTAGGGTGCGTAGTCGGGTTGGGGCGTGAACAGGTCCGACAGGTCGGTGGCCCCCGCGTCGTACTGATTGAGGTAGGGCAGGCCCAGCACGTGCCACATGGTTTTGAAAATGCTGCCGAACGAGTAGTGCACGTGCCCCACGTAGTTTTTCTTCGCGTACGGCGAAATCACCATCAGCACGCTGCGGTGGGCGTCCACGTGATCCACGCCGCCCTGCGGGTCGTCTTCGGTCACCACGATGGCCATGTGCTTCCAGTACGGCGTGTGCGAGAGGAATTCCACCAGCCGGCCCAGTGCCAGGTCGTTGTCGGCCATGTAACTCTCGTTGAACGGGTAGCCGTCGGCGGGCCGTTCGGCCGCCCCGTGGTCCTGCGGCAGTACCACCGTCAGCACCGACGGCAGCGTTTTGCCCGCCCCCGTCCAGCGGTCGTTGAACTCCCTGATGAACATATCAACGCGGAACTGGTCGGGAATGCCCATGTTGAAGGTGGCAAACAGCTTCGACGAACGGCCGTACATCGGCGCCGGCACCGGGTAGTTGATCATCGTGCGGGTGCCGGTGTGCTTGAACGCCTGTTCCTCGTAGCCGGGAGCCATTTCCAGGCCGAAGCCGAAGTTGAAAAAGGGAATCTTGTTGCGTTCCAGGTGTTCCCAGAGCGAACCGGCCTCGTTGTAGTCTTCGGGGTAAATGGAGGCGTTGGAGCCCGTGAAGGCCAGCATGCCCGGCGCTTTCGAGCCCATCTTCATCCGGCGAATGCCCCCGTAGGCCGCCGATACGCTCGTTTCGAGCCACTCGTTGGGGTAGGTGCCCACCAGCCAGCGGTGCCCGTCGGCCGAGTGGTCGGCGTCGCAGTAGAAGTTGTCGCCGATGGCAAACCGCCCGGCCAGGGCCAGGTGGTTGGGCATCACGGTGGCACCGGTCACCTGCCGGGTATTTTTGCCGTTGCTGAAAGTCACCCCGCGGCCGTAGCGGGCCAGGGAAGGCTCGCCCCGGCCCCCGGGCACGCCGCCGAAAATCTCGTCGTACGTGCGGTTTTCCTTGGCCACGAACACCACGTGCCGGACCGGCGAACGGGCCGCCCCGGCGTAGAGCGGCACCGGGTTGCCCCGGCGGCCGGCAAACGCCGAATCGCGGCGGTCGGTAAAGCGGAAGTTGTTGGCAACCACCCGCCGCGTTTCCCCGGCCAGGGCCGCGTCGGGCGGGATGTCGAGCACCGACACCGTGCCGTGCATGAGCGAGCCGATGTAACTGTCGCCGCCCGCCGCCCGGAAGGCCGGTCCGCCGTTGGGACCGCTGCCGTAGCCCTTGGCGTTGGCGACGATGAGCTTTTTGCCGTCGCGGCTCACGGCCAGCTTGGCGGGAAACCAGCCCACGGGAATGTGCCCCAGCACCGCCAGGGTCTCCACGTCAACCACGCCCACCGCGTTGATGCCCGCCTCGGCCACGTAGAGGCGTTTGCCGTCGGGGGAGAGGGCCAGCCCGAAGGGGATGATGCCGCGCAGGCTGCCCAGCCGCGGGTCAATTTGCAGGAAAATGTTTTTCACCACCGAGTCTTTCCGCACGTCAATCACCGAAATGCAGTCGTTGTTGCCGTTGCTCACGAACACGTAGGGGCCGGCCGCCACCACCGAGTTGGGGCTCGAGCCGCCCACGGCCGGGATGCCCTCCACCATTTGTCCGACGAGGAAGCCGGTCTTGACTTTGGCCGTCACGCGGGGCTGCGGCCGGTTTTGCAAGTCCACCGTCCAGACGGAAAACGACTCGGGCACGTTGGGATCGCCCAGGCCGGGCACCACCGCCGAGTCGGAGCGGTAGCCTTCGATGGATTCCCGGCTGCCGAACGCGGAGGTTGGGTAGGGGAGGGTGGTGCCGGGAAGGTCCGTGGTGTCAACGCCCGGCAGGACCCGGTACTGGTACATGCCCACGTTGGCAACGTAGGCTTCTTTTTCGTCGGGCGAAAGGGTAATGCCGAAGGGATAGCGGCCCACCGGCACGCTGGCCGTCACGCGGCCGGCCGCGGCATCCACCACCACCATCCGGAAGCCGATCTGGTCCACGGCGTAGAGGGTGCTGCCGTCGCGGCTCAGGGCCAGGTCGCCGATGTAGCCGTCGGCGTAGTCGCGGTCCCCGTCGCGGGCGGCGCAGGGGATTTCGCCCAGGCGCCGGCCCGTGGCCAGATCGAAGCGGTAGATTTTGTTTTCGGAGCCCCCGGCCACGTACAGGGTGCGGTTGTCGGGCGAAATGGCCAGGCCCATGAACACGGCGGCCAGCGTGCCCGCGTCGGTGTCGGCGCCGGGCGGTACCTGCTGCACGAGGGGGTTGGGGCCGGTAACGTCGCGTAGGATGGAGACGGAGATGGGCTTGGTGCCGGAGTTTGCCGTCACCACGGTGTTGCCGTCGGGGCTGAGTACCAGCCCGTAGGGGTGCGGGGCCACGGTAAGCTGCCGGCCGCGGGGCGTGAGGAGCCGGCCGTTGGGCAGCACGGTCACACCCTCCTTGCGGACCTGGGTGTACGCCGAGCCGGCCGGGGCAGTGGCGATCCACGGGCCCGGGGACGTGCTTTTCGGGGCCGGCCCGCACGCCGCCAGCAACGCCAGCGCCGCAATCAATGGGATATTTTTCCGCATGGGAGGATAATTACGAATGACGAATTGACATTGAAGGCGGTCCGTAGGAAACAGATTTACCACGGAGGACTTGGCGTAGAGACGCGATTTATCGCGTCTTTTTGGAGAAAACGGTTTCACGGAATTTCACGCAAAGGCGCAAAGAAAAGAACTGAAGCCCAATATTAAACGCTGCGGGCGTAAGTTGCGTTAAAGGAAAAAAAATCACCCGAAAACATGGCAAAAAAGACCAAAAAGAAAGACGCGCCCGATACCACCCTCAACACCCTGATCCAGGACAGCGGCCTGCTGCCGGCCATCAAGGACAACCGCATCCTGCTGGCCGCCCTGGGTGGCGCCGCGGCGGGAGCCGCCCTGGCCGTCATCTTCGGCTCGGAGAAGACGCAGGCGGCCCTGGGCAGCGTGGCCCAGTCGGCCAAGGACCTGGTGGACAAAAGCGGCATCAAGGAGGTAGGCAAGAAAAAACGCGAAAACAAGGCGGAAAAGGGAGAAGGCCAGCCGTAACCCACCGGTTCCCCGCCGCCATTGACCACAATTTGATAACGCCCGGGCAACAGTCCGGCAACGTCGGCGGCTTACTTTTGCGGTGCTGATCTTCAACATAGACGAAGCATCGAAATGGAACGACAAAAAGCACTGCTCCTGGCAGTGCTTTTTTTTTACCACGGAAGTTTCACGCAAACGCGCAAAGAAAAGAACTGAACCGCAACCTGCCAATCTTTCCATCCCGTAAATCCTGATCCCTTTTTTGCTGCCCTCCCCGCAAGGGCACAAATCCTGCTTAACGAATTCAAAATAAAATGGTATTTTTCCTCACCCGGGAAACGTACTCACCCGGTCGTTCAATCTTACTCCGTTGATTTAACAGTGAGGCAACCACCGGAGGGGCATTCCTGCCATCATTTGCCTGGTGCTGTATTTCTATCAAATAAAGCAAATGGCAGCCCCCGCAGTGCGTGCAACCCTGCGGGGGCTGCCAATCTCCCCGCATTCCCCGATGCAACTTCAACTGCAAGACCTGCTCGAACGCATGACCGACGGCATGGTGGCCCTCGACGGCGCCTGGCACTACACGTACGTCAACCAAAAAGCGGCGGCCCTCCTCAGCCGTACCCCCGCCTCGCTGGTCGGCAAACACATCTGGACGGAATTTCCCGAGGGCGTCGGCCGGCCGTTCTACCTCGCCTGCCACCGGGCCGTGGCCGAAAATACCGACGTTGCGCTGGAGGGCTACTACCCGTCCTACGACAAGTGGTTCGAGACCCGCCTCTACCCCCTGGCCGGCGGGCTGGCGGTCTTTTTCAGCGACGTCACCGACCGGAAAAAGGAGCAGCACGCCCTCCGGCAGTTGAACGCGTCGCTGGCGGCCCGCGAGGAGGCCGAGCGGCAACTCTCCTACATGGTGCACCAACTGGAAAGCTACCGGCAGGCCCTCGACGTGAGCGCCCTCATTTCCATGACTGACGCCCGGGGCAACATCGTGCACGTCAACGACCAGTTCTGCCGGGTGGCCAGGTACGCCCCCCACGAACTGCTCGGGCAAAACCACCGGATCGTGAAGTCGGGACACCACCCGCCGGCCTTTTTCCAGGACTTGTGGCGAACGATCCTGGCGGGCCGGGTGTGGCGGGGCGAAATCCTCAACCGGGCCAGCGACGGTTCGCTTTACTGGGTGGACACGATGATCAACCCCATCCGCAACCCGCAGGGGGAGATTATCAACTACCTCTCCATCCGCTACGAGATCACCGCCCGCAAGCAGGCCGAAGCCGACCAGACCCGCCTCATCGAGGAACTGTCGGCCAAAAACCGGGACCTGGAACAGTTCACCTTCATCACTTCCCACAACCTGAGGGCGCCGGTCGCCAACCTGCTCGGGCTGGTGAGCATCTACAACCCCGCCGACCCTACCGACCCGGTGAATGCCGACGTGATTGACAGCATCGGCCGGGCCGCCGCCGCCCTCGACGGCATCATCACCGACCTCACCGGGCTGCTTTCGATCCGGGGCCAGCTCCGCCAGCCGCCCGAAACGGTCTCGTTTGCGAAGGTATTCGCGCGGGTCCGCCGCCAGTTGCAGTGGAAGCACACCGGGGCCGTCATTACTACCCGTTTCGGGGTGGAAAGCGTACCCTCGGTGCCCGGCTACGTGCAAAACATCCTGTTCAACCTCCTGTCCAACGCCCTCAAGTTCCGCGACCCGGGCCGCCGGCCGGAGATCACCGTGTCTACGCGGCGGGAGGAGGGTTACGTGGTGCTGACGGTAACCGACAACGGCCTGGGCATTGACCTGGACCGGCACCACGGCAAGGTGTTCGGCCTCTACCAACGCTTTCACGTCCACCCCGAAGGCAAAGGACTGGGCCTGCACCTGGTCAAAACCCAGGCCGAAGCCCTCGGCGGCAAAGTAACCGTCGAAAGCAAAGCAGGCGCGGGCAGTACGTTCCGGGTCTATTTCCGGGAGTAGAGGGATGTGCCACGGAGAAAAAGGAGCGAGGAGCGAGGAGCGAGAAGGAACTGAACCGCAAAGGGATCAGGATTCACCGGATGGAAGGATGAGCAGGATTCAGGCGCGTACGCACGAAACGCGTTCCCCTTGCGGTCTTTGCGTCTCCTTTGCGCCCCTTGCGGTTGAGTTCTGCTCGCTTCTCACTCCTCGCTTCTCGCTCCTTTTCCCCTGTGTGCGTGGCAAACGCTATTCAACATTTTTTTTAAAAATAAAACTTGCATAAGTAAAACATAGTTAATAGATTTAAAATCAGTACGGTATATCGCCGTCCGATTTCCGGTTTGCCTTTCCCGATGGAGTAGCCCGATGCGTGCGTATGCCACGCTGCCGGCGGCTGCCGCCGGAAGTCCCGTCCCCGGGGAACTGCCTCTGCCTGACTCCCCCGCCGCCCGGTCGCCTCTTGCCCCGGCGCAACCCCATAACCCCTTTGCCTTTGCCGGCACCGTGCCCCCGGCAAGTTTACCCCACCGGGTAAGCCCGCCGCCGCTTTGCCCGCACCGGCGACCCGCCTTCAATTCAATTCCCATACCCTCCATCCATCCCCCATTTTTTTGACCTTAAACAAGAGCAAACACCATGAAAACAAACATTCGTCTGATGGGCGTGGCGCTTTCCCTGGCCGCCGCGGCCCTGGTTTTTTCCTGTAAAAAAGAGGAAGCCCAGGTGCAACCCGAAGCTGACGGCAAGGTAACGGCCGCCGCCATCATCCCCGTGGGCACCTGCGTGGACAACCCCGACGGCAGCCCGACCGATACCTACCTGATGGGGGCCAACGTCTGGACCACGGGCAACACGTACATCATCCGGGGCTACGTCCGCGTGGTGCCCGGCGCCAGCCTCACCATCCAGCCGGGCGTCATCGTCCGCGGGGAGTGCGAAGGCACGCTCATCGTGGAACGGAGGGCCAGGATCGACGCCCAGGGCAAGCCCACGGACCCCATCATATTCACCTCCAACAAACCGGGTTGCGAGAAAAAGCCCGGCGACTGGGGCGGCGTCATCATCCTGGGCAGCGCCCCCAACAACCAGGGCCCCAACGTACCCGTCGAAGGCATCTATTTTTCGGGCGGCACCTCGCTGGGGTACCACGGCGGGACGGTGCCGACCGACAACTCGGGCATCTTCCGGTTCGTGCGCATTGAGTACGCCGGCGGCGAACTCAAGGAAGGCAACGAGAGCAACGGCCTGACGCTGGGCAGCGTGGGCAGCGGCACGGTCATTGACCACGTGGAGGTGCTCTACAGCCAGGACGATGGGTTCGAATGGTTCGGCGGGACGGTGAACTGCACCTACCTGTACGCCTTCGGCTGCTCCGACGATGACTTCGACAGCGACCTGGGCTACTCCGGCCGGGTGCAGTGGGCGGCCGGCGTGAAGCCCCGGGGCGTCTACTCGGAACCCTTCCCCGGTGCCACCAACGGCATCGAGTCGGACAACGACGGGGCCGGCTCGGGGGCCGCGCCCAAGACCGACCCGGCCTTTGCCAACGTCACGCTGGCAGGTCCCTGCGAAGTGCCCGACCCGCCCGTGTTCGGTACGGGGGTGCTCGTGCGGGCCAACGCCGACCTGGACCTCTTCAACGCGGTGGTGCTGCAATGGAGCCGGGGCACCGACCGGACGGCATCCGGACCCGGCGACGTCTTCGGGACGGTAACGGTGTTTGACGGGGGAACCGTGGCGGGCGACCCGGCGGGCATCCTGGCAACGCCCGGCCCGGGGCCCTTCAGGGTGTGCCCGGTCGTTTGCCCGAATCCGCCGAACCTGGTTCCGTTCAGCTACATTCAGGGCGGCATCCCGGCCGGGTTTGGCCTCGTGCCTACCAAATACCAGGGAGCGTTCAGCGCCAACCCGGCCGAAAACGTGGATTGGTTCGCGGCCGACAAGTGGCTCAGCTTCCCCTGCTTCGGCTGCTCGGACGTGATTTAAGCGGCTGACCACCGGCAGTTCCCGCCGCGCCGCCGCTTTCCATATCCCATTGAATTTGAATTGAAGGAACCCCGGCGGCCCGGTGCGTGGATGCGTACCGGGCCCTCCTATTTCTTCCCCAGCAAATAGAAGCTGCCGTGGTGCGATTTGAAGGAGATGGCGTTGCCGCCTTTGCCGATGCGGACGGTTTTCTGCTCGGCCAGTTGGTAGGTTTTGCGGTTGTCGTCTTTCGAGACGGTCTTTCTGACCCGGGCGGGTTGCACCTCCACGTCGGGAAAATCCGTGAAGAACTCGCCGTGGTAGGAATCGAACACAACGTCGGCGTCGGGCTGGGCGGGCACGGTCACGCGGATGTCGCCGTGGTGCGTCCTGAAGGCGGAGCCCGTCGGAATGGGACCGGCGTAGGAGACCTCCAGGTCGCCGTGGTGGGCCGAGGCAACGGCCGGGCCTGCAATGCCCGCCAGCGTAAGGCCGTGGTGGCCCCGGGCCTTTACGGCGCCGCGCAGGCCGGTGATGGATACCTTGCCGATGCTGGACACGTCCGCGTCAACCCCCGCCGGCACCCGCACCCGGAGGTTGAAGGCAAACTGGTATTCGTCGTCGTCATTGAAATTTACCTGGCCGTATTCGTTGCCGCGCCATTCGAACCGGGGAGACGCCACGTACACGACGACCATGCCGCCCCGCTCCTCGATCCGGAGTTCGTTTTCCCTACGGCCCTGCTCCAGCCGCTCCCGGGTGTCGGCCGATACGGTTTTGTCAACTTCAAATTCAATGACGTCCCCCGCGTAGGCTTCCACCGTCACGTCGCCCTTCAGGTTGTGCAGGCGCAGGGTGTTTTTCCCGTCCGCGCCGGTAAAACGGGCGGTGCGGCGGAACGTTTCCTGGTGGGTCTGGGCGGTGGCGGTGGTGGCCAACAGCACGAGCAGCAGGGCAAAGGTGTTGAGGAGCGTGGTTTTCATGCGAATCGGGTGAAGATGCGTGGTTGGGAAAATCACCCGGGGAAACTCGGCCACCCGCGGAAGGTTACATTTTGTATTGAGAATTGAGAATTGAGAATTGAGAATTGAGTACCGCGTTGCCGATCAAACCCGGTTCAGTTGGGTTACGCGTACTCAATACTCAATTCTCAATACCCAATACTTAATTACTTCACCAGCACGAACTCGACGCGGCGGTTCCGGGCGCGGCCGGCTTCAGTGTCGTTGGGGGCGATGGGGTAGCGGTCGGCGTGGCCGGTGGCACGGAGCTGGTCCGCGGGGACGCCCTTCTGCACGAGCCGCGCCCGCACGGCCTGCGCCCGGGCCAGGGATACTTTCGCGTTGGTCGCCGGGCTGCCCAGCGAACAGGTGTGCCCGCCGATCCGGAGTTGCCAGTCGGGGTGCGCCTTCAGTTCCCGCGCCAGGCTGTCGAGGAACTGCTCATCGCCGGCCGACAACCCGGTGCCGCCCAACGGGTAAGCAATCTGCCGCGCCAGTTTCGCCTCCTCCCGGCGGACGGCGGAAGGGGTGGCCGACGAATCGGCCGCCGGCGGCGGGGTTGCGGCAGTGCGGTCGGGGGCTCTCTCGGAGGGTTGCGCGGGGGAGGGGAGGGGTTGCGTTTCGGCAACGGGTTCGGCGGGAGGCGGTTCGGCGCCGGCGCGGCGGTCGTCCACCCGCTTTTTGCGGTTGATCCGCCAGGCCAGGGCCACTTCGAAGGCACCGTTGCCCCCGTCCATCGTGGTGTTGCGGTACGAAGACCCGTCGGCGCCGAAGCCCAGCACGAACCCTTGCGTTTCGAGTTGCAGGCCCAGGCCGGGCGAAACGTTGGTGTGGTACCAGAGGGTGGCGCTCACCCTGGTTTCCTTGCGGTCACCGAGGGCGTAGCCAAACTGCGCCCCCACGCTGCCGAGGGCCGTGGGTCCTTCCCTGAAGTAGCGGAAGGTGGGCTCAGCGGAGAAGTTGCCGCGGCTGGCCGCCAGGAAAGTGCCCGTCACCACGTACCCCACCGGCTCCCGGTTGCGTTCCCCCAGGAAGGGATACGCCGGCCGGTTGGCATTGTGGAGGGCCAGGCCCAGCGAGGCTTTGCGGCGGCCCGCCAGGTCGGCGTAGGACCAGTGCAGGCCGGCGTTGATGGCCACGGCCGTGCGGCCCGGCCCGTCCAGGGGCTCGCCCGTGGGCAGGGTTGGGTCGAAGCCCCCCGCGCCGAACTGGGCGTCGGTGGTGACCGCTCCCGGGGCGATCCGCTTGTTGACCAGGCCGAGTTGCAGGCCGGCGTCCAGGCCGTGGTGCGGACCCGGGGCGAGGTGGTAGCCAAAGCCCCCCAGCGCCCCCGTCACCTGGTACATACCCGCCGGTCCCGCCGACTGGTTGATGAGGGCAAAGCCCATGCCCCCGTAGCGGTTGCCGTTCGCCTTGCCGTAGAAAGGATGCACGTACGAGAGGGAAGGCACCCGGTAGCCCGCCACCCGCGATTGCCGGAAGTGCGCCGTCACCTGGCCGTAGTCGTCGGCGGCGACCAGGGCCGGGTTGGTCAGGACGGGGGAGAGCGGGTACAGCGAATAGGGCCGGAACTGCGCCTGTACGTGCCGGGACAGCAACAGGAATATGAGCAGGGATAATTTTTTCATGCGCTTGCGGGAAATCGGGAAAAGGGCGGCGGGAGCCGGGTGGGATAAAGCGGCGCGTGCTACCGGACCAGGGTGACCTGGCCGAAGGTTTTGCCGTTGACTTTCAGGGGGCGGCCGTCGGCGTACCGGCCGGTGAGTTGCCAGGAATACACCCCGGCGGGCAGCGGCCGGCCCTGGTAGGTTCCGTCCCAGCCCGTTTCGGTGGCCGCCGAAACCTCACCGGTCCAGAATACTTCTACGCCCGTGAGGGAGTAC
>CADCTQ010000140.1 GCA_902805615.1 uncultured Cytophagales bacterium
AAACCAATGCTGAACTCAGGAGCCGGTTTTTGCAGCATTGCCTGGGCCTGGGCCTGGTCTACCGTCCCGAACAGCACTTTCATCAGCGGGATGATCAGCGTGAGGTTGGCGATGCCGAACAGGATGGCAAACAACGTAAAAACGGCAAAGGGAATGGCGAACTTCCCGAGGGGGCGGGCATACGTGAGAAGCCGGAGCAGGATTTTCATGAATGACAGAGAATGGGGCAACGCCGGCCGGATTGCGTAGCACTTTTTACGGCGGAGGCTTGCTTTTAGGGTGTAAATATAGGCAAAAATGAAGCGAGGGAGCTTGTTGTCGGCACTGCCTGTCCCCGCCGCGGCAACCGGGAACAGTCCTACGCCGTATCCCATTCAGAAGCCGGTGTTACCCATCAGAAAATAGTGTGGCGGAAAAGACCGGCCTCCTGCAATTATTCAACATATTTGCCTCATCCTTTTACCGATGCGCCTATGCACCCTACCCATTCAACCCTAAAAAAAATCAGTACCTACGCCTTTATATTCGTTGTCGTGCTGCTCGGCGGCCAACTGCTGACCTCGTGCGTAACGGCCCGGCGGCACGAACGTTTGCAGGCGCAGTACAACGCCCTGGCCGCCGATACCGTGCGGCTGGCCCAGGAGCGCCGCTCCTTCGGGGAAGACCGCCGCCGCCTCCAGGCCCAGATCGACCAGCTGACGGCTGAAACCACCAAGCTGAAGGCCGACAGCGCCGAATCCGGTACGCTCTACCGCCGCAACAAGGCCCTGCTCGACGACCTCTTCGAGAAATACGAACGGCTCGACAAGTCCTACAACCAACTGCTCTCCAACAGTTCGGTGGAGGCCGGCCGCCTCGCCAGCAACCTGTCGGAGAAGGAAAAGCAGCTGCTTACTATGGAACAGAACCTGCTGACCAGCAAGGCGCAGGTGGACAAGCTGAACGTGGACCTGCAAGCCCGCGAACAACGGGTGCAGGAACTGGAAAAAATCCTGGCCGACAAGGAAAAAGCCGTCAATGACCTCCGCACCCGGGTGAGCAATGCGCTGCTCGGCTTTAAGGAAGGCGACCTGACGGTGGACATCCGCAACGGCAAAGTATACGTGTCGCTGGCCGAACAGCTCCTGTTCAAGTCGGGCAGCTACTCGGTAGACCCCCGCGGCGTGGACGCCCTCAAAAAACTGGCGAACGTGCTCAAGTCGCAGCAGGACGTGAACGTACTCGTGGAAGGCCACACCGACGACGTGCCCATTGCCGGCAGCATCAACGGGGTGAAGAACAACTGGGACTTGAGCGTGATGCGGGCCACCTCCATCGTGGACGTGCTGGTGAAAAACGGGGTGAACCCGGGCAAGCTCACTGCCGCCGGCCGCGGCGAATTCGTGCCGGTGGCCCAGGGCAAAACCCCCGAAGCCCGCCAGAAGAACCGCCGCACCGAAATCATCCTCACCCCGAACCTGGACGAACTGTTCCAGCTGCTG
Organism: uncultured Cytophagales bacterium; assembly: GCA_902805615.1. Lineage (GTDB taxonomy): Bacteria > Bacteroidota > Bacteroidia > Cytophagales > 172606-1 > CADCTQ01. The sequence goes on from CADCTQ010000140.1 coordinate 1,482, forward strand.
GGGAGCAATTGAGTGACAGGATTGAATGGCTGAATGGTTGAATGGCTGATTGATAAGCAGTGACCCCGACTTGATGAGAAAGCTCAGCTCCTGCAACAATCAGCCATTCAACCCTATAGCCTACTTCCCTCCCATTCGCATCAGGTGCGGGTACAGCCGCAGGTACACCTGGCCGGCGAGGGGATTTTTGCCGTAGACCGGGTAGAGGTCTCTGTCGGGCAGGTAAAGGCTGCCCTGCACGCCGAGGCTCAGGTTGGTGTTGAAGGCCCGCAGCACGGTGTAGTTGGTGCCCAGCGTAACGGCATTTACGTCGAAGAGCCGGTCGTGCTCGAAGCCTTCCGCCTGCAATTCACCCGCCGACTTTTGGATGTACTCGTAGCGGCCGTACACGGCGAACCGGTCCAACTGCAGATTCGATTCGGCAGTGAGTGAATGTTCCTGGTGGTGGCCGCCGGCATCGTTAAAGCCCCACACCAGCGCCGAATTGAGGTTGTAGTTGCCGGGCAGCAGCGGCAGCGCGTGCAGCACCGAGGCCGTGGTGCGCCGCACGTTTTCGTCGGGCTCCAGCGGCTCCGGGCTCTTGATGTACGCCTGCGACGCCTGCAATGCCAGTTGCGGGTGCGGGTTCACCGACAGCCGGTAGGAATACGAATCGAAGCGGGGCTTGTCGAAGCCGTAGCGGGCCTCGCCGGGTTCGCGGCCCGTAAACACCGATCCTTCCACCTTAAAGATTTTGTACCGCACGCCCAGCGTCGCCACCCCGAAGGTAATGTGCGTGGCGTCCTGCCAGTGGTGACCCAAGGGCGAATCGAGGTTGTTCTGGGCCGAAGGGCGGTGCATGAAGGCCACCGGGCCCAACGCCGGTTCGCCGGGGTACGCCAGGTAGGCAAACGCATCGAGGTCCTTGTTGATCATGTGCGTGTAGCCCACCGACAGTTCGGAGAAGAAATTGTGCGGGTGCTGGCGGTCCACCAGCGGCCGGCCCTGGTAGGTTTCGCCGGTCTGGAACAGGAGCGGGTACCCGGCGCCGCCAAACAGCGGGTCGAGCGAAAACATGGAGCTGAACCGGAACAGGCCCCGGCTGCCGACGCGGCGTTGCCCCATCGCCATCACCCAGTTGGGGGCATCCACCTTGGTGTCGCCGCGGGTGCCCTTGTTGGTGATGTCCTGGCTGTTGTAGCGCAGAAACACGTTGCCGTGCACCATGTACATCCACTTGCGGCCGTGCACCATGTAGCCGTACATGGGCGAGGCGTCCGGCAGCCAGCCCGTCCCCGAGCCGTTGCGGTTCATGGGCAGGTTGAGCGAAAAGCTGTGGCCCATCGGCACCGGGCTGTCGGCGTTCGTGTGTTCCACGTGAAGCAGCGATTCGGCCGAGCCGTCCATCACCATGTCGTGCTTCATTTCGTGGCTTTCCGGGCCGTGGCCCGAATGGCCGGTTGGTTTGGGGGTTGTCGTGCGGGTAGTATCGGTATGTTGCTGGTGGTGCTCGTGCTGGGCCCATGCGGGCACGGAGAGCAACAGGCCCCCGACCAGTGAGAAGATCATTCGCGTTTTCATGTCTGGTTGTATGGTTGATTGGCTGAAAAGGGGGCGTACTGCCCGTTTTTGCCGCCGGCCCTAGCTTCCCCGTGTGGAAAAGCCCGGGCCGGCGACCGGGGCGGTTTACATGCTTCCGCCCATGCTCATCATGTGGCGGCATTCGTCGGCGCAGCGGCGGCAGGCGGCGGCGCAACGCTGGCAGTGTTCGTGGTCGTGCTGGCTGCATTCGGCCGCGCAGGCATCGCACACCTGGGCGCATACGTCGCACAACTGGCCGGCAAACTCGCTGTTCCTCGCCAGGTAAGCGGCGGTCAGCGAACAGACCTGGGCGCAGTCCATGTCCAGTTGGATGCAGCGGGCCATCATTTTTACGTCTTCTTCCTGCAAGCAGGCGGCGGCGCACTGGTTACAGGCTACTGCACAAGCCTGGCAGGCGTCCAGGCAGCGCTGGTATTTTTCGTTGACCATCATGGTAAGGGGGTTAAAGTGGATACCGATTGAACGGGCAAGTGGTTGACAACGGGCTACGCCGCGGCTCCCGGGGGCGTTATATTTTTTCGGCTTTGAATCCGGCGGTCTGCACGGCTTCCGCAATGCGTTTGGGCTCCACGCCCTCAAATTCCACGGTGAGAATCTTGCCGGGATTCTGGGTGTCTACCTGCCAGTGGCTGATGCCGTCCACGGCGTTGAGGTGGGGGGTTACCTGGGCGACGCAACCGCCGCATTTGATGTTGGTTTTAAATTGAATCTTTTCCATGTGAATGGTTTGTTTAGTGGACTATGTTGTTTACGATGCTTCCCGGGCTTCCTGGCTTTTACGGGAAAGCGTGGTACAAAGGTAAGGACGGAGGGAGGGGCAGGCTTTACATTATTGCGGCTATGAGTTACAGAATTTTTAGCCGAAGAGGGTCCCCCGGTTGCACCATTCGCGTGGTCTCCGATTCACGGGAGTACGCGGATGACATTATGAAAATGATTTCGGGGGTATGGTAGGCTTTGGAGGGAAGGGGAAGGGTTTCTCGCGGATGAGGCAGGAAAAGAGGGGGTTCACGCAGTTGTCAGGGAACAGGAGGAGTTCACGCGAATGAGGGCAGAAAAGGAGTTTCTAGCGAATTTCGCAGGGGAAAGAAGGGTTTCTCGCAGATTGGCGCAGAAAAGGTCGCAGATGAACGCAGAGTTTGGTTGGAGGGAGGTTTGGAAGTGCGTAAGGGTTCGATCCCGCAGATGGTGTGCGAAACGGTTTTGTTCGAAGGATTTT
>CADCTQ010000141.1 GCA_902805615.1 uncultured Cytophagales bacterium
AACAAAAAATACCGCTTGCACAAAAACTTGCGATTCCTCAAGAATCCGTCCTGCATTCATCGTACGCAGTGCAAACAACCATTGGCGCCCCCTCATTGATTGCCAACCCGGTACGGCTGGACCCGCCGGGCTACGGCAACATTTACCAAGAATCAACCCCCGGGTGTTGCCTTGCGGCCCTCCCGGGTTTGCCAGGCGCTTGCGCCACGAATAAACGCGTCGGGCGATCATTTGGCGAAGTAGTACACCCCGCTGTGTGAGCCCAGCAACAGGCTGCCATCCGGCCTGACAAAAAAGGAGGACACCTGCCCGGTGAAATCAGGGTGGGCGTGGGCGTAATTCCCCGGCGTGCCGGAATAGACGCCTGGCTTAAGATTGCCCGATACCAGGAAATAGAGTTTGTCGCGGGCAGGCGTGATCTGGTACACCATGCAGGTAGAATGCGTTTCGGGGGTGTAAAAGCTGGTCACGCTGCCCGTAAGGGTGGCCGGTGAGAGTACGGCCAGGTAGCCGTCGTAGCTCGAAGCAATCACCAGGTTGCCGGCCTGGTCGGCGGCCATGTCCCCCGCCGGGCTTCTCGCGTAATTGTGCCCCAGGTCCTGCAAGAGCCAGTTGTCCCCGTTGTTGGTGGATTTGAACAACTTGCTCCACTTGTCGAACAGGTACAAGTCGCCCGAAGGCATCCGGGTCACGTGCGCGTACTCCTCGCCGTACCGGCCGCCCACGAGCAGCTTCCTCCAGAACGCCCCGTTGTTGGTGGACCGGTACAGGCCGTCAAAATTAAAGCTGACGAACAGGGTATTGTCTTCCACCACCAGGTCCAGGGGATAGCGGTGGTCAAGAATGCCGTTGTTGATTTCGGTCCAACTCCCGCCCTGGTTTTTGGAATAGAAAACGCCCTGGTTTTCGGTGACCACGTACACGTGGCCCTGGCCGTTGCACTTGAGCAGCTTTACCGGGTCGTTGCCCGCCGGCGGGGACAGCTCCGTCCAGTTCACCCCGTCGTCTTCCGAGCGGTACGCCTTCCCCCCGGCCACGGCGTACACCTTTCCCGCACAGGCGGTAAAAGCGCTCCCGTAAGGGTCCACGAACCCGATTCCGCAAGCCCGGCTCCAGCCGGTGGGTTTGCCGGCCGTTGCTTCAAACGTGAGGGAATCGAGCGGCTTGCACCGGGCGTCGGGAACGTAGCCCGTGCAGGAGTCGGGGTACAGGTAGAACGTAACGGCCTGCGTAGTGCTGTTGCAGCCCAGACTCCAGCGGCCCCGCACGATGCCCTTGGCGTCCGGCCTGAGCCCGGTGCCCGGAAAACCGGAATGATACTCCTCCACGTAGCCGTTGCCCGTTTTCATCTTGTAGGTCACCGTCAGCTTGTTGCGCAGCGTGGTGTCCCTGACGAGTATCCGCATGACCAGTGAATCGGCCAGCAGGGCGCCGAATTGTCCTTTTTGCCCGTCCCCTTTTACCAGTTCCAGGCTCGCCCCCGACGGCCGGGCCGGGGGTAAGTCGTCGTTGGTGTGGCAGGCGGCCATTGCCACCAGCAGGAACAGCCCGGCCCAGGTGCGCGTGATGAATGCGTACATATCAATGTTTGAAAAACTTTCGGGTGATTACGAGATGTTGGGCGTCCTCCACTTTCAGGACGTACACGCCCGCCGGGAGGTGCGCCACGCCCACGGACCACGACGCCGGGCCGGACCGTTGGACGACGGCATTCAGCGGCTGCCCCAGGTGATTGTAAACGGTGGCCCTGCGGGGCGTGAAGCCGGCCGGAAAGGCGACGGTCAGCGTACTGCCGGCCGGGTTGGGATACACCTTGAGCCCCGCCCGGAGAGCGTTTTCTGCCGGCGACAGCCCCGTTACGGGGGGCGGCGCGGCGCGGTCGGCCAGGTCGCGGCGGAAAAGGCCGTAGCCGCCCATCGCAAAGACGGTGTTGGGGTCCTTAAAGTAGTACTTCCCCACGTCCAGCAGCTTTTCCTCGTCGCTGGTGACTATTTTCCAGGTCAGGCCGCCATTGGTGGTTTTGGCCAGCTGCCCCGCCGAACTGCCCACGTACCCGACGGAGTCGCTGAAGAAGTGGATGTCAACCAGCGGAAACGCAATGCCGGAGGAGATCTGGGTCCAGCGGCGGCCGCCGTCGGTGGTGCGGATGATGGCCCCCTGCCGCCCGATGGCGAAGCCGTAGGAGGGATTCCGGAAGTAGACTTTGAGCAGGTCATTGTTGAGCTGCGGGTCCTGCTGCTGCCAGGTATTGCCGCCATCCACGGTTTTTACCACCTTCCCCACGACGCCGCAGGCGTAGCCCGTATCGGGGCTGGGAAAGGTGATGTCCAGCAGGTAGTTTTCGAAGGGCGGGTTCTCGTCAATGGTCCAGGTTTTACCGCCGTCCACGGATTTGGCGATCCGCCCGCCCCGGCCGACGGAAGCCCCCGTCGAGAAGATCACTTTGCTGCTCATCAGGTGGTAATTCGACGAGGACTGGTGGCCGATGAAGGGCGGCCGGCGGGTGTCGTCGTAGAAAAACGTCTTGCCCCCGTCGTAGGTGAGGGCGCTGCCGTTGTTGGTGAGCACCACCATGCCGGTATCGGCATTGGCAAAGTGCAAGCCGTAGTGGTCGTCCCGGCCCAACGTCTTTTCGTCCACGAACCAGCTATCGCCCCCGTTGGTGGTGCGGACCATGCCGTAAAATTCGCCCACCGCCAGCCCTTCGCCGTTCGGGAAAAAGTGCATGTCGCGGTAGCTCCTCGCGTTGCCGGTGGGCGGGTTGCGCATCAGCCAGTCCCGTCCCCCGTTCCGGGTGGTAAGGATGGCCCCGTCCCCGCCGACGGCGCACCCGAAGTCGGGGGTCGGAAAGTGGACGGCGGCCCAGGAAAAGGTATAATTGGACCGGTAGTGGGCCGCCGAAGAAGCGCCCCCGTCGGTGGTCAGGTTGATCTGGGAATAATCGGTTAAAAATACGCCCCGTTGCGCATCCACGAAGTGCATCTTCGTCTGGCTGGAACCGAACGAGATGGGGTTCCAGGTGAGGCCGCCGTCCACGGTTTTGTAAATGTTACCGAAGCTGCTGCTCACGAAGCCGACCTGCGCGGAAACGAAGTACAAATCGTAGTACTGGTAGCCGGGCAAAGCCAGCTTCTGCCAGGTGTCGCCCCCATCCGCGGTTTTAAATACCGAAGCTTCCCCCATGGCGTAGCCGACCTGGTCATCGGCAAAAGACATGTCAACGTAGTAGTAGTACGGCGAACCCGAAAGGGGCACCCGGGTGTCTTTCCAGGTGAGCCCTCCGTCCACGGTTTTGTGGATGGCGCCGGTTGAGGTACCGAGGTAGCCCGTTTGCGCGCTGGTGAATTGCAGCTTGCGGGCACCGTCGGGCAGGGAGACGGTCATTTTGTTCCAGTTCGTGCCGCCGTCCGCCGTTTTGAGGAGGCCGCCCTCGCCGAGTGCGTAGCCGGTGGCGGCATCGGTGAACCACACCGACAGCAGGTCGCCGGCGTTGGCCGCCGTGTACACCTTTTCCCAACTCGCCCCGGCATCCCGGGTCCGGATGAGTACGCCCCTGCCCGACAAGGCGCCCGCCACGAACCCGGTTTGTTCACTCGTGAAAAAGACGTCCTTGGCGTAAATGCCCAGGGGATACGATGGTTGCCATTGGGCGAGCGACGCCTGGAGGGACAGCCAGGCGAGGAATACAAGGGAGTACAGTTTTTTCATGCGGTGTCGGTCAGTCAACGTAAAAGTCCGGGCAGTCCGCACCCGTGCCGGGTGGTGTCTGGTGCATCAGACAGCCGGGCAGGCGCAGTCGTATAAATAAGGAGGAGCTGGTATGAATCGGGAGGTAAGCGGTGCGTAAAGATAATGTTTCCGTTGTCCAGTAGCAAGGAAAAAAAAGCGGGTAATGGGCTTGGAAGGCGGTTGGGAAGGCGAAATCGCCGGCCGGGCGACACTGCCCACGGCATTAGCGACACTGCCCCTCGCCCGGAATCAACTTGAGCAGGGCCCCATGCCGCCGTCACCCCATGCCGCCGTCAGTGTCCCACTGACGGTTCTGGATGAGCGATGCGCTTATCAAAATGGAGTTGTTGGCGTATCCCCGTGGGGTAGGGTTCTCAGTACATGATTAGCGTTCCCTGCTGAGCCGGAGCGGCCGGTGCTATGGCGATCACTGTGGCTTGCTGGCGCGATATGGGACGGGCTGGTGCAATATAGCGTGCTGGTGCGAAGCTGTGCTTCGTGCCAGCACGCTATATCGCGCCAGAACCGGCCGCTTTC
>CADCTQ010000142.1 GCA_902805615.1 uncultured Cytophagales bacterium
TTGGTCTGGCACCACTTCACCACCTCGTCCAGCAGCGCCAGGGGGGTTTTGACGTGGGCAATGTCGCCGTTCATGGGCGTCACGCCGGTGTAGGGGTCCGAGCCGTACGAATCAATCTGGATGGCGGCGCCCGGCTTGAGCATGGCGTCGGTGTAGGGAATGCGGATGCAGTTGAAGCCCAGGTCTTTGATTTGCTTCAACACGCTTTTCATGTCGCGGGTCCAGAGGCCGTGGAATTTGAGTTGGGCCGTTTCGAAGCCAAACCAGTTGATGCCGGTGAGCCGTACTTCCTTGCCCTGCGCATCGTACAGTTTGTTGCCGTTGGCGTTGAGCCAGTTCTGGCCGTACGCGTGGCTTTGGCCGAGGAGGACCGGGAGCAGGAAGAGCAATGCGAGCCGCAGGGGGAGTAGAGATGCTTTTTTCATCGGGAAGGATTTAAGGAGGGTCGGTGAAGGGGTACGCAACGGGCCGCACGAACACGCCGGCAGCTTGCGGGAGGAAAGGGTAGGGCAATACGGGGTCGTTAGCTATCGGGCAAATAGTCGGGCCATTAATGCGCCGTCCAATGGCAATTAATGGCGGCAAGCGGCGGCATGGCGGTTTCCGGCGGTTGCCGGGCGTGGGGCTGGTGTACGGGCTTGGTGAAAAAATCCTGTTCGTGGGTGCTCGTAGGGGCTGTTTGGCAACGTTGGACGGCTACTGGAAGGGCATTTCCCCGGTCGCCGGATGCAAACGACTCGTAATCAATTTTAACGGTTGCTGTTCAAATGAACTACAAACGGGGCAAATTTGCAACGGCGGACCGTGAAAAATACCTAAAAAAGTTAAAATAAATATTAACAGAGTGATGCGCGGGGAAGGGAAAGCAAAATGGCTTTAATGCGCGGCAGAGGTTGTGCGCTGTATTAAAGCCACTTACGGTTGGGCGCCGGTCGGGTCCGGTGGTGTAAAGAAGACAGAAAGGTAGTGTTAAAGGGGTAATTCAAAGCGGAGTGGTGTTAGGGGTTAACCACCCCTGTCCCCTCCTTGAAAAAAGGAGGGGAACTCTACGGGTACGGCTGCACGGCAAGGAGAAATGCACGTCACGGATACCTACCCTAATCAGCGAGGCGCATGGGTACGGCTCCCCTCCTTTTTGCAAGGAGGGGCCGGGGGTGGTTCGCCCCGCCAACAACCAACCCTTCCCCGTATCCCCGCCACCCCGAACATCGAGCATCGAACATCGAGTATCCCCGAGCTGCTCCCTACCGGTCAATCACTGTCCGGTAGCGGGCAGGCCGGACGGGCGCCGGACGGACAAAAGGGCCTGAAAATGCACGGAAGGGCCTTCTGCTTTTCTGGCAAAGCATTTGTTATACCGAAAAGGAAGTAATGCCCAACGTAGCCCCCTCCTTTTCGCCATGCTGACCAACTACCTGACCGTCGCCGTCCGTACGTTCCTGCGCAACAAGGGCTACTCGGCCCTGACCCTGCTCAGCCTGGCCCTGGGACTGACCGTGACCCTGCTCATCCTGCTGTACGTGGCCGATGAACGCTCCTACGACCGCCACCACCAAAAGGCCAATCGCATCTACCGGATCAACAGCGAGGTCAGCTTCAACCTGAGTTGGAACAAACTGGCCAGTGCGCCCACCCCGATGGGCGCCACCCTCAAGCGGGACTTCCCGGAGGTGGAAAACGCCGTGCGGCTGGGAGCGGCCGGCAGTATGCTGGTGAAAAGCACCGGGGAAAGCGTGCGGGAAGAAAAGGGACTGTACGCCGACTCCACGGTTTTCGACGTGTTCACCCTGCCGGTACTGGCGGGAAACCCCCGGAAAGCCCTGGCCGCGCCCGGCTCGGTGGTGATCACCGAAAGCACGGCCCGCAAATACTTCCGCACCCCCAACGCCCTGAACCGGACCCTGACGTTCAACAACGGGGAGGTGCGCCGGGTAACGGCCGTGATCCGCGACCTGCCCGCCCAGTCGCACTTCCAGGCCGACTTCCTCTTGCCCCTCCACGAGACGGAAGCCGCCAGGGTCAACAAGTGGGGCAACCACATCTTTAAAACCTACGTGCTGCTCCGGCCGGGCACCGACCCCGGGGCGGTGGAAGCCAGGTTCGAGCAGATGCTCCGGACGTACATGGACCCGGCCCTGCGGCAATTTTTCAACACGACCCTGGCCGAAACCCGGAAGGCGGGCAACGGCTTCCGCTACCACCTCATGCCCCTCACCGACATTCACCTGTACTCCGACCGGGGCGAAGAACTGGCCCCCGCCGGCAGCATCGGGTACGTGTACCTGTTCACGGGCATTGCCGGCCTGATCCTGCTCATTGCCGTGTTCAACTTCGTGAACCTGGCGACGGCCCGCAGCGCCAGGCGGGCCCGGGAGATCGGCGTCCGCAAAGTGCTGGGTTCGGGTCGGGGCAGCCTCGTGGGCCAGTTCCTGGCCGAGTCGCTGCTGTACACGCTGCTGGCCCTGGCGGTTGCCGTGGGGGGCGTATCGCTGCTGCTGCCCCTGTTCAACCAACTGGCCGCCAAAGCATTGCCTTTGTCGCGGCTCCTCGAAGGCCCGTACGTGCTGGCCCTGCTGGCCGGTACCGTGGGGGTGGGACTGCTGGCGGGGCTCTACCCGGCCTTCTACCTGTCTTCGTTCGGGGCGGCGGCCGTGGTGAAGGGCAAGGCCGGGGCCGTACCGGGACGCGGGGGCCTGCGCAGCACGCTGGTCGTGTTCCAGTTTTCGCTTTCCATCCTGCTCATCGTGGGCACGCTGCTCATCCACCGCCAGCTCCGCTACATCCAGACCCGCGCGCTGGGCTTCGACAAAGCGCAGGTGGTGGTGGTAAAAACGGCCCAGGCTTCCCTGAGCCAGGCCCTGGTTTTCAAAGCGGAAGCCTCCCGGCACCGCGGCGTGCAGGCGGGCACCGTGAGCGGCTTTCTGCCCGTTCCTTCCCGGCGGGGGGGTGATGCCTGGTACCCCGAGGGCACCGCCGACGACAAGTACGCCGTCCCGGTGCAGGAATGGAAGGTAGACCCCGGTTACGTAGCGACGCTGGGGCTGGGGTTGCGGCAGGGCCGGAATTTCACCCCGGGCCGGGCCGCCGACACCAAAGCCGTGCTCATCAACGAAAGCGCCGCCCGGCAACTGGGCTACGCCAACCCGGTCGGCAAGGTCATCCACAACGGCGACAATTCGGCGGTGGGCAGGTTACAGGTCATCGGCGTGGTCAAAGACTTTCACTTCGAATCGCTCCGCAGCGATATCGGGCCGTTGCTGCTCCACCAGGACACGGCACTGGCCCAGAGTTGGGAGGCCGTCTCTTTCCGCCTCGCCCCGGGTGACGTGCCCGGCACGCTGGCCGCCCTCGAAAAGGGATGGCGGCAGACGGTCCCCGGCCTGCCCTTCGAGTACGCCTTCCTCGACGCCTCGTTCGACGCCCTCTACCGGAGTGAGCAGCGGACCGGCCAGCTCTTTACCGCCTTTGCGGCCGTTGCCATCCTGATCGCCTGCCTGGGCCTTTTCGGCTTGAGCGCCTTTACGGCCGAGCAGCGGACGAAGGAAATGGGCATCCGCAAGCTGTTCGGCGCGTCCGTGCCCCAACTGGTGACGCTGCTCTCCCGGGACTTCCTGCGGCTGGTGCTGCTGGCAAACGTAGTGGCCGGTCCGCTGGCGTGGTGGGCCGGCCGGCAGTGGCTCGAAAACTACGCCTTCCGGACGGGCATCGGCTGGGAAGTGTTCGGGCTGGCGGCGGCCGGTTCGGTGGGCGTCGCCCTGCTCACGGTTGGTTTTCAAGCCCTCCGCGCGGCCCTGGCAAACCCGGTGGAAAGCCTGCGGAACGAATGACTTGAAGGAAAATAAATGTACCACGGAGAAAAAGGGAGCGAGAAGCGAGGAGTGAGAAGCGAGGAGTGAGAAGCGAGGAGTGAGAAGAACTGAACCGCAAGGCTCGCAATGGAGGCGCAAAGGGCGCAAAGAGCTACGCGTACGCCCTCGCATCCGCTCCCAAATCCGGTTAATCCTTTCATCCTGTAGATCCTGATCCCGATGCGACGAAGCGACTTAGGGGAATTCGAAGAAGTAGTGCTGCTGGCCGTGGCCGTGCTTACGCCCCGGGCCTACTCGGTGGTGATCGCCGAGGAACTCGAAACCGAAACGGGCCGCTCCATCACCACCGGGGCCGTGCACGCCGCCCTGCAACGGCTCGAAACCAAGGGGCTGGTGCGCTCCGAACTGGGCGAAGCCACGGCCGAACGCGGGGGCCGCCGCAAACGCC
>CADCTQ010000143.1 GCA_902805615.1 uncultured Cytophagales bacterium
AATGGATAATGGACAATTGATAATGAATCGCGGCCCTGTGCCGGGCGTGAGGGCAAATTTAACGGAAAGAAGTCGTAAGTCCAGCGTCGTGCGTAGAGACGCGATTCATCGCGTCTCAGTATCATCACGTCTCGGTGAACCCGATGTTTAAGCGGGGCCAGGCAGGAAACGTTTCCGCTTACGACTTACGACACCGGGTGCACCGGGATGCGCTGGATTGCATACTGAGACGCGATGAATCGCGTCTCTACGTGCGGCTTACGACGGTGGCCGTATCCGATACCACCGTGCCGCCTTTGATGCGGATGATGCGGCCGGTGCGGGCGGCCAGGTCGAGGTCGTGGGTGACCAGCACGAGGGTGGTGCCGGCCTCGCGGTTGAGCGTGAAGATCAGGTCAATCACCTTTTCGCTGGTTTCGGTGTCGAGGTTGCCGGTGGGTTCGTCGGCAAACAGGATTTTGGGGCGGTTGGCAAAAGCCCGGGCCAGCGACACCCGCTGCTGTTCGCCGCCCGAGAGCTGCGTGGGGTAGTGGTGGCCCCGCTGCCCCAGCCCTACGCGTTCGAGCAGATCTTTGGCCGTGCGTTGCGCCCCCTTTTCGCCCCGCAGTTCGAGGGGCACCATCACGTTTTCGAGGGCCGTCAGCGTGGGCAGCAGCTGGAAGTTCTGGAAGATAAAGCCCACGTACTGGTTACGCACGGCGGCCCGCTGGTCTTCGTTGAGGCTGTCGAGCCGGATGTCGTTGAGGTACACGCTGCCCGAAGAAGCCTGGTCGAGGCCGGCGCACAGGCCGAGCAGGGTGGTTTTGCCGCTGCCCGACGGGCCGACGATGGAAAACGTGTCGCCGGGTTGGATTTCGAAGCTCACGTTGTCCAGCACCGTAAGCGTACGGCCGCCGCTCTGGTACGTCTTGGAAAGGTTGGTAACGCGCAATATGCTCATGTCTCAGTCAATAGGTCAGAAAGGGGAAGATACCGCTTTGTTGCGGAGATGCCGGGAGCCGCCCGGCTTATTTTTATGAATGGCCGACCGGGCGGTCCGAAGGGCAATACGCCCGGGCGTTTGTTCGTATTATGCAAGGTACCAATCCATCACATCATGCAAAGGCTACACATCGTTTTCGCCGGGTTGCTGACCGGCCTGCTGGCCCTGGGCGGCTGCGGGCAGCGGCAGGAGGGGCAAACGGACGGGCAGGGGCAAACGGCAAAAGAAGCCGGCGCGGCGGCGAAGGGGGCGAAGCAGAAAACGATCCTGTTCTTCGGCAACAGCCTCACGGCCGGCTACGGCCTCGAACCCGCCGAGGCGTTCCCGGCCCTCATTCAGGAAAAGCTCGACTCGGCCAAACTCGGTTATAAAGTCATCAATGCCGGCCTCAGCGGCGAAACGTCGGCCGGGGGCAAGAGCCGCATCTCCTGGGTGCTGCGCCAGCCCGTGGACGTGTTCGTGCTCGAACTCGGCGCCAACGACGGGCTGCGGGGCATTCCGCTGGCCTCCACCCGCCAGAACCTGCAAGCCATCCTTGATACCGTGCGGAAACGGGGCCCCGACACGCAGCTCGTGATTGCCGGGATGCAGCTTCCGCCCAACCTGGGCGCCGCGTATACGGGTGAGTTCCGGGAAATCTTCCAGGAACTGGCCCGGAAAAACGACGCCGTCCTCATTCCCTTCCTGCTCGAAGGCGTGGGCGGCGTGCCCAACCTCAACCAGCCCGACGGCATTCACCCCACGGCCGAAGGCCACCGCATCGTGTCGCGGAACGTGTGGCAGGTATTGCAGCCCGTGCTGGCGGGCGGCACGGGCACCTGACGGAGCGTTTCTCCCCCGGGTGCCGCCCGCCGAAGCCGCCGGTTGGGCCCGCCCGGACCATTTGCCCCGCTGCGGAGCGATTTATTACAGGCGCAGGGGCGTCTTCCATTTTTGCGGGCCGCGTAACTCCTTTAATTTAGCGCATCACTTTTTTGCGCAACAGCATTTATGTACGAAACGCCTTTCCAAGCGGAAAACCTGGGTGCGTACGCGTTCCTGGTAACGGGCGGTGCCGGCTTTATCGGCTCCCACATCGTGGAATACCTCCTCCGCCACGGGGCGGGCAAAGTGCGGGTACTCGACAACTGCGCGACGGGTTTTGAGCAAAACCTGGCGCCGTTCGCCGGGAATCCCCGCTTCGAATTCATCCGCGGCGACATCCGGGAGCCCGAAGACTGCCGCCGGGCCTGCACGGGCATCCACTTCGTGTCGCACCAGGCCGCCCTGGGCTCCGTACCGCGCAGCATCCACGACCCGGTCACTACCAACGCCGTCAACGTGGGCGGCTTCCTCAACATCCTGGTGGCGGCCCGCGACGCCGGGGTGCAGCGCCTGGTGTACGCGGCTTCTTCCTCCACGTACGGCGACAGCCAGAAGCTGCCCAAGGTGGAACCCGAGATCGGCCGGCCCTTGTCGCCCTACGCCGTCACCAAGTACGTCAATGAGTTGTACGCCGACGTGTTTGCCCGCACCTACGGCATGAAGCTGGTCGGCCTGCGGTACTTCAACGTGTTCGGGCCGCGGCAAAGCCCCGAAGGCGCCTACGCGGCCGTGATTCCGCTGCTGGCCCGGTCCATCCTGACCGGCACGCGGCCCGTCATCCACGGCGACGGCGAACAGACCCGCGACTTTACGTTCGTGGCCAACGCCGTGCAGGCCAACCTCAAGGCGCTGTTTGCCCCCGAGGCGGCCACCAACCAGGTGTACAACGTGGCCGTGGGCGACCGTACTTCCCTCAACCAGTTGTTTACCCTGCTCAAAAGTGCCGCCGGGTCGGACGTGGAGCCGATTTACGTTGCCCCGCGCCCCGGCGACATCCGCGACAGCCTCGCCGACATTTCCAAGGCCCGGCAACTGCTCGGCTACCAGCCCGCCGTCCGCATCGCCGAAGGGCTGCGGCTCACGCTGGAATGGTTTAAAAAATTGGACAATTGAAAATTGACAACTAGAAATGGGGACAGGGGTGTATCACTGCGTTCTACGGCTTTACGAGGCGTAATGCGCAAACTCCTGCACTCCCCAACGCTTTAACTCCCTAACGCCCATGAAAGGTATTGTCCTGGCCGGAGGTTCCGGCACCCGCTTGCACCCGCTTACCCTGGCCGTCAGCAAACAACTGATGCCGGTGTACGACAAACCGATGATCTACTACCCGCTGTCCACGCTGATGATGGCGGGCATCCAGGATGTGCTCATCATCTCCACGCCGCACGACCTGCCCATGTTCCAGAAGCTGCTGGGCGACGGCCGGACCATCGGGTGCAACTTCTCCTACGCCGTGCAGCCCGAGCCCAACGGCCTGGCCCAGGCTTTCGTGATCGGGGCGCCGTTCCTGGGCAACGACAAGGCGGCCCTGGTGCTGGGCGACAACATTTTCTACGGCAGCGGCCTGCGCAAACTGCTGCGGGCCAACAACGACCCCAGCGGCGGGGTGGTGTTTGCCTACCACGTGAACGACCCGGAGCGGTACGGCGTGGTGGAATTCGACAAAGAAAAACGGGCCATTTCCATCGAGGAGAAGCCGCTGAAACCCAAGTCGAACTACGCCGTGCCGGGCCTGTACTTCTACGACAACGACGTAGTTGCCATTGCCAAAAGCCTCAAACCCAGCCCCCGCGGCGAATACGAGATCACCGACGTGAACAAAGCGTACCTGGAAAGGGGCAAGTTGCAGGTGGGCATCCTCGACCGGGGCACGGCCTGGCTGGATACGGGGACGTTTGCCTCGCTGATGCAGGCGGGCAACTTCGTGCAGGTGATCGAAGAACGGCAGGGCCTCAAGATCGGCTGCATCGAAGAAGTAGCTTACCGCGAAGGGTTCATTACGGCCGGCCAACTCGAAGAAATTGCCAAGCCCCTCGTAAAGAGCGGGTACGGCAAGTACCTGATGAGCGTATTGGAATCTTAGTCTGAACCTTGATGGCAATGATGGTCTGAACCTTGATTTACTTGATGCAATGATGACCTTGATGAGGTGCCGGCAATCAGGCGCCCACGATCAAGGTCATCATTTCATCAGGCAAATCGTGGTTCAGACTTCAGGCGGGCTTCCAGGTCGGCGACGGCCCGTTGCAGGACGGCCACTTGCTGGCGGTACTCCCGTTCGGTGCGGTGGAATTCTTCCTGGGTGGCCCGCATCTCCTCCATGTTTTGCAGCATTTCTTCTTCCTGGGCCCGCATCTCCTCGGCCTGCGCCTGCGACTGTTCGAGCAGTTGCCGGGTCCTTTCGGTCGTCCGGACCGTCGCCAGCGTGGCCCCGATCTCTTCGGCCAGCTTTTCGGCAAACCCCACTTCGTGGGGTTCGTAGGACCCGAAGGCGGCCAGTTCGAGCACGCCTTCAATGGTGCCGTTCACCTTCAGCGGCACGATCAGGATGCTGCCCGGGCCGGCTTCCCCGAGGCCCGAGGTGATGGTGGCGTAATGCCGCGGCACTTCCGTGAGGTAGATGCATTCTCCTTCCAGGTACGCCTGCCCCACCAGTCCCTGGCCGGGCTGAATGACCTTTTCCAGGTATTTCTTGCGGTTGAAGGCGTAGCAGGCCGCCAGTTCGAGGGTGACGTTGCCGGCCTCGTCGGTGCGGGTCACGAAGAGGGCCCCCTGGGTGGCGCGGAGGTACTGCACCGCCTTGGCGAGTATGCCGTTGCACAGGGTACTCAGATCTTTGCCCGACCGCGTGATTTCGCCGAAAGCCGCCAGTCCTTCGGCGGTCCAGTTGCGGCGCCGGTCTTCTTCGGCCACCTTTTTGAGTTGGTCGCGCATGTTCACCAGCGAGTTGCCCAGCGCATCCCGGTTGCTGATGTCCGGCAGGTCCGTGTTCAGGTTGCCGGTGGCAATTTCATCGGCAAAGGCCGCCTTTTGCCGGAGCGAATCCACCAGGTGCGCCAGGGAGCGGGTCATGCGGGCAATTTCGTTGTGGCCCGTCGCCCCGGGTGCTTCGGTGAGTTCGCCGGCGGCCAGGGTTTCCAGGTGGTCCTTCACCCCATTGATCTTGCGGATGATGGCTTTGCTGAAGTACAGGTAGATGTAGAGGCCCAGCGACGAGATCAGCAGCAGGGTGACCAGGATCACCGGCAGCAGGTCGCCGGAGAAAAACGTGGCCCAGCCGATGCCCGACCGGGAGAGCAGGGTGCTGGCTTTCCAGGCGTTGCCCTTGTAGGTGTAGGCGCCCCCGGCCGTGGCCCAGCCGCTCACGAACACTTCCAGGTCGAGCCCGTGCGCCGCCAGCGTACGGGCCTCGTTGGCATCGTGGGCCGCCCCGGTGAACCCAACTTTGTCGCGCACCAGCTGGCCGTTCGTGGCGTCAATGAGGCGGCCGGCGGCATCGGTGAGCAGGATGTGGGCGTTGGGGTCGGTTTTGCGCAACTCCGCTTCGGCCTCGGCCCGGATGGCCTGCGTGACTTCGCGCCAGCTGGCAAAATTGTACCACACGCCGAGCAGTTTGCCCTCTTCGTCGCGGATGGGCGCGGCAAAAGCCATTCCGTAACCATCGGACCGGTAGATGCGGGCCACGTCACGGTTGGTCATGAAATCCGAGTACCAGGCGCCGCCTTCGGGGCCGTTGCCCGTGGTGCAGGCTTTGAACCAGTCGGTGTGGGCGTAACTGCGGGCAAACACCGGGCTGGGGTCAATGGGTTCGCCGGCTTTGTCGGTGGTGTTGGTTACCAGCACCTTCCCGTTCAGGTCGCAGATCATCATCAGGTCGTAGAGCACGTAGTAGGCCGTCATGGTGTTGACGAACCTTTGCACGGCCGGGGTGGCGGCGCCGCTGTCGAGGGTCTGGCGGGCCAGTTGGTTGTAGGCGTACGCCTGCACGTCGCCGAAGCGTTCGTAAAAATTCCGGTCTATCTTGTCAACCACCGCCTGCGAGGTAAGGCGGGCCGTAATGGCTTTGGCGTTATTGTCGGCATCCACCACCCGGTAGGCCAGGTAGTAGAACAGGGCACACACCAGGAAGAGGGTGCTCGCCAGGGTGACGACGCCGATCCGGGCAAAGACGTTTTCGGAAAATACACTTCGCTTCATGCTGGCCTTCAATGGGTTGTGGAACAGATATTTGTATAGTAAAGAAAAGCGATTTAGCCCGCATTGCAAGCCGCCCCCGGGCCGGGCCGGCAGGGGCGGGTGTAATTTTGGGCAGGCACCTACGCGCGGGGGGCGCCGGGACGCCGGTTTTGCCGCAGCGGTTTCCCGGATGCCCTCAGGGCCAGACCAATTGCGGAGGTAACCGCACCGGGGCGGTGTAAAATCGGGGTAAATCTGACATGGTATTCTTTTGCCCGTTTTCGCACCCGTCAGTCTTTCTTTTCGGTCAAATTGCCCAACTTGCAAATGGAGGTTGACGGACATGATCAAACTACTGGCGCCGGCCCATTGGAAAGAATACCAACTGCTGGATTCGGGCGGCTTCGAGAAACTGGAGAAGTTCGGGGATTACGTGCTGGCCCGGCCCGAGCCGCAGGCTGTGTGGGACAAGTCGCTCACGGACGAAGATTGGCAACGCCGGGCTTCGGCCACCTTCCGCAAGGAGAAGAACAACCCCGAGAAGGGGCAGTGGGAACTCAAGCGGGGCATGAAGGACCGGTGGCTCATGCACTACGGGCACGACAAGCTGCAACTGACTTTCCGGATCGCCCTCTCGTCGTTCAAGCACGTGGGCATCTTCCCCGAGCAGGCCAGCAACTGGGATTACATCTACGAAAAGACGGCCCGCCTCGACAAGCCCCGGGTGCTCAACCTGTTTGCCTACACGGGTGGGGCCTCGCTGGCCGCCAAGGCCGCCGGCGCCGAAGTGGTGCACGTAGATTCGGTGAAGCAGGTGGTGAGTTGGGCCCGCGACAACATGGAGGCCAGCCGCCTCGACAACATCCGCTGGATCGTGGACGACGCCATGAAGTACGTGAAGCGGGAAGTCAAGCGGGGCAGCCGCTACCAGGGCATCATCCTCGACCCACCCGCCTACGGACGGGGGCCGGAAGGCGAAAAATGGCTGCTCGAAGAACACATCAACGAACTGCTCAAGCACTGCGCCGAACTGCTCGACCCCAAGCAACACTACCTGATTTTGAACCTGTATTCGCTCGGCTTCTCGGCGCTGATCGTTGACAACCTCGTCCAGTCGTGCTTCGGCCAGGTGGCGCAGCCCGAGTACGGGGAGCTTTACCTGCCCGATTCTTTCAACAAAAAGCTGCCTTTGGGCGTTTTCTATAGGTTCACGAATATCAATTGAAAATTGACGGTTAAAAATGGAAAATGAGTGGCAGTCCAAACCATTACAAGGGGTAACGCAGGCATCCGAACGACACAGGTTTATTCAATTCCCGGTCCGCGTGCGTCAGCCCATTTTCCATTTTTCATTTTCCATTCTCCATTTATTTCTCCTGCTGCTTGCCGCCTGCGACGGTTCGGACCGCAGCGACGATACGCTCCGCTTTTTCCTGCGCGGCAACCTCAAACTGAAGGAACGCGAGTTTCGCCAGGCCATCCAGCTCTACAACGAGGCCATCGAGTCGGACAAGACGTTTGCCGACGCCTACAACAACCGGGGCATTGCCAGGTACGAGATCAACGACTACAACGGCGCCATTGCCGACTACAACGAGGCCATCCGGCTGGCACCCACCTACACGGATGCCTACTACAACCGGGCCAACGCCTACGAAAAGCTGGGCAAGTACCCGCAGAGCCTCACCGACCTGGACCGGGTGGCCGAAATCTACAAGGACACGGCCAAGGTGTTTCTGAGCCGGGCCCTGGTGAAGGTGCAGACCAACGACTACACCGGCGCCATCACGGATTTCGACCGGGCCCTGTCGCTGGACCCCGACAACGCGGAGGCGTACGTGAACCGGGGCTTCCTCAAATTCAACCTCCGACAGTACGACGCGGCCGCCGCGGATTTCCAGCAGGCCATTTCCCTGGACCGGCGGCAGGATTTTGCCTACAACAACCTGGGCCTGATCCGGGCCCGGAACGGGGAGTACGACAAGGCGCTGGAACTGCTGGACCAGGCCCTGCAACTCCAGCCGGAACAGCCCTATTACCTCAACAACCGCGGTTACGTGAAACTGATGCTGGGGCAACTGGAGGAAGGCATGGCCGACGTGCAGCGGTCATTGGGCCAGGACAGCACCAACGGCTGGGCGTACCGGAACGCGGGCCTGTACGAACTCAAAAAAGGGCAGCCCGGCCTGGCAATTGCCAACTTCCGCAAGGCGCTGCAAAAAACCTCGGGCGTGGAACTGGTGCACCACTTCCTGGGCCTGGCCTACGCGGCGCAGGGCAAGGCCGACGCCGCCTGCCGCGAATGGAAAATCTCCACCGAACTCGGCGAAGCCGAATCCAAACCGCTGCTGGCGGAAAAATGCAAGTAAAGGAGACGGAAGCCGGGATAGGGTTTAAACCCTATCCTACGGATATTGGAATCACGTTTTGAAACGCGATCCGTCCGGAACGGCATTTTGACGAAGCGGTTACTGTACCAGAAGCGGCAGCAATATCCATAGGATAGGGTTTAAACCCTATCCTATGGATATTGCTGCCGTCTCCGTTTGTTACGTTCCTTTGTTGACGAAGACGACCTGCATTTTGTCGGCTTTTACCACTTTGCGGTAGAAGTCTTGCAGTTCGGTGTACGCGGCGGCGGGGTAGCGGCCCTTCTTCATGCTGATCCGGCGGGTGTAGGTGAGTAGGTCGTTGGTGGCCGTTACGGAGGCGCTGTACGTACCGAATTTCGAAGAAAATTCCACTTTTTCGGGCACAAACTCCACCCCGAAGCCTTTGGGCAGGTGGTACGTCACCGTATCGGTGTCAATGAAATCCATGTCCAGCTCCACTTCGGTGCGGCGGTTCTGCACGGCGGGCGGCACCTGGCTCCAGCCCGACATCAGGTTGGGGGCCAGGAATACGCGGGTGCCGCTCCTGGAGGCGCACTTGCGGACGGTCAGGGAGAGCTTCTCGGTCACAGCCGGGATGCGGGTTTTCTGCTGAGCGAGCGAAAATTTGTTGATTTCAAAACTGGGAATGTTGGTTCGTTTATATATCCACTTTTTCTGATCTTCCGGGGAGAAATTGTGGGTGACATAGCTGATGTCATCCTGTTGCAGGCCCGTGTACACGCTGACGGCTTCCGCCGTTGCATCGCCGTTGGCATCCATTGTAACCTCCACCCGGCGCTGCTGCAAGTTGTCAGTCGCCTTGTAAGCCGGGGTACGCACGAGTTTGCCTCCCGCGGGAGTCGTCAGCAGCGCATAACGATCACCCGTAAAGCTCCCCATGTACCCGAAGGGCTTTGCTTGGTCGGTACACTCAAGCCAGATGGTATCTTTTTGCAGGGGTACGCACAAGATGACGTGATTAAAATGCATGCTTGGAAAATCGGCCGGGGTAGGCGGACGGTCGTCGCCGGCCATAATGGCCGTGCAGTAGGATTGGATGCCCACCGCCTTTAGCATAGCCATGGTATAATTGGACAGTGCCTTGCAATCCCCGTATCCTTTTTCGGCTACCGTTTTCGCTTCGAAGGTTTGCAGGCCGCCAATGCCAAGCTGGATGCTGACGTACCGGGTGTGGCCCTGCAAATACTCGTACACCTTGCGGACCTTATCCACCGGGTCTTTGGCGTCCGCAGTCAGCTTGATCACCTTTTGCCGGGCTTCTTCCGGGAGCACGTCCCGGTTGGCATTCAACTCGTAATCCCACTTGCCGAAAGCTTCCCAGGTTTTCATGCTGCCTTTGTTGTTGCCCATCTGAAACTCAGTAGGCGCCGTATACACGGCAGGCGTCACTTCGCGGAACAACGGGCTGTACGGCTCCTTGACCAGGGCGGGCAGCCCTTTCAATGCCCAGGTGTACGTCTTTCCTCCGCCGGTGCTTTGGATGTTTACCTTGGTCTGGGGCAGGTTTTGCTCCTTGTACCGCAGCTCCAGTCCCGCCGGCATCACCACGTTGAAAGAAGCCTGCTCGACGGCAAGGTATTCCTCGTCCTGGGGGTCCCACGTCGGGTAAGAAATGGTAGTGTTGGACGTGGACTCGTATTCAAACTCCACGGTACACGGGTATTGCAGGTGCTTGAACTCGGCAATTTTCACCCGGCTGCTTTCGAACAACGATATGTTGGAGATGGCACTGACGTCCTGAATGTCCGATTTTTTGATCTTCTCGATCACCTGCCCCCATTCGTCATACATCGTGCCTTGGATGGCGCCGACTTTATCAAAGGAGGTATCATAGAATATCGTCAGATACGCCTGCTTTTTAGCCTGGGCATTCAGCAGCGTGACGGCATACCGAATGTGAACGGTGGCCTCGCCGAGGTGCTTCACCGTGTAGGTCGTCTGGTGCATCCGTACCACGGCATTTGCCTTTTCCGTGAGGGCGGCCGGAATGCTGCCCACGGGGTAGTTGCCGTCGGCGGCGTGCAGCAGGGCCGGCCCCAGCAGGAGCCCGGCAGCCAGGAGTAGTTTATGGATCATGGGAAAGGGGGTCATGAGGGCTTACTGCTTCTTGAGAACGATCTGCTCGGCGTGTTTACTCACGATCTGGTGGAAAAATTCTTTCAGGTGGGCGTACTCGGCGGGCAGATACAATGTTTTGCGGAGCGAAATCTTGCTGGTCACCTGGATCACGTTGCCCATCTGGGAAGTCATGAACGTAAACCGGCCGCCTTTTTCGGGCAGGTCCACGATGATGTTCTTGGGCATTTCCTCCACCACGTAGCCGGCGGGCACGGTGTAGCTGCCCACGAAGGTCCGTTCGCTGGCCGTGCCGAAATCCACGGGGAACTTACGTACGTCGTTCTTGAAGGGGTTTTCCAGTTCACCTTCCGTGATGAGGGGCTTGAGGTAGATCAGGTTGCCGGCCATCTGGGCGCCGTCGGCAATGGCTACGTGGCAGGTTACGCCCAGGGCTTCACCCAGTTTCTCGGCGTTTTTGACGTCGAGCTTTTCGATCTGCCACTGCGACTTGCTTTTGCGCAGGTTTTCGGTGTACTTCTCCTGGCCTTCCCCGAGGATCACTTTCCGGGAGGGCAGGGCCGCGTAGCCGCCTTCCGACAGGTCTACCGTACCCTTGAACTGCCCTTCCGGGTCGAGGGTGAGGCGCACGCTGGTTACCTGCGACAGCCGCTCGGACGTGTGCAGGGGCACCCACCGGCCCTCTTTCTTGCTGATGAGGCGCCCCATGCCGTTGAGGCACCGGGTGGGCAGCATCGAGGGAGCCAGCAGCAGGTCGGTGGCGTCGAGCAGCAGGTCCTTGCCGTCCAGGTTCACGTGGGCGATCACGTAGTTGAACTTGCTGACCATCGTGTAGCTTTCCAGCAGGCGGCCGTGGTCGCGGGTGCTCAGGATCACCGGGTTGGCGTCAAAGCCGGCATCCCGCAGCAGGCCCACCAGCAGCAGGTTCACTTCGGCGGAATTGCCCGTGTGGTTCTCGAAGGATTTCTTGAGACTGCCTCCCGTGAACAAACCTTTCTGGCCGTTCCACTTCACCGACTTGCGCACCAGGTCGTAAATGAGGGCAATTCGGGCGGCGGGTTCCGGGGCCTTGGCAACGGCCACCCCCACGATGTCCTTGGCAAAGCCGGTCCGGTTGAGTTGCAGGCCGAAGCTTTCGTCATTCAGCAGCATTTCGTTCACGGCCGTCCAGTTGCTGGTAACCGGTTTTTCGAGCTGGTTGGGAAACTTGGTGCTCGAGAGTTCGAACTCGATCTTGGTAATGTAGTCCTGCAGGGTGGTGATGAACGGCTCGTCGCGCAGGGCGGGGACGTCTTTGGTTACCCAACGGTACGCGGTGGCCTGGGCCTTTACGCTTTCAAAGCGGGACGGTACGCGTTCTGCGGGCGCGAAGCCTCCCGGGCTTGCGTCGTATCCATCCACTTTGATCATGAAATCCACCTGCCGGCTTTCGGTTTCATTCACGTGGAAGGGTTCGTAGCCCGAGGAGAGGAGCCGGTACCGGAAGTATTCGGGAATCACGACGCGGTATTCGCTCCAGGCCACGGGAATCGTGTTCTGAAACTCCCATTCGCGCAGGTTGAAGAGGAAGTCCGAAATGATGCTGTACTCGTATTCCAGCACGGTGCCTTCCTTCACGTTGGGCATGGTAAAATTCTTGGTGTACCAGTTGCTGCTCTTTTTCTCCTCGAAAACGGCCTCTTTGGTCAGCTTTTCCTTTACCAGCTTGCCGCCTTCCAGGTTGTAGGAATACCCGTGGAGGGAAGTGATTTTTTCTTCGCTGGAGTTGGAGGACTTGTAAAAGGGAATCTTGACGGTGGCCCAGTCGTACCCCGCCTTTTTGAGGATTTTGATCCGTACGTGCCGGTCGTGCACGATCTGGAATCCGTCGGGGCCGTATTTGAAGTAAGACTGGCCGTAGTCGCCCAGGATCACCGCTTCGGCGCTGGTGTCGGCGGCGTACGACTTCATGTTGAGTTCGGCCATTTCTACTTTGCCGAATTTGATGGGGGCCTGCTGGGCCCGCAGGGGATGGGACAGGCAAAGCAACAAGCCGGCCAGGCACGCCGGCAGCAGTACGCGCAGTACGTTGGTTTTCATACGGGGGAAAAAGAAAATAGAAGTAACGGCGAAAAAGGGAGGTAAGGAGAAAGTAACGGATTACGACTCGTTTCTAAGCAGCTGGCAGTGGTTGGAAGGGCAAAGCGGAACGCGAGTTTAGTTAAAAAAACAACGCACCGCAAGGGGTCCATTAAACGCTTCGGCCGGTTTGCCAACCGGTTTGCCGGCGCACCCTCCACTTCTTTGACAAAAGCAACGGAACGTGCCGCGACCTTACCGGCCCGGGGAGCCGGCCGCCCGGCGGGTGAAGATGCGGGTGAACACGTACACCAGGCCGCCCACCGAAGCCACGGTGAGCACGATGAGCCCGGTCCGGATGAAACTGTTGCCGTCGGGGTTTTCGAGCAGCTGCCGGATGTTGCGGGCCTGCGTGCCGGCAAACACGGTGAGGGCCGTCCGCGGCAGCATTCCCACCAGGCTGGCCCCAAGGTACTTCTTCAGATCCACCTTCAGCATGGCCAGCACCACGTTCATGACGGCGAAGGGCAGCACCGGCGAGAGGCGGGCCAGGACGATCACTTTCGTCTGGCCGCTGCGCAGGTTTTCGACGGCGTTGCGGGCTTTGGGGTTGTCGAGCAGGGTGTCCAGCAGCCGGTCGCCGACCACCCGGCCCGCCACCCGGTACCCGATGTAGGCCGCCGCCAGGTAAGCCACCACCATGGGCGGCAGGGAAGCCCAGCCCAGGAAGTAACCGCCCAGCAGGGCCGTGAAGGT
The DNA here is from genome assembly GCA_902805615.1 of uncultured Cytophagales bacterium. GTDB lineage: Bacteria > Bacteroidota > Bacteroidia > Cytophagales > 172606-1 > CADCTQ01. The sequence continues at coordinate 13,309 of CADCTQ010000143.1, forward strand.
GGTAGGCGTGAGGGCAAACGCCATGGTAAAGCTCACCACCACGAAAAACAGCGCCCAGTGCGGCCAGCCGAAACCGAGGATGGTGGGTTCGTAGCGGTACACGAGGTACGTGAGCCCGGAGCTGACGGTGAGGGCCAACCCGCCCAGCAGGGCCAGGTACAGTACGGATGCCCGGTAAGGATGCAGGTTTTTCAAAAGGATCGGTAGAGTACATCCCTCAGAACGGAGCGGCCCCGCCAAAGGTTGGTGCGTCAGGGGGTGACCGCGGCGGCGTCTGGTTCACCCAGGCCCCGCAGGATCAGGTCGTACGCCTGGTGCGGAAACAGGAGGACGCTCTTTTCGAGGGTTTCGCCGATCTGTTCGCGTTCCGCTTCGTCAACCAGTTTTTCGTCTTCCAGCCACCTGAGCACCGCCAGCCCCTGCCGCCGGCTTTCGGCCAGCCCCTCCCGGGTGATGCTGACCCGGGTGGGACCATTGCCGTTGGGCAAGGGCAACGACCATTCCCGGCCGGTTGCAAGCAGTTGCGACAGCGTATCGGGCGTCAGGAGCCGGGTCATCTCATCCAGCGCCTGCCGGTGCCCCTGCATTTCTTCGGGCAGGGCGGCAAAGTGTTCGTCGCGCAACACGGCCAGGTATTCGAGGCGGGTCAGGTCGCGGCCCAGCGCCTTGCGCTTGTCCTGGCAACTGATTTCGATGCGGTTGACCAGCACCCGGGGCGCCAGGGCCTTTTCGCCCAGTTGTTGGTTGAGGCCGGTCAGGCGGGCCGCATCGAGTTGCGGGGCGTTGCGGGCGCTGCGGTCCCGGCAGTGCGTACCCGCCCACAGCAGCAGTAAAAACAGGAGGGTTCTTTTCATGGCTTGTTGCGTCGGTCGGCCCGTCAGTGTTCGTTGCCCTGGTAAATCCACATGGGCTCGCTCTCCCCGGCCCGCACAAAGCCGCACTGCCGGTAAAAGTGGACCGCTTTCCCGTCGGCGACCAGGATCTGCTGGTGAAAGTGGCCGTACTTCTCCGCGAAGCGAGCCATCATCTGCTTCCCGATGCCCCGCCGCTGGTAGGCCGGGTGCACCAGCAGGTGGGCGTAGTACACCACCAGGTACCCGTCCGACAGGGCGGTGCCCAGCCCGACCAGCCGGTCACCATCCCAGGCGGTTACCAGCCCGTGGGCGTGGCGCAGCCCGGCCAGCAGCAGTTCCGGTTTGTCGGCCGACGACCAGCCGTTGGCGCGGTACAGGGCCAGCACTTGGTCCGGGGGGAGGTCGCGGTCTTCCCGCAGTTGAATGTTCATGGGGGTTTGTATTTAGGGGACGGCCGGCCGGGGAACGGGGCGGGCTACCGGTGGTCGGGGTTGATGCGTTCCATGAATGCACCGGGATCGGCCAGCTCCCGGAAGCCGTACTGCCCGTACAGGCCGTGCGCATCGCGGGTGCCGAGCATCCACCGCTTTACGTTTTGCAGGCCCGGGTGGCCCAGGGCAGCCTCCACCAGGGCTTTGCCGATGCCTTCTCCCCGGTGGGCCTCGACCACGAACACGTCGAGCAGCCAGGCGATGACGGCGTAGTCGGTGACCACCCGGGCAAAGCCCACCAGTTCGGTCCCTTCGTAGACGGCGAAGCACAACGAATGTTCGATGGACTGCCGCACGGTTTCCGCGGACCGGCCGCGGGCCCAGTAGGCGTGGTGCGCCAGCAGTTCGTGAATGCGCGTTGCGTCGAGCCGCGCCTTGTCGGTGGAGAGGGTGTACCGGTCGTTCATGGCCGTATTGCGTGGTGGGTTGGGGTGGCAGTCTTTACAATTCCTTCGCCTGGCCGCCAAACTCGGCGTGCACGGCCCGGCCGAATATCCGTTTGGTCCACCCGTTCTCAAAGCCGTGGTTGTTGGCGATCAGGTAACCTTTGGCGGCGTCGGTGGCTACTACCTTGTGGGCGTCAATGTACCGGCCCTTTACCTTGCAAAACACAATGTCGCCAATCGCGTAATTCTCCTGGCGCCGGAAGGTGAGCAGGGTGCCCGATTTGAGAATGGGCAGCATGGACGAGCCGAAGACCTTCATTTTTCCCGCTCCGGCCGTTTCGAGTTCCGCCTTGAGCCTTTCGTACTTATTCATAACCCGCGAAAGGTAGTATTTTTTGGGGTAAAAACGTTGACGGGTACCCGCATCAGCCCAGCGCGTAGAACGTGGCGAAGAACAGGATGATGCGGTACGCCCCCACCGCCGCAAACAGGCTCGGCACGATCAGCACCGTTCGCCACAGGCTCCCGCGCGGCGTGCAGCCGTAGAACGTCCTTTCGGCCCGGTAGAGGAAATACCCGTTGGTGACAAACACGAACGGGTTCACCAGGGCATTGAGGAGGGGCTCCACCCCTTCGATATTCAGCCACCTGCCGGCGTAAAAGATTGCGTACACCACCACGCCGAGGGCAATGGCGTTGAACAGCAGGTTGAAGGTCATGATTTCGAAGGCCACCGTAATGTGCCCGGCCACGTAGGGCTGCCGGCCCCGGTTGATCACCCCGAGGGGAACGGCGATCAGGAACACCAGCACGATGAGCAGCAGCTTGGCGTTTTCGGTGGATTTTGCCTCGTACCGCTCCCGGAACACCGCCCGGGTGATCTTCTTTTCCCGGATGTACTCGTCCACCAGGCGGGTGGCGATGCGGCTGTGGGGCCGGCCGTTGAGTTGGGTTTGTAAGCGGGAATTGAACGTCTCGAAGAGTGGCAGCAGGAAGTAGATCACGTTGGCCAGGAAGAAGATGGACAGCGGCTTGAGGTAGGGGCTGCGCCGGCCTTCCATGTAGGCCCGGCTCAGGCCGCCCGGCACCTGCGCCACCAGCCGCACGGTGCGCCACACCTTGGTATCCAGCGAGGTGAAGGCGTTGAAAATCTCTTCGAAGTAGTGCCGCACCGACAAGTCCCGCGGCTCGATTACCTTCTCCCCGCACTGGTTGCAGTATTTGCCCGCAAACGCGTGGCCGCAGCATTTGCACGTCACCGGGCCGGTGGCCGTCGCGTTCCCGGCCGACGTCTCCTTCGCCAAAATCATGTTATCCCGCATTTCTCACGAAAGTATACGAATCCGGGTATTTTCCAAACGGCCCCTACCGGCGCGCCGGCGCAACGGGCGGCCGAGCCTTGCCGGGCCTAGGTGTAGTCGAAGGCCGACGTGTAGACGGGTTGCGCCGGAAAGGCTTTTACCGCCTCCAGGGGCAGCCCGTTGGCCTTTGCCATTACCTTCGTGAAAATGTTCTTTTTGAGGGCGTTCATGATGCCCAGCCGGCCGGACCGTTTCAATCCCTGCGCCACCGGATCGTGTACGTCGGCCATGAGCAGGGCCGAGGTGACGCCGAGTGCCGCCAGCACGCCTTCCAGCAACGTGAGCAGAGCCGCCTCGTGGCCGGGCCGCACGTAGAGGGCTTCCAGCGCCGCAAACGCGTACCGGTCGGGGTTGACGAGCCGCCCCATCACGGGCAGGTGCGGCACCACGTGCATGATGAACTTGCCGGAGAGGCCGGGCATGCTCACAATGCGCCACCGCACGGGATTGGCCTGCACCCCCGCCACGATTTCGCCGCCCGCTTCGCGCACGAAGTAGTTGCCCGCGTAAAACAGGTGGTCGAACTGCAAGAGGGTGTACGCCCCGCAGGCGCTTTCCAGCAGTTGCCGCATAGCGGGGTACCGGGCGGCGGGCAGGCGGCCCACCCCCGGCCGGGCTTTGGGGTAGGGCCGCGAAAACACGATAGCCTCCAGGGTGGCGATGTCCGAAAAACCATCCGCTACAAAGAGGCGCATGGAGCGGCCGTTGGCTTCCTCGACGTACGCGTAGCACACGTGGGGCTGCGGGGTCTGCCTGGTCACGTGGGCGACCGCCTCCCGGGTGAGCACCCGTCCGACCCCCCGGCCGCCGTGGTCGGGGTGAACGGACAGGTAGCGGCCGTAGAAACCGGTAACCGCCCCGGCGGCCGTGCGGACGGTTCTTTCCGACAGGCAATAGGTACCGGCCAGTTGCGTGCCGGCCCAGGCTTCGAAATAGCGGGGCCGGGTGATCTCGTGCACCTTTTGTTCCTGGCCGGTGTGCCGGTACCGGGGTCCGCTGGTGCCGTATACCGTTTGCCGGAGCAGGCGCACCGTTTCGGGTCCCGCCTGCCGGCTCACGGTGACCCGGACGGGGCCATCCCGGTAGATCGTTTTTCCGTTCCCGGAGGCATCAGGGGCTGGCTGCATGGGGAATATAATCTGACGGGCGTAAAGTTGACGTTAAAAGTAAAAAAAGCTAATTTATAAGGATGGAAGATGCGCGATTAAAAAAGCACTTTTATTCCGTGGCCGAGTACGAAGCCCTGGTGCGGGACGCCAAAGAGGGGGAACGGTACGAATACGTCAACGGGCAGATCATCCGGTGCGAGGACTACACTTCCAAAAGCCACAACCAGTTGATCATGAATTGTTATCGTATCCTGGCCGATCACTTTTACCCGAAGGGGTGCCGGGTGTACACCGAAAACGTTCAATTGGTCATTGGGGAAGACGAAGAATACCGCCGGCCCGACGTGATGGTTACCTGCTCGAAGCGGGACCAGGAAGCCCCGTATCAGGTGAAGGACCCCGTCGTGCTGGTGGAAGTGCTTTCCCCCGGCACGGCCATGCAGGACCTGGGGAGCAAACTCGACGCGTACCGCAAGATTGACTCTCTGCAAGCCTACCTGATCGCGAACCCCGCCCAGGTGTGGGTGCGGGTGTACCACCGCGACGCCGCGGGCCAGTGGCCGGCCGACCAGGTGTACGCCCGGCTGGAAGATTCGATTCAAGTTGATTCACTGGGCCTGGCCCTCCCCTTACGCGATGTATACCGGTTCGTGTTTTAAACGCCTGACCAAAATAGTTACCACTCTTCCTTGACAATACCACTCGCATATAATAGTTTGGTGCTCCTTCCAGCTATCTATAATCTACATTAATTCACCGGTTTTCTTTTCACTGGCAACCTTCCCGGTGAAGACCGGCCTTTCTGCACTTTCAATTTCTCTTTAACGTCATCAATGGCAGCTTTTGCTCCGTAGAGATGGGACTACGCCATTATTCTTGATTTTTTCTCGCTTAGCCTTCACGGGTGAAACGCTGACTTGTTTGATCAATTCACATAACCATTCGCCAAAACGACACCCCATGCAACCGAACCGAAGGACTGTGTTTGCGCTACTCGCGATGCTAATTCACGGTCACCTATTGAATGCCCAGGACCGCACGATAGAGGTAGAC
>CADCTQ010000144.1 GCA_902805615.1 uncultured Cytophagales bacterium
GGTCCACGTTGATGTCGAACTCCACGGTGACCACGCTGGCCTGTTCGCGGGAAATGGACGAGATGATGCGCACGCCGGCAATGCCGTTGATGGCCTGCTCCAGCGGCTCGGTGATCTGCGATTCGATCACTTCGGGGCTGGCGCCCGGGTAAGTGGTGGTCACGGTGATGATGGGCGGGTCCACGGCCGGAAATTCGCGGGTGCCCAGGAACGTAAACCCGACCACGCCGAACAACACCAGCAGGATGGAGACGACCATTGCCAGCACGGGCCGCCGGATGCTCAGTTCGGAAATGCTCATAGGGCGGTTGAATTAGCGACGGCCTGCACGGGGATGCCGGGCTTGGCCCGCAGGATGTTGGTGGTCATGATGGTATCGCCGTAGGCCAGGCCGCCGGTCACCTGCACGCTGCGGCTGGTGCGCAGGCCGGTTTCTACGCGCACCTTTTCGGCCTTGCCGTTGCGTACCAGCAGCACGCTGTTGCTTTCCAGTCCCGGAATGAGGGCCCGCGTGGGGATGAGCACGGTGTGTTCAATGGCGCTCAGGTCGAGCCCGATCATGGCCGAGGCGCCCGGCACGAGTTCGCCGGCCCGGTTGTCAGCCACGGCCTGGATGAAGAGGCTGCGGGTATCCAGGTCAATCTTGGGTTCGATCACGGCGACCCTGGCCGCGTAGGTCTTGTCGCTGTTTTCGACGGTGAAGCGGATTTCCTGGCCGGGCCGCACGCGGCTGGCGTACTTTTCGGGCACGGCAAATTCGATTTTCACCCGGTCCACGTCTTCGAGGGTGACCAGGGGCGTGTTGGGCTGCACGAAAGCACCTTGGCTCACCCGGCGGATGCCCGTCCGGCCGCCGAACGGCGCCCGGATCTCGGTCTTGTCGAGTTGCACCCGCACGGCGTCCATCTCGGCGTCGAGCACTTCGATGGAACTGGCGACGCGTTCGTACTCCTGCTTGCTGATGCCTTCCATTTTGAGCAGCGAGGCCGACCGCGACTCCTCGGCCGACGAGAGCCGCCGCTGGGCGGCCAGCTTCTTGAACTGCGCTTTCAGGTCGGCGTCGTCGAGCTTGAACAGCAACTGGCCCTTGCGCACGGTGGCGCCGTCGGGAAAGTTGATGCGCACGAGCCGCCGGGCCTGTTCACTCACGATCTGCACTTCTTCGTTGGCGACCACGCTGCCCACCAGGCGTACTTCCTCGCGGATGGAGGTATCCTTGACTACGTACACTTCGGCCCGGATGGATTGGGGACCGGCGGCGACCGTGGCGGGGTTGTCCCTGGCCTCCCGGCAGGCGGTCAGCGCAGCGGCGCCCAGCAGCAGCCCCCCGAAAAAGAATGAAAAAAGATTGCGTTGGGGAATCATTTTCTGGGGAAAACAGTACGCGTGCATACGGGGCAATCAAAAGGGTAAAATAGCATTATTTTAGCCATTCGCGAAGTTTTTCGCGGATAAGTTATATTTAATCCCCCTAATTTTGTATCCATTCCTTCCGCCCGATGAACCGTACCCTGATGTTGCGCCCCCTGGTTATCACCCTCTTATTTTCGTGGCTGGTGCTGCCGGCCCTCCCGGTGGCGGCCCGGCAGCCCGCGGCCGGGCCCAAACCCAAAATTCTCGTTTTCGGACTAAAACGTACGCAGTTCAGCGCCAATGCCTACTCGGTGGGTGAACTGGCATTCGTGAATGACAGCACCGGCCTGCGCAACGACAACGCCAGCCGGGTGATCGGGACGTACAGCGACGAGGTGGTGGCCTCGCTCACCGGCAAGGCCGACCCCCGCTACGAATTCGTGGCCGCCGACTCGGCCGTGACGGCGCGGGTGCACGGGCGGAGCGGGTACGCCGACTGGCAAAATGTGTTCAAGGAACCCTACACGTCGCTGGTATCCGACTCGGTGCTCGACGGGCAGCTAAAGGGCGTGATGGCGGGGTACGGCGCCGACTTCATCCTTTCGCTCAACTTCTACGAAATCGCCTCGCACTACTACCCGCTCTACCTGACGCCTTACCTGAAGGCCGAGCACCGCATTGACTACGAAATCATGGACGCCAACCTGGGCGTGGTGTCGGCCGGACGGCTGTACCTGACCTCCCGCGACATCCGGGCGACGGCCATGCGGCCCCAGTACGCAAAGTTTGCCCGGGAAGTGGCCGACCGCCTGGAGATTGCCCTCACGAGTCCCGACCTGGCTGCGGCCCGCCGCGGGCTGCAGGCCCTGCGGGAGCGCAACCTGGCCAATGCCTGGGCCGGGGGCGTTTCGATGGGCTGGGGGGCGCCGTACGGCTGGTTCGGCCTGGAGCTGGTCAAGAACCTGGGCCGGGGCCTCGACGTGGGCGGCGGCATCGGCTTCGGGCCTTCGGGCTTCAAGGCGGGGGCGGGCGTACGGGCGTACCTGCTCAACTACGGGCAAGGGTTCAACCCGTTCGTGGCGGCCCACGTGTCGTGGGCTTCAGGGTTGCAGTTCGACGTGGGCGGCGAAGAGGACGAAAGCGGCGCCCAGTTGCAGCCCGACGACATCAGCACGTTCAAGATTCCGGCGGGGACGGCCCTGCACCTCAAAACCGGCTTCCGGTGGCTGCGCCGGAACCGCGCCCTGCTGCTGGGAGCAGGCTACGGCGTGCCCTTGGGCCGCTATGAGGCCGACGTGACGGGCAACCGGTCCGCGAGCCGCCGCCGCACGGCCAACCTGTTCACGCCGGGCGGGTTCGAGGCGGGCTTCACGTACCTGTACTACTTCGGCGGCACCCTGTAGGCGTGCTGCCGCAACGGGGCAGGAAGTGGCGGGTTGCGGGTAAGTCATCCCCCTACCCCCTTGACTGCGTCGACCCCTTTGGGGTTCCCTTGCCCTCGGGCAAACCCACAAGGGGGATCGCGTACCTGGAGGTTCCGTGACAAGGCAATGATCCGTGGCAAGGGTACTGTTTGCAATAACGGGGCGCTTCGCGTTTGATGGGCACGCGGGTCCCCCTTGTGCGGCTGGCTTCAGCTGAGGGAAGGGGGCAGGGGGATGACTTCCTGCTCCTGGCTGCCCGTAAAACCCTGGGTGCCCGGCACGGTGTTTGGGGTTGCCTGCGGATTGGCGTACCTTTATACTGCCAGTGATTTTTAAGCGTTTATAAGCTACTTCCACTCTAATTCGTTCCGTACGTATTACATTCATGAGATCCATTTTTGCACTTATTACCGGACTATGGCTTGCCACCCAATCCTTTGCGCAGCCTGACCAACCGCGGCGGGTTGAAATCGAAACCCGCGCCAACGCCGACCAGATGCACGTGGTGCCGGTGGCGTCGGAGGGCGTCATCCTGTTTACCGAGGCGCAGCCGGGCAAATACACGTTTACCCGCTACAACACCGACCTCAAGGAGGACTGGACCGTGGACTGCATCGTGAACAGCACGCTGAGCCTCAACAAGTACATCTACCGCGACAAGGCGCTCTACCTGCTGTTCAACCGCTACAAAAGCCCCAACTACCAGGTGATCAAGCTCAACGTGCGGGCCGGCTTTGCCGAAAAGTACGAGTTCTACTCGCTGGACCGCCTCGACATCGTGGACTTCGACGCCATCGGCACCAATGCCTTCATTGCCGGCAAAACCCGCAACGAGCCGGTGCTGCTGCACGTGAACTTGCCCGCCAAGAAAGCCCGCCTGCTGCCGACGGCCTTCAAGAGCCGTACCGACCTCCAGTCGCTGACGGTGGATACGCTCTCCCGCACGCTGCACGCCACGTTCGTGGAAGGCAAGAGCCGCAACAAGAAAAATGTGCTCGTCAAAACGTTCACGCCCGAAGGAGAATCGGTGCGGAACCTGGCGCTTTCGGCCGAAGGCCAGCAGGAGTACGACCTGCTCAACGGCAAGCTGTCGGCCCTCGGCGACTCGGTAGAACTGGTGATCGGCACGTACGGCACGCAGGGGCCGGTGTACGCCCGGGCCACGACCTACAACTACTTCGGCTACGGCTGGGGCAGCACCTACCAGGGCACGGCCGACTACTCGCAGGGCATCTACATCAGCAAGTTCGAGGGCGGCCAGCGGGACTTCCTCAAGTACTACAGCTTCACGGACTTCAAAAACTTCTTCTCGTTCATGGGCGAACGGCAGCGCGAACGGATGGAGAGCCGCATCAACCGCCGCAAGTCGCAGGGCCGCGACCTGCGCCTGCAATACCGCCTGCTGGTGCACGACATCATCGAACGCAACGGCCAGTACATCATGGTGGCCGAAGCGTACTACCCCGAG
>CADCTQ010000145.1 GCA_902805615.1 uncultured Cytophagales bacterium
AATGATCTTTGGCAAATGCCGTGCGGTTGGATCGCGCAGATTTTCTCCCGGTCAACAAGCAACGGCGGAGGATGTATGTTGTGCCACAAAGGCACGAAGACACGGAGGAACACGAAGCGGCTCCCCCGGTGCACCAAGGTGCCTTTGTGTCTTCGTGGCTACACCCTGCAAGCAGATCATCGGCCCCATTCAAATCCACCCAACATCTGCGCTAATCCATCCACGGCTCCACTCAGAAATCACATGAGCAAAACCGCACCTAATCTGCGCGATCCAAGCTACGGCCCCTCCTGAAGATCATTCGAGCAAAACCGGCACGCACCTAATCTGCGGGATCGAATGTTACGACACCTCTAAGCATTCCCCGCCCAAGCATTCTTCAATCAAAAATCTGCGTTCATCTGCGCCCTGATCCGCGATAATCTGCGAGAAACCCTTTCTTTTCCCTTCCTGCGAGATCAGCGAGAAACCCTTCCTTGTCCTACCATCCCCAAAATCAGCGAGAAATCCTTCTCCACGAGAAACCCTCCCCGCGGCATCCGCGAGAAACCCGGAAAAACCCCGCCCCCAGCACCACACCTGCCTCACCGGGAACGCAGGGACCGGAACGCCGCCCGGATTTCCTGCGTGAAGAGTTGAGGTTGTTCCCACGCGGCAAAGTGGCCTCCCTTGTCCACCTCGTGGAAGTAGACCAGGTTGCGATAGGCCCGCCGCGCCCACGTCTCCGGCGCCTGGTAGATTTCCTCCGGAAACACCGTGATGGCAACCGGGAGGGAGATTTCGGCCGTCTGCTGGGCGGCGGCAGCCAGCAAGTTCCGGCCGGCATTCTCCCAGTAGATCCGCGCGGACGAGGCCGCGGTATTGGTCAGCCAGTACAGCGTGATGTCGTCGAGAATGTCGTCCCGGCTGAGCAGGCGTTCCGGCTCCCCGTCGTGGTAATCGTAAATCCACGCTGCCAGCCCCGCCGGCGAATCGGTCAGGGAGTAGCCGATCGTCTGGGGCCGGGTAGCCATCATCACGGCGTAGGCCCGGTGTTTCATCACGAAGCGGGTGAGCGTATCAAATGCGGCGCGTTCCTTGGCCGAGAGCCCGGCGGGGGCCTTCCCCCCGGCGAGCAACGGGGCCACCTCGGGCGGTACCGTCGCCGGCAGGGTGATGTGGATGCCCGCGAGCCCGGCCACGTTCTGGCGCGCCATGGCACTCGAAACGGGAGAACCCCAGTCGCCGCCCTGCGCCACGTAGCGGGCATAGCCCAGGCGCTTCATCAGCACCGCCCAGGCCCGGGCAACGTGGTCGGGGTCCCAGCCGGTGCCTTCCGGCTTGGCGGAAAAACCAAATCCAGGCAGGGAAGGAATGACGACGTGGAAAGCATCCGCGGCTTTTCCGCCGTAGGCGGTGGGATCGGTGAGCGGACCGATCACTTTCAGCAGTTCGAATACGGAGCCGGGCCAGCCGTGCGTGATGACCAGCGGCAACGCATGGGGGTGCTTCGAACGGACGTGGATGAAGTGGATGTCCAGGCTGTCAATGGTGGTGATGAACTGGGGCAGGGCGTTCAGTCTGGCCTCGGCTTTGCGCCAGTCGTAGCCGGTTCCCCAGTGTTGCACCAGCGCCTGCAATTTGGCGAGCCGCACCCCCTGCGACCGGTCGGCAACCGTCTCCGGATCGGGCCACCGGGTGGCCAGCACGCGGTCGCGCAACTGGTCCAGGTCGGCTTGCGGCACGTGTACCCGGAAAGGGCGGATCGTTTCGGGGGGTACGGTTTCGGAGGGACGTGCCGGCGCGTTGCCGAAAGCACTTTGCAGGAGAAAAGCCCCCATGAGCAGGGCACCGGCAAGCATTTTTTGGGTCTTTTTCATGGTTTGTTTTTGAATTTAGAATGCCATCCCCCCCTTTCCTACCCCGGCCGGGCGGGTCGCCCGGGTTTTCGTTTAGATGCAGGTACCCGCGGCGGGTCACGCGGGACTGCGCAAAAAACTGAACCGCAAGGACCGCAAAGGAGACGCAAGGGGCGCAAAGGGGAACGCGTACCCCTTTGCGCCGCAATCCTGGTCATCCTTCGATCCTGTAAATCCTGATCCCTTTGCGGTTCAGTTCTCCCAGAAAAGCAGGCAGGATGAGACAGTCCCGGGTCCGGGCCGGTAAAAAACATGGCACGCGTAACGGCTTGTATACGTGTAAGATGTATATTGCTTCCTCCAAACCCGGGCCGCGTGGTCAGCCATACGCCGCAACGCAGGGTTTTGCCGGCCGCCTCTCGCCGCCGGGACGCCCGACGATCGGGCGATGCACCCTTCCTCCGGTACACCAATTCGGATCATTCCCAGTAACGTTCTCTTTTCCAGGCTTATGCAACGCGTACTACCGAAACATAACCGAATGGATGTGAAGGCCATGCACCACCGCACCCCGTCCCCGTACGGGATGGTGCGGTGGACACTTATCCGCGCCGTCGTTACGGCCGCGTGGCTGGGGCTGGCGGTACTGCCGCTGCACGCCCAGTTGCCCGAAGACCAGTTGCTGCCCGACCAGACCGAACTCCCCCCGCCCGACCGGACCGACAGCCTGCAACGCCTGCTCCGGACGGGAAAGGCCGACACCAACCGGGTGCGGGTACTCCTGGAGCTGGGGGCTTACTACCTGTACCAGGCCCGGGAGATGGGAGCTGGTCCGGACAGCGCCGACCGGTACGCCCGGCTGGCGCACGCGGCAAGCCGCGCCCTGAAACACCGGGACGGCCTGGTCCGCAGTACCCTGCTGCTGGGCCGGGTTTACCTCGAAAAAGCGCAACGGCCCGCCGCGGATTCCTGCTTCAGCGGGGCCCTCTCCCTGGTCCGGCACACGGGCGACAAGCGCCGGCAAGCCCGGGCCTGGCTCCTGGTGGGCAATTACTACCCCCGCACCGACGAACACCTGCCCCGGAAAATGCAGTGTTACGCGCAGGCCCTGTCGCTCTACCGCCGGGCCGGCAGCAAGGATGGGGAAGCCGTGGCATTGCGGGCCATTGCCGACCTGCACCAGTTGCAGGGCAAGCTCACCCAGGCCCTGCACGAGCTGCTGCAAGTGGTGCAGTTGCAGCAGTCCACCGCCGACCCGTACATCTACCAGAGCTACGCGCTGCTGGGATACGTGTACCGGGTCATGGGCAACAACCAGGAGGCCCTGCGGTGCCACCTGGCCTCGCTGAAGTCGGCGCGGGCGGCCGGCGATACCACCGACCTGTCGCCCATCTACTACCGCATCGGCAAAGTGTACCGCGATTCGAACCAGTTGCCCGAGGCGCTCGAATACTACCAAAAGTCACTCTCCATCCGGGAACGCATCAAAGCCCCCACCCTCGAAATCCTCAAAGCGGCCCGGGAAATCCTCAGCATCCTGCTGATCGTCAAGCAACCGGCAGCATCGCAGGCTTTCCTCGAAGACGTGCTGCGCCGGTACCCGGTCCGGACGGGGGCGGAAAAACTCCAGGTTGCCCTGTGCCGGGGCGACGTGTACATGGCCCTGCACGCGTACGCGATTGCCGAAAAGCATTACCTGGAGGCGCTGCAACTTTCCGAGGGGAACTTTGTCATCCGGTTGGCCGTGCACGTACGGTTGGGAAAGCAATACCAGGCCGCCCGGCAGTACGACAAAGCCCGTTACCACCTGGAAAAAGCCCGCGCCATGAATGAACAGCGGCCCATGCTGGTCCAGGCAAGGGACATCCACCTGCAACTCTTCAAGCTGGATTCCGCCCAGGCCCGGCTCTCCCAGGCCATTGCCCATTACCAGCGGTACAAAGCCCTCAGCGATTCCCTGTTGAACGAAGCCCGGAGCAACCAGCTCCTCAGCGTCCAGGTGCAGTACGAAAACGAAAAAAAAGACAGTTACATCGCCCTGCTGACCCAGCAGAGCAAAGCGCAGCGGGCCACCATCGGCCAGCGGCAGACGGAGCGCAACGCCCTGGTGGGCGGCGCCGGGCTGCTGCTGGCGCTGCTGGCCCTGGGCTACAACCGCTACCGGCTCAAGCAGCGCAGCAACCGGCAGTTGCAGACCCAGCAGCGGGCACTCCAGGCCCAGCACGAGGAAATGCAGGCGCAGCAAGAGCAGATCAACCAGCAGAATGAGCACCTCTCAGACCTGCTGCTGGAAAAGGACTCCCTGCTGATGCTCAAGGACGTGCTGCTGGAAGAAAAAGAGGGACTGCTCAAGGAGATTCACCACCGGGTGAAAAACAACCTGCAAATCGTCATG
>CADCTQ010000146.1:0-17609 GCA_902805615.1 uncultured Cytophagales bacterium
TCCAAGGACGAGGCCGGCGCCAAAGACCGGAGCCGCCGGATGACCAACGCGCAGGACAGCATCATCCAGGCGCACACCAACCTGGTGACCAACAACATGCGGGAGTTCCTGGCCAACTACGCCGACGCCATCGGGCAACTTTCGCCCAACGACCGGGTGATGATCATCTACAACGAAAATGCCCGCAAGGGTGACCACTACGTGTCCGTGGGCGGCGACTGCGAATCCTGCGAAACCCGTTCCATGCCCCGCATCAGCGCCGAAGTGAAACGCGAAGACCTGGCGGCCTTCCGGTCGGGCAAGATGAACCGCAAGGAACTCGAAAGTCGCATCCGAGTAAACCAGGACACGCCGGGCAAGGAAAACTACGCCGAATACAAGGTCTTCGCCGGCATCCTGGAGTCGCTCTACCCCGTGAGCCGCGAAGTGCCTTACCGGGTGCGCAACATCGGCTACCACGTGCTGCCCAGCTTCGGGGTGATCTACCTGGTGGACATGGGCCTGCGCAACGAAATGCACAACGTCGTGATTGCGCGGGGCGGGGAGATCCGGACCAGGGCCGAAAAGGATTCCTCCCAGGCCCGGATTCGCACGGAGGCGTACGGGCAGTTCCGCAACGACATCCGGGAAGCGGTGCTCGACTACGGCCGCACCCTCCGCAACCTGTCCGCCGACCAGGTGATCCTGCTGAGCGTGGCCCTGCCCACCTGCGACGGCTGCAACGTGCCGCCCCGGGCCAACGTATCGGTGAAAAAGTCGGTGCTCGAAGCCTACGAACAAAACAAGATGAGCCGCCAGCAAGCCCTCGACGCCATCACGGTCGGCGAACAGTAGGGAATCAATTGAAAATGGAAAATTGACAACTGAAAAATGGCAGTAACGCTGGTGGTCAGCGATTTGCCGGATGAAGGTGTACCCGTTTGGGGCGCAGGGAGAAGGGCTTTTCCCGGGAAAACACGCACGAAAAAGGCCGGCATTGCGCCGGCCTTTTTCGTGGGAATCAGTAGCCCATCCTGATCTTTTCGATTTTCTTTTTGTAGTTCACGATTTGCAGGTAGAGGGCCTGCACGTTGGGAGCCTGGGCGCCGCCGGAGGGGGCCGGTACCGATGCCCTCAGACTGGCGTTGTAACGGTCAATCAGGGCGTTGCAGTCGTCCACCATTCCCCGGAGCTGGTCGTCGTCGTCGGGGCTCCCACTGAGTTTTTCTATCGGCTCCAAAGCATCCATAAGTCTTAGGCGAATATTTGGTTTGGGTACAAGATAGAAAAAAAGTGGTAATCACTTACCACTTGTCACTAACCACTCTTTCCCTACCAACTCGCAATCGGGTCCGGCGTGCCGTCGGGGTCATTGCGGACGTAGCCGGTTGTGGCCGGGGCTTTGCCGCGCAAGAGCAGCAGCCCGGCCAGGTGCGGGGCTGCCATCGAGGTGCCGCTCATGATGGCGTAGCCGCCGTTGAGGTGCGTAGACTGGATGCGGACGCCGGGGGCGCAGTAGTCCACCACGTCGTTGCCGAAATTGGAGAACTTGGCCCAGGTGTCGGTGCTGTCCATGGCCGTGACCGTGAACACGTTCGTGTGGTTGACCCGGGCCGGGGAGTTGAGCGACGCACTTTTACCGTCGTTGCCGGCGGCAATCGCAAACAGGATGCCCTTCTGGGCGGCGGCCTGCACTTCCCGGTCGAGCAGGTTGGACACGTCGTTGCCCAGGCTCATGTTCACCACGTCGCCGGCCTTGCCGTTGCGGTTCACGTGGGCCACGGCCGCCAGCACTTTCGACAGCAGGCCGTCGCCCCTGTCGTCGAGCACCTTCAGGGCCACCAGCGTTGCCCCGGAGGCCACGCCCAGCGTGCCCACCCGGTTGTTTTTGGCGCCGATGATGCCGGCCACGTGCGTGCCGTGCCCGTTGTCGTCTTCGGCCGTTTTGCCGGGAATGAACGAGAGGCTGCGGGCCCGGTCCACGTTCAGGTCGGGGTGGTCGAGGTCAATGCCGCTGTCAATGATCCAGGCCGTTTTGCCCGTACCGTCGGCGTAACCCGTGCGGCGTACGCCCCAGGCCACCCGGCGCGGGTCAATCACGGTAAAGCAGGCCGACAGCGACACGATGCGGTCGGGTTCCACGGCGGACACCGACGGGTCGCTTTCCAGCGCCGCGGCCTGCCCTTCGGTGAGGTGGGCCACGAAGCCCTTTACTTCGCCCGTCAGGTAACCTGCCACCGATTCGTCGTCAATGCGGTGGCGGCCCAGGAACCTGGCGGTTTGCGCCTGCACGCGGCCGGCCGGGGCGCCGGCGGTGCCTTCGGGAGTACCCTCTTCGCGGTACGCCACAATGTACTGGCCGGCCACCACGCGGCCATTCTGGGCCGAGGGGCGGGTGAGGCATTCTT
The DNA here is from genome assembly GCA_902805615.1 of uncultured Cytophagales bacterium. Taxonomy (GTDB): domain Bacteria; phylum Bacteroidota; class Bacteroidia; order Cytophagales; family 172606-1; genus CADCTQ01. The sequence goes on from CADCTQ010000146.1 coordinate 2,388, forward strand.
CTTCCGGGGTCACGTTGCGGTCCCGGCTGCAAGCGGAGAGGCACAGTACGCCCAAAGCGGCGCCAACGGCTCCCTTGCGGAAAGCACTAAAATATTGGTTCATGAAAAGAGTCGAATTACACCTGTTGGGTAGAGTTCTGTCGCTAGGGGCCGGACGGGGTATTTGGGAAAAGAGGACTGCCTGTAAAACGCCGGGGGCGGGGCAAAAAGTTTACGCAGGCGTGGAAAAGTTAAGCGAAGGTTGGAATAGGGTTGCGATGGGAAGGGGGAAAGGATGCGCGCAATGATAAGTGTGCCGCGTTGGTACAGGACGCCGGTATAGCCGCCTGTGCAGAAGTCAGTTGAGCCGTTATCTGCATGGTTGACCCTGCCCGGGTTTTGCTGCCTCTCCGGGTACTGCCAGCCCCGGGGGAAACTTTTGGGTATACTGCTGACTTTCCGTTATTCGAAAAAGATTCCCTCCGGGAATGACAGCGAGGGGAGGCGGTTCCGAAATGCCGGTTTGTGTGATCAACTCCTCGGGTACGGGTAAAGGTTGACTAAGCTGTCATATTCTCCCGTATACAATTTTGACCGGCGTCCCTATTACGTCTTCCAGTTCGCCGATAAAACCAGCTTTGAATTCACCCGGCCAGTTCCAGAAGGTAAGCCCGAAGTTGCTGAAAGCCCAAATCAATTTTTGCTCGATGGTAAAGTCGTACGCATTCAACAGGCTTTTTTGCCCACATTCCGGGCACGGGAGATGAGATGTGCCCCCCGCTACCCATTCCGCCAGGAAATCGCCCCAAGCATCATTATCAATAATGTCGGCCCGGCAACAGGGGCATGTTACCGCTGAAAGTCCGTTACCGCCCGCGTGAAATACGGTTCTGCCGGTGATGACTTCCAGGCCATTCGCTGCATTGAACTCCTCAAAGTACCAGTAGTTGCCACCTCTTTCCAGGGCGTCTTTATACCTCGGACCAGGTGGAAAACCAAAAGCACTTCCCAGAACACAATCCGTTTGCCGGGGGATAATGATTTCTTTTTCAGCCAGCCACCCTACAACGGTGACCGCCGTTTCCTCCGGATGTTCCAATTCAATTGCAACAGGAACGATGGATACAAAGCCGGAACTCATTATTAATTAAATTACTGTAAAATAACAGTTTATACTATCTCAGTTCATCCCGTACTTCCATCAGCGCGAAGCCCAGCAGGTTCTCGCCCTTCCACCTGGTAGGGTTGTGGATGTGCTCGTCGGTCTTTGCCATGCCGATGCCCCAGATGTTGTCCACGGGGCTGGCTTCCACCAGCACGCGGTCCCCGGTGTTCAGCAGGAATTCCCGCAGGGCCGGGTGCTGCGAGAATTTGTGGAGGTTGCCCTCCCGGACGTACGCGTACTTGTGCGCGTCCCACAACTGAGCGTCGAAACCTTCCACCAGCCGGCCGATCTTTTTCGCTTCCGCCGGCGTGGCGCAGGAGAGCACCTGTCCGGCGTGTTTCCGGTCGCCGAACAGGCGGGCCTTCTGCGCCATCATCCAGTGCTCCGCGGTTTTGTACTCGACTCCCGCCACGCTGAACGGCGACGGCCACCACTGGCTGAAGCATGGTTCGCCGACGCTGCCGTCCTTTTTGGGCTGGTGCCCCCAGAAGAATACGTACTTCAACTTTTCACCCCGCCCGTGCTGCTCCAGCAGCCACGCCATGCTGTACTTCATAAAAGATAAACTTTAGGGATAAAATGTAAGGCAAGAGACCCAGGCCCGGCAGTCTTACTACCCTGCTGATAAAACGGGAAATATTCTGGATGTTGTTAATTTACAACGACTTAAATCATGCCACTTCATTCAAAACTTTATAGGGTTTCCTCCCGTCTACCCACCAACCTGCTCCGTAACCCCACCCAAATCCTGGTCATCCTTCAATCCTGTACATCCTGATCCTCCTCCGGTCTCCCTTCCCCCGGTCTGCGGTCTCCGTATTTACGGCATGACCACTTCCTTGACCTTACCCGCGTGGCAGAGGATTTTGCTCAGGCACTTGACGGTGATCACGTAGGTGGGTTTGACGCCGATGGCCCCGAGGCTGCCCGAAGCCAGCGTGGCGCCGGTCACCAGCGGGTTGTCGGAGGCGTAGTAGGCGTAGCGCACCTTCACGTCACGGCCCACGCTGTCGCGGATTTTGGACTGCGCCTGGATGGCCTTCTGGTAGTGCGCCCCTTCCATTTCCAGCCCAATCGCCTTCCAGGAAGAATGCTTGAAGTACGAGAGGATGTCGCGGTTTTGCAGCGACGTGCCCAGCACCGTGATCATGGCCCCTTCGTACACCGGCACGCCGGCCCCTTCGAAGTCTTCCTTGGCAAAGCCATTGTCGAGCGGGTAGTTGTCGGCGGTGCCCTCGAAAATGTGCGATGTCGGGATCATAATGTCGCCCTTGTCGCCGGTGAGGATGCCCGCCTTGCCCATGATCGAAATGGAAGCCACGTTCATGCGGAACTTGGTGCCGCCCTCCGTGTACGGCTTGAGCAGCTCGTCCATCGTTTCGAAGGCCTGTTCGCCGAAGGCGTAGTCCATCACCAGGATCACCGGCTGCTGTTCCTTGAGGTATTCGGGGTTGCAGGCAATTTCGGCCGGCAGCTTCTTGGGGTTGAGCCGGGCCGTGTCAATGAGCTGTACCAGGATGCTCGTGCCCGAACTGTCTTCGAGTTCGTGCAGGCCGTTTTCGGCGGCGTACCCGGCCACCTGGCGGCGGAGGTTGGCGTTTTCGGGCCGGCTCAGTTGCAGGGCGATGTCGTAGAGGTCGCCTTCGGGCTGGTTTTTGCCCAGGGCCGGGGCCGCGTAGAGGCAGTTCATCACGCTGTGCGGATTGGCGCTGATGATGTGCAGGGGCCGTTCGTGCAGCCCTTTTTCGAGCAGGTACTGCTTGATGCGGGTGGCCCACCGTTCGCCGTACAGGTGGTGGCCGATGCGTTCACGGAGCGTCGGCGTAAAGCTGATCTCCCGGTCGAGGCCCTTGGATTCTTCGCCCATCGCGGTTTTGCCCAGCCCGTACACGATCTCGAAGAGGCCGCTGTTGGTGCCCGGGTTTTCCTGGAAGCGCATGTACGCCTTCACGGTTTCGGCGAAGGTACGCCCCAGGATGGTGCTCACGTAGGTGAGGGCGAGTTCGCGTTCGTCTTCCTCCACCACGCCGCCCGACTTGATGATGGCTTCCAGCTTTTCCCACTCCCGGGTGATGCCGCCCCGTTCGTGGAAGGCGTGCCGGCGGATCTTGTCGGCCTCCATGAACATGAAGGTCAGGTGCGTGAGGATGTCGTAGATTTCGCTCCGGCCGTTGGTCACCTCCACGATCATCTGCTCTTCGTCCACGCGGTAGCAGTTGCGGCGGCGCTTGGCGGGCACCAGCACCGGGAAGCGGGAGGCGGCGTAGCCTTCCTGCGAGGTAAGCGTAATGAACCGGCACGACTCAATGCCCTTGGGCAGGCGGTCCATCACGTACACCAGCCCGTCGAGTTCCACCTTCTGCGGGTCGTTGACCGAGCCGTAAATTTCGGGCCGCAGCGTGAGCAGGGCGCGGCGCATTTCTTCGCCCGATACTTTGGAGGGCTTGTAGTACCCCCGGTTAAACAGGTGCCGCATGGTGATGTAGAGCCTTTCGATGGCGGCTCTCGATTCCTGGGCCCGCGTGAGCACCAACTGCGAAGTACTTTTCATAGGGGAGACGTATTCTGGTTCTGAGGTCATTTCTACGGGCGAAGATAAGGCCAATAATTTTTTGCGGGCCCATCGGGGCGCACCCAGCTAAAAAAATGATATTACGGGTGTTCCCAATTGAATGCGTATTTACCGATCTCCAGCCGTACTGACCGGCATTGAACCAACGAACCACTTCCATGCACAAACCCTTACTCTCCGCCGCCCTCGCCGCCCTGCTGCTGGCGCACGGCGCGGCTGCGCAGCAAAAGACCACCCCGGCAGCTACGAACCCCAAAACCACCAAAGCCGCCCCCACCACAAAGGACCGGGCCGGCAACCCCGTGTTTCCCGGCTGGTACGCCGACCCCGAAGGCATCATCTTCGGCAACCGCTACTGGATCTACCCCACCTACTCGGCCCCGTTCGACGAACAGGTGTTCATGGACGCGTTTTCCTCGCCCGACCTGGTGACCTGGACCAAGCACCCCCGCATCGTGGATACCACCCGCATCAAGTGGGCCCGGCGGGCCATGTGGGCCCCGGCCGTGGTCGGGAAAGGCGGCAAGTACTACCTGTTCTTCGGCGCCAACGACGTGCACGAAGGCGAGGTTGGCGGCATTGGCGTGGCCGTGGCCGATCGTCCCGAAGGACCCTTCACCGACTACCTGGGCAAACCCCTCGTCGGCCAGATCCACAACGGCGCCCAGCCCATTGACCAGTTCGTGTTCCGCGACGCCGACGGGCAGTACTACCTCGTGTACGGCGGCTGGTCGCACTGCAACATTGCCCGGCTCAACGACGACTTTACCGGCTTTACGCCCTTCCCCGACGGGCAGACGTTCCGGGAAATCACGCCCCAAGGTTACGTGGAAGGACCGTTTATGTTCATCCGGGAGGGCAAATATTACTTCATGTGGTCGGAGGGCGACTGGGGCGGCCCCCACTATTCGGTGGCCTACGCCGTGGCCGATTCGCCCCTCGGGCCGTTCAAACGCATGGGCAAAATCCTCCAGCAGGACCCCAAGGTGGCAACCGGCGCCGGGCACCACTCGGTGATCCAGGTGCCGGGCAAGGACCTCTGGTACGTGGTGTACCACCGCCGGCCGCTGGGCGAAACTGATCCCAACCACCGCGTAACCTGCGTAGACCGGCTGTACTTCGACGAAGGGGGGCTCATCAGGCCCGTGCGCATCACCAAAGAGGGCGTCGGGCGGCAACCGCTGGAGTAAAGGCGGGCCGGGCGAAGGGCATTCGGAGGCCGCTGGAGGGGTGCCAGGGGGCTTTTAAATAAAAATAAGCATCCTTTTCAGATTATTCTTGCCAGTTTTCGTATATGAAGCAAAATAAAGCTACTTTGCGAAAAGTAATCACTAATCAAAAGCACAGTTAGACATGAGAATTTTTGTAGGAAGCCTTCCCTTTAGTACCGAAGAAGATGACTTGAGGGAATATTTTGAGGAATACGGAGAAGTTGGCTCAGTAACCATTATTATGGATAAGTTCACCGGCAAAAGCAGAGGCTTCGGCTTTGTGGAAATGGCCGATGACGCAGAGGCGCAGAAGGCAATAGATGAACTGAACGGGGCAGAGATCGGCGGTCGTACGATCGTGGTAAACAAGGCCGAAGACAAGCGCGACGATCGTCGGGGCGGTGGCGGCTTTGGCGGCGGCGGTGGTGGTGGCGGCTACAACCGCGGTGGCGGTGGTGGCGGCGGCGGCTACAACCGTGGCGGCGGCGGCGGTGGTGGTGGTGGCGGTTACAACCGCGGCGGCGACGACCGTCGGGGCGACCGGTACTAACCAACCGTACTTCCTCCGGCCGGCCGGAAGCTTTCCGCAAGGGGGCTCTGCCCGGAAGACACGCATTTGATCCGTACCTCCGGCGGCGGCAGCCGCCGGAAGTACGGTGCTTTTTCTGCATTCCTTTCACTGTCCATCCCGGGCAGTGGGCATTTGGGGTGCCTGATACCCGATACCTTTCTCTCCTTGCATGGCATCGCCAACCTACCTGGCAACGCAAGCGGGCTTTGCCGCCCTCTCCTGCTTGTGCCTGGCCGTGGTCCTGCGTGGCCTTTGGCTCACCCTCACTGCGGCGGGTTACGCCCCCGCCCGGCGCAGGCAAATCGTGCTGCTGACCGGCCTTGCCCTGGCGGCGTGGCTGGCGTACACGGCCTTATTGTCCTTGACGGGGCCCGCCCAGGACTTCTCCACGTTTCCGCCCCCGCTGATGCCGCTGGTGTTGCTGCCGCCGTTGGTGGTGGCACTGTTCCTGACGTTTTCGCAAAAGTTCGGCGCGGTGCTGCGCCACGTACCGGTGCAGTGGCTGCTGTACCTGCAAACCTTCCGGGTGGCCGTGGAGGTGCTGCTCTGGGCGCTGCACCAACAGGGCCTCCTGCCGGTCCAGATGACGTTTGAGGGACTCAACTTCGACGTGCTTACGGGCATCACGGCGCCGCTGGCCGTGTACCTGCTCACGGCCCGGCCCCGGTGGCGCCGGCCCATCCTGCTCGGGTGGAACGTGATGGGGCTGGCCCTGCTGGCTACCATCGTGGTGATCTCCGTCCTTTCCATGCCGACGCCCATGCGCGCGTTCACCAACGAACCGGCCAATACCATCGTGGCCCGCTTTCCCTTCATCTGGCTGCCCGGCTTCCTCGTCCCCCTGGCCTATACCCTGCATTTTTTCGCCCTGCGCACATTAGGAAGGAGACCGCAGACCGGAGGAAAGGAGACCGGAGGAGGCGTGACGGTACAACCCGCGACCCGGGGTACGGGTTTGTAATCAAGAAGGAGAAAGGGGAACTGACGTACCCGGGTGTTCCTCAGTCTCCCTTTTCCCTTCTTCCTTTTGGCTCAATTGGTTAGCGTGATCATCCATTCTCCACGTTGCATGGGCACGCCTCCTCCCGTCTCCCTTCCTCCGGTCTGCGGTCTCCTTTTTAACCCCGGTTGTCCAGGTACTCCAGCACGTCTTCGACGGAGGCCAGGTCGCCTTTTTCGTGGTAGACGCGGATGCGTTCGAGTTCGCCGTGGATGAGTTCGCTGCGGGTGCCGCGGGTCTGGCCCTGGGAATGCGTCACGCCTTCCTGCCACGGGAGGGCGGTACCGGGGAAGCTGTACAGTTGCAGTTCCGGGTATTCGCGCCGGGCTACCGTCACGACCGTCATGAAGGCGCGGGGTTGGTGGAAGGGCGGGGCCACCACGTACAGGCTGCGGTAGCCCCGCAGTCTGGCAAACCGGACCAGGGCCTCCGCTTCGATGAGCGTATGGAGCATGGTCGAGGCAATGCCCGTGACGCCTTCGATCTGCAAGTTGCCGATGCCCTGCCCGTGCAGGGCTTGCTGCCAGGCCCGGAAACCCGGGTAACCGCTCATGGGTTCGGTGTGGGGCAGCAGCACCCGTCGGGTCAGCATGGCCGTCAGCAGTTGCCCGGCGGCGGCAAACACCGATTCCTGGTTGTCCGCCGTTTGGCCGAACAGGTACGCCCCGTCGGTGACGGCCGGCGGCCGGGTATCGCACAGCACCCGGAAGAGGAGTTGGGGAAGGAGGGGGGAGGGCACGGGAAGGGCTTTAGTGGTAAGTGGTAAGTGGGATCGGGAGGGGTAAAATTAAGTGATTTTCGGGGAGAGCGGGATTTGGGAGACGGAGATGAGGGGCGCGGGGCTACCGTTGGACGTGGATGTGGTCGTCGTGGCGGACGGCCCCGCAGCCGTGAAACCGGATTTTGCCCGAACGGAGGCGCAGTCTCGCTTTCAGGTGCGGCTCAATGAACAGTTTTTGTACGCCCGGCTGCGCAACCAGCAACCCGATGAGCCGCCGGGTGCGTTCCGGGTCAAAGCGCACCGTCCCCTTTTTGCCCCCGGGCACCAGGGAGCCCAGCAGGCCGTACTGCCAGTAGCCGCGGGCGGCGCAGTCCCGCGGGGTATCCGGTTCGCCCGGTGCCGGACCTTCGTACACCCCGTAGCCGATGGGAGAGGGGGCCAGGCCGGACGGTTCCCCGGTGCGCGCATCCCGGTAGCAAAAGGCCAGGTCCAGCTTGTTGCCGTCGTGGTGGCTCAGATGCGGCCAGAGCGGAAAGCCATCGAGGAAGGGAAAGTTGGCGTCCAGGTAAGCGACCCGGGTGCCCGGAAACGCGGCGTGCAGTTGCCGGGCGGCGTCATACAGGGATTCCCGGAGGCCCGGCTTTACGTAGTGCCGGTTGAGCAGGCACGTCCACACGGTGAGCGGCGCCACGTGGGCCGTACCCCGGACGGGCAGCGGCACGCGTCCAAGCCGCCGGGCCAGGGGTGGCACGAGCAGCAAGGTGACGGCCAGGTACAGGACGAGAAAACTTAGCGGCCCCACGAATTTTTTGAGCAACCCGTCCGGCATCCTGGCATTGACGACCCGCCGGAGGGGCAGCCAGCCCAGGAGCACGAGGCCCCCGACCTGGGTGAGGGCCGTCAGCAGCAGGAAGAGGAGTAGAAAACCGGCGGCCCGGGCCGTTTGCGCAAACATTGTCATGAAAAAAGATCGGGTACCGCCCCGCCTAGGGGATGGTCTGCCGGTAGTGATCAATGATGCACTGAAACACGCCCAGCAACTCGTTGATTTCGTTGAGATAATACACCCTGGGGTCAATCAGTAAGTCCTGCTCCAACTGCATGAACATCCACTCGTTGCCGGTGGTCACGCAACCGTACAGTTTATCCAGGGTGACGCCCTTTTTCCGGTTGAAAATCTGAGCCCCGATCAGTTGGGCAGCGCACTGTGGAACACCAATTTCCAGGTCATTCTTCTTGGCTTCCACGATTTGAATGATGGGGTAACTGATGCTGAATGAACCAATGTCCTTCGCCAGGATGAAGTCGCATTCCCCCCGTAACCCTTTCTCTTCGTCGGCGTTCAGCACGTCGCCCGAGTAGATGGTGAAGAACTTGTTGTTGCGGCTCCGCAACTCAACCAGCAACGGGAACACGATGGTTTCGGACCGGGCCTTTTCGCTGCGCACGGGCAACTCAGTTGCCAGTTGTAAAGCTTCTTTGAGCTTTTCACCGGGCTCCACCGGGGTTACCAACGGAAACAACCGCCCGGTCCGGTTCCGCACGCCAAACCGCAGTTCAATTTCTTCCAGCGTAAAATCACCGTAAGCCATATGTTGTCCAATGATTACCGGTCGGGTAGCCAGCCCAAAATAAAATACAAAACAGTTTACGTCTCGTGTCTCAAATCTAACAGCACACTTCTAATCGCTGCCTTCCCCTACACCCCCGAATACGCCGCCGGGGCCAGGAAGATGTTGGTGATCTTGGAAACGGTGTCGGCGTACTCGGGCTGGTCTTTGAGCTTCACCCAGTCGGGGTGGCTGCCGAATTGCTTCCAGTTCCGTTCGCGGGCCTCCATGTTGTCGAAGGTGAGCAGGTAGGTGAGGTTGGGCAGGCGCGTACCCACCAGGGCTTCGCCGAAAAACACCGGCGTGAGGCCCGTCTGGTTGAAAATCGCGATTTCGCCGCCCGCGTTGAACATCTTGACCTTCTGCTTGCCGGCCTTCTCGTTGTGGCTTTCGTAAATGCGCAGTTCGAAAATGCGGTCCTTTTTGGCCGGCACTTTCATTTGCGGCATTCCTTCGAAGGCCAGCAGCAGCGAACTCTCGATGCGTTCGTACACGGGGTCTTTCATGGGCACGCCGGCGTAAGTGGCCGGTGCCCCGTAGGCCAGGTCACCGCCGGCCTTGGCGGTGGCCGTCGCAAACTGTTCCATCGAAGTGTAGGGAATGAGCAGGTACACCGAGTGGTTGGCCGCGTCGTCGAGGGCCTTGAAGACACCCACGTTTTTGATGCCCAGCTTGCCGTACGCCGGCAAGACCGTGTTTTGCAGGTACTCGTCGAGCAGGGCCTGCTTTTCGGCGGAGGCCACCGAGTACACCCGCAACTCGTAGTATTCGCGGCCCCGGCCCTTTTTGGGACCCGTCTGGGCCGTGGCACCTAAACTACCCAGGGCGCCGACGGCAACTGTGTTGTGCAGGAAGTTTCTTCTTTTCATGGAGAGGGAGTGCGTAAGTGGAAAAAGTTATTTCGAACGCCGCGGCGTCGCAGTATGCTGATCGCAATGTTAGCATTTCTGCTGATCAGTTGCGGGGTGCTGACCGGGGAAGAAGAACTTAACCGCAAGGATCGCAAAGAGAAGACGCAAGGGGCGCAAAGAAGAGAACTTAACCGCAAGGGGCGCAAAGTAGACGCAAAGGCCGCAAGGGGAACGCGTATTTCTTTGCGCCCTTTGCGCCTTCTCTTTGCGATCCTTGCGGTTAAGTTCTCTTCTTTGCGGTCTTTGCGTGAAACCTCTCCTCCGTGTCTACATGGTGAAATTTAAAAAAACAACCCCCCGAAAAACCGAGTCTTCCGGGGGGCTGCTATGCCGTCAGGCCGGCCTTAAGCCGTAACGCCCACCGGGCTCATATTTTTGATGATCTCGTTGCCGAACTCGGAGCATTTGAGCAGCGTGGCGCCTTCCATGAGGCGTTCGAAGTCGTAGGTGACCCGCTTGGAGGCAATGGCTTTTTCGAGGCCCGAGTAGATCAGGTCGGCCGCTTCCTGCCAGCCCAGGTACTCCAGCATCATGGCACCCGACAGGATCACCGAACCGGGGTTCACCTTGTCCTGGCCGGCGTACTTGGGCGCCGTGCCGTGCGTGGCTTCGAAGATGGCGTGGCCCGTCACGTAGTTGATGTTGGCGCCGGGGGCAATGCCGATGCCGCCCACCTGGGCCGCCAGGGCGTCGGAGATGTAGTCGCCGTTCAGGTTGAGCGTGGCGATCACCGAGTACTCGGCCGGGCGGAGCAGGATCTGCTGGAGGAACGCGTCGGCAATGGCGTCTTTGATGATGAGGCCGCCGGGCAGCTTGCACCACGGACCGCCGTCAATCTCCACCGCGCCGAATTCGCGCTTCACCAGTTCGTAGCCCCAGTCGCGGAAGCCGCCCTCGGTGAATTTCATGATGTTGCCCTTGTGGACCAGCGTGAGGGAAGGCTTTTTGTTCTTGATGGCGTATTCGACGGCCGCCCGCACGAGGCGTTCGGTGCCTTCTTTGGATACGGGCTTAATGCCCAGGCTGGTGCTGTCGGGGAAGCGGATCTTCTTGAACGCCTGCGGGAAGTTTTCCTGGAGCAAAGACTTCATCTTCTGCGCTTCGGGCGTGCCGTCCTTGAACTCAATGCCGGCGTAAATGTCTTCGGTGTTTTCGCGGTAGATCACCATGTCGGTCAGCTCGGGCTGGCGCACGGGGGAGGGCACGCCCTTGAACCAACGCACCGGGCGCACGCAGGCGTACAGGTCCAGTTCCTGGCGCAGGGCCACGTTCAGCGACCGGATGCCACCGCCCACCGGCGTGGTCAGCGGTCCCTTGATGCCCACCAGGTACTCCCGGAAGGTGGTCAGCGTTTCTTCGGGCAGCCAGTTGCCGGTCTGGTTGAATGACTTTTCGCCGGCCATCACTTCGCGCCACTGGATTTTCCGCTTGCCGCCGTAGGCTTTTTCCACGGCTGCGTCAAACACCCGGACGGAGGCCGCCCAAATGTCCGGACCCGTGCCGTCGCCTTCAATAAATGGGAGTATAGGTTGGTCAGGAACCTGCAATTTGCCGTTGCTGATGGTGATCTTTTGTCCACTCATGATTTGTAAAAATTTGAACAGGTGTTAGGTATACCCGCAAATATATAAAAAGAGTGGTTAGTGGTTAGCGGCCAGTGGTAAGTGGGTACGCGCAGGTTTGCTACCGCGTACTACTTACCACCAACCACTGATCACTTACCACTCTTTTGCGGAAACTCTTCGAACAGGTGGAGGCATTCGGGGCCGAGCATTCCCGGGATGATGAGGGCTTTGTGGGGGCTTTTGGCCGTCACGTCGTGGGAGGCAATTTCGATCTGCGGCACGTACTGCCGGGCCTGGTTGATGGAGGCCCCGTACACCACCGTGGTGATGCCCGCGTAGAGAATGGCCGACATGCACATGGGGCAGGGTTCGCAGGTGGTGTAGAGCACGTAGCCCGACAGGTCCACCCGCTTTTTCTGGGCGTGCAGCTTACGCAGGGCGTTGATTTCGGCGTGGGCCGTCACGTCGAGGTCCTGGGCCACCGTGTTGTGGGCCGACACCACCACGGCGTCTTTTTTGACGATGACGCAGCCAAAGGGAGTACCTCCCTGCCGGGCCTGCTCAATGGCAGCCCGCATGTAGGGTATAGATTCTTGCATTCAGTATAGATAGGATTAAGGTCTCATTATTGAATCAACCCCCGGAGTACTGCGTAGCGGATCAGCGTTGCGGTATTGCTCGAATTGGTCTTTTCGAGCAGGTTCTGCCGGTGCGTTTCGATGGTGCGTTTGCTGGTAAACAGCTTGTCGGCAATCTGCGCATTGGTATACCCCTGCGCAATCAGGCCCAGCACTTCCATTTCGCGCCGCGACAGGTTGTCGGGACGCTTCCCGGCGAGCCGGGCGGGTCCGGGGGCCTCGTTGTTGAGGGTCCGCAGTAAGTTCAGGGTGATTTTGGAACAAATATACGGATTCCCTTTGGCTAATGAGTGGATGGCGAACCGGAGTTCTTCCGGCTCGGTGTTGCGGAGCACGTAGCCGTGCGCCCCCGCGTCGAGCAGTTGCAGGATGTCGCTTTCCTGCTCCGACTGGGTGCACACCAGGATTTTCCCCGCCGCGGGCATTCCGCTCAGGTTGCGTACCAGGTGTACGGTCTGTTTGTCGGGGGTATCGGTGCCCAGCAGCAGTACGTCGGCCCGGGCGTGACCGGCCAGCGTGGGCACCTCCCCGAAGTGGGCGGCCTCACCCACCACTTCTACTGCGGGGTCGCCGGCAAGCAATGCCTTTACGCCTTCCCGCATCATTGGAAAATTATCGGCTAATAGTAAGCGGATCATGGATGGCTGTCTTTCTGCTTTCGTGGCTGTTTACGTATTTCCCGAAATTTGGCTGAAGTTTGCGCAAAAATTTGTGTTTTGGGTAACTGCTTCCCGGCGCCTGTTTTTATTTTTTAGGTGCAACTGCGCCCGGTTGAGGCGATTAGGTCTCCCCAGCTACGGGTGCAATCTTACGGAGGAATTGTAAATTTCTCCGCAAGGCCCCGGGTTCTTTCCCGTATTTGTCGCAACCTCTCCCGCTTCGATACCCCGCCCGGCGGGGTATCGGTGCACTTTCGGACGTCGTACCGGGGCGAAACGGCCGTTTTGCGTACGTAGTAATACGGATTTATCCGGAATAGAATTTAAGTATGTATCCCGCCGGGTTTATTTACGTATATAACGCTCATAATTAGGGAAGTAAGCGCAGTAAGCACTGCGTATAATTGTATTTATTAACTATGGAAGCGGCAAAAGCGGCCGACAGGGTCCGTACCCGGGGCTTTGCTTCTTCACAACCACTACGGAAGATGAAAACGACTTACATAAGAAATAGAATGGCCCGCGGGGCTTTCATGGGCCTCACGCTGGCGGGTACCCTGCTGTATTCCTGCGGCGGGAGTGAGGAGAAAGGCTACGGCACCGAAGCCGATGCCGAACAGAACGTGCCCGCCGTCACGCCGTCCGATTCGATGAACTACGGCCTCAACGGCCGGGAAGGCGGCAGTGACACCATCAACACGTCGGCTACGGCGAGTCCCTCCACCAACGGCGATACCCTCAGCATTGGCACCCCCGGGTCCACCGGCAGCAGCAACGGCACCACCGGCGGAACTTCGGGCACGCCCAACGACAAGAGCAATCCGCACGTGCCCGACAACAAACAATAGCTCTCACAGTAGCTTTCAAATCAGACCCATATGACTTCGATCACCAAACAACTGGCCGCACTGGCCGCCAAGGGAACCCTGGCGGTGGCAACCGTGGGCCTGACCTTCTTATATTCCTGCAACCAGGGCACGTCGCCGCAGGCCGGCGCGGGTGGCAACTCGGGCACGTACGGCACGGGCAATACCAATGGCGTAGGCAACGGCAACACCAACGACGCCGGCTCCCTGACCGATACGAGCAGTTCGTCCGGTAGTTCTTCGGGTACCACCAACGGCTCGGGCAACTCGTCGGGCTCGATGAGTTCCGGCAGCACTTCCGGCACCACGGGCGGCGCAAACACCACCACCGAGATGAGCACGCCGGCGACGCCCAACGACCCGGCCACCACCGGCCAGCAAGCCGGCGAACAGGACACAGTGCGCAGCAAAAACCAGCAGTACGGCAACGGGGTGCACAGCGCCCCCGCGCAGGGCGGCACCTCCGGCAGCAAGCAGTCGGGTACGCAGGGCGGCACCACCAGCGGCTCGGGTACTTCGGGCAGCAACTCCTCGTCGGGCGCTTCGGGCAACAGCCAGGACAGCAACAGCGGCGCGCTGCACAATGGCAACCAGCACAACAGCAGCAGCGACAACCGCGGCGACGCTTCGGGCACCGAAACCACCCCGACGGGCACGACGACCAAAACCAAAACGTCTACGACCACTTCTACCCCGAAGGATTCTTTGGGCAAGGGGCACGACAATCACTGAGATTAAGCCGGGATTTGTGGGGTGATGAATGGGGGCTGCGGACCGAAAGGACGTAGCCCTTTTTATTTTCGAGGCTTCCTGCGAAGAACCAAACCGCAAGGCTCGCCATAGAGACGCAAAGGGGATCAGGATTAAAGGATTAGCAGGATTGCGGCACGGATGCGAGGGAATACGCGTTCTCCTGGCGGTCTTTGCGTCTTCTTTGCGCTCTTAGCGGTTTAGTTCTTTTCTTTGCGCCCTTCGCGCTCCTCCTTTGCGTCTTTGCGTGAAACCCGTGTCTCCGTGGTTGCCTCTGCCAGCAGGTGCCAGGCCGATTCCCGCAGCCGCAGCCAGGCCGGCTGGCCGGGTTGCCAGTGGCCCACGGGCACGTGGACCAGGAGGGAAAAGCCGGCTTCCAGGGAGATGCTAGCCTCCTCGTAGGCCCCGTAGAAAGTGACTGCCTGCACGGTGCCGCCCAGGTGGGCGTCCGCCGGAGGGGAGGGCAACAGGTGTTCGGGCCGGAGGCAGAGGGTTCGTCCACCCTGCGGAGGGAGTTGCGCCGCCAGGGACCGGCCGGCCGCCGACCCTTCGAGCAGGGAAAGCAGGCCGCCGGCGGGCACCAGGTTGGCCGGGCCGAAGAAACGGGCCGCGTAGGCGGTTTCGGGGCGGTGGTAGAGGTCGCGGGGCGAGCCGCTTTGCAGCACCCGCCCCGCCCGGAGCAGCACCACCCGGCCGGCCATCGAAAGGGCGTCGGCCGGCTCGTGGGTAACCAGGATCACCCCGCAGCCGCTGCCGGCCAGCATGGCACGGATTTCCCCCCGCAGGTCGCGGCGCAGGGACGGGTCGAGGTTGCTGAAGGGTTCGTCCATCAGCAGCAGGGCCGGCTCGTCGGCCAGGGCCCGGGCCAGCGCCGCCCGTTGCTGCTCCCCGCCCGACAACTGGCGGGGCAGGCGGTCTTTCAGGTCTTCGAGCTTGGCCAGGGCCAGCATTTCGCGGAGCCGCCGGTCGCGGTAGGCCGCGTCGTACTGCCGCAGCGCGTTTTT
>CADCTQ010000146.1:17619-18435 GCA_902805615.1 uncultured Cytophagales bacterium
ACCGCCGTACCGGCGTCGGGCTCCTCCAGCCCGGCAATGAGCCGGAGCAGGGTGGTTTTGCCGCTGCCGCTTTCCCCCGTCAGGGCCAGCAGCTCCCCCGCTTGGAGGTGCAGGGAAACGTCGTGCAGTGCGGCTGCCCCGCCGCCGGGGTAGGTTTTGGAAACGCGTTCTACGGCCAGTAACGGGTGGCTCACGGTAGGGAATTGGGGACTGGGGCAACAAACCTACCCGCTTATTTGCAATTAATCGCTTTACTGGCTAAATTATACCACGATGGAAATGATTTAGATGATACCGCGGAGGATGTTCGTTGAAAATCAAACCAGGAAGAGAAAAATTGAAATGATACTGCGGAGCATGATCCGTTGAACAGAACAGGCCGGTAACGACGAACGGGGCCCCTGCGCCCCGGAGAAATACGGAGCAGTTTCCGGAATCCCCGTAAATGCAAGAGATCCCTAAACTTTTCCACCTATTGCTGGTTATACTTGTATGCTGGATCTTCACGTTACGATTGACCAAAGTTCGGGCTTCTGCTTTGGGGTCGTCTACGCCATCGAAATGGCGGAGGAAATACTGGACGAGAGGGGCTACCTCTACTGCCTGGGCGACATTGTGCACAACGACGAGGAGGTGAAGCGCCTGGAAAAGAAGGGCCTGCGGGTCATCAACCACGATGAGCTGGTGCACCTGCGCGACGAACAGGTGCTCATCCGGGCCCACGGTGAGCCGCCTTCCACCTACCAACTGGCCCTGCGCAACAACATCGAACTCATTGACGCCTCCTGCCCGGTGGTGCTCAAACTCCAGAACCGG
>CADCTQ010000147.1 GCA_902805615.1 uncultured Cytophagales bacterium
ACTATGTTTGAGGAAAAATCAGCTTTTTTGTGAGGAAAACCTCTCGACGCATTCTGCTGTCCCGGATGCATTGTATCACGGGCCTCCCATCCCGTATTACTCCCAGTTTACCCCGTACACCCACCCGCAACAATCCGTTAAAACGCGTACACCTTTCGGTACTGTAATTTGCCGTAATCGTAAAAATTCCTTAATTCAGCGGTCATCTTGGCTGGCTACCTTGCAGTTACATCCAACCCAACCCCGGTTTGAAGACTCATTGCAGAACCATCGTAATCTCCGACGTCCACCTGGGCACTTCCGGGTCGAAAGCCAAAGAACTTACGAACTTTTTGAAGCAGTTCTCCTGCGACAAGCTCATCCTGAACGGCGACATCATTGACGGCTGGCAGTTGAAGAAGTACGGCTCGTGGAAACGCAAGCATACCCGGTTCTTCAAAACGGTGCTGAAGATGATCGAAGACCACGATACGAAAGTGATCTACCTGCGGGGCAACCACGATGATTTTCTCGACCAGGTACTGCCGCTGAAGGTGGGCAACTTCTCCATTCAACGCGATTACGTGCTCAAATGGCAGAACCATAAATACTACGTGACGCACGGCGACGTGTTCGACTCCATCACGACCAAGCTCAAGTGGGTAGCCAAACTGGGCGACATCGGCTACACATTTCTGCTCTGGTTCAACAAAATCTACAACCAGTACCGCACGCGCCGGGGCTTGCCCTATTACTCGCTGTCGCAGGTGATCAAACAAAAGGTGAAGTCGGCCGTGTCGTACGTCTCTGACTACGAAGTGCAACTGGCCGAACTGGCCCGCATCAAGGAGTGCGACGGCATCATCTGCGGCCATATCCACCAGCCCGCCATCAAATCGCTGGGAGGCATTGCCTATCTGAATTCCGGCGACTGGGTGGAATCGCTGAGTGCGTTGGTGCAGGACGAGGAAGGGGAATGGAGCCTGGTGTATTACAACGAAACGGTAAGCGCCACTGCCGAGAACGATGCGTTGCCGGAGGAAGACGAACTGCCCGAAGACGTGGCCGCCCCGCTTTCATTGCTGCAAGTGCTGCAGAAGGTATCCTGACCGATCAGTACCCGTACTTTTCCCTTTCCCGAAAAAGAAGCAGGGCGCAGCTCTTGGTAGCTACGCCCTGCTTCTTTTAATCGGTTTGCAGGGTACTATTTGAAAGGGACCGCCGTCTTTTGCTCGCGGAGCATGTTCTGCGAGGCGAGGCTCTCCACGACGTTTGCCTGCAAGGTGACTTTGTAGGCCGGCGTTTGCAGGTCGTTGGAATAGATGGTAACCGTCTCTTGCTGCGCGCCGCCGTTCAGGGGGTTATACCGTAGTTCGAGGGTAGCGCTGCCGCCCGGGGCAATGGTGGGCTGGGAGGCCTGGAAGGATACGCAATTGCAACCGCTCTGCACGGTCTGGATGGTCAGGTCGCTCTTGCCGGTGTTGCGCACGGTGAATACCTGGCTTACCGGGTGCCCTTTTTCCACTTTTCCGAAGCTGTGGCTGGTCTTGTTGAGCACCAACCGGCCCGACCGCTCCACTTCCTGCGGGGTGGCGGCGACCACGGGCTTGGGCTCCACGGTGCCCTTGATGGAAAGTACGATGCTGGCATTCTGCGCGGAGCTCGTCACCGTAACCGTTTTGTGAAACACGCCCGGCCGGCCGGCGCTGTTGTAGGAGGCCGTTACTTTGCCTTTCTTACCGGGCAGCACGGGCTCTTTCGTCCAGAAGGGCGTCGTGCAGCCGCAGGAGGCGCTTACGTTGGAGATGATGACGGGTTCGTTGCCGCTGTTGGTGAACTCAAAATCGTACGTTGCCTGCGTGCCTTCGGTCACTACGCCGAAGTCGTGGTTGTCCTTGCTGAAGGAGAGTTGCCCCTGCCCGAAGGCCACGACGGTCTGCAATAAGAACGCGCTAAAAAAAGTCAAATATTTTGACACCATAATCCAATTTAGTCAGTTGGTTTCGCTTAATACTAAAGTTCTAAACAAATATATTGAAAACAAAGTGGCGAGGCATTTTTTATACTCCGCTTAGAGGCAACCGGTTTGCCCCCGGTCCGTACCCTTTCTTGCCTAATGGTGTAATTTAGTTATTTTTGTTAGGGGCAGTCTACCCATTTACCACCTAAATCAATCGAGAAGTGATTATCAAAGAGCTTTCTACCCCCCTGGCCCTGGCCAGGGAAGAGATACTGAAAGACTACCGCCTGGCCTGCGAAAGCCGCCACGTCAGCCTCCTGGGCCGCAAAGAGGTTTTCATGGGCAAGGCGAAGTTCGGGATTTTTGGTGACGGCAAAGAAGTGCCCCAGATTGCCATGGCGAAAGCCTTCCGGGCCGGTGACTTCCGGTCGGGCTACTACCGCGACCAGACGTTCATGTTCGCCATCGGCGAGCTGACCCTCCAGCAATATTTCGCCCAGTTATACGCCCACGCCGACGTGCAGGCCGATCCCGCCACGGCCGGCCGGGTGATGAACGGCCACTTCGCCACGCGTTCCCTCGATGAACGCGGCGAATGGCGGAACCTGATGCAGATCAAGAATTCCAGCGCCGACCTTTCTCCCACGGCCGCCCAGATGCCCCGCCTCGTGGGCCTGGGGTATGCTTCCAAGCTTTACCGCAAAAACCCCGCCCTGCGGCACCTCACGCAGTTTTCCAACCAGGGCAACGAAGTGGCCTTCGGCACCATCGGCAACGCCTCCACGGCCGAAGGACTTTTCTGGGAATCCATCAATGCCATCGGGGTCCTGCAAGTGCCGGTGCTGATGTCGGTGTGGGACGACGGGTACGGCATCTCGGTGCCCAACGAGTACCAGATGACCAAAGGCGACATTTCGGCCATCCTGGCGGGCTTCCAGCGCGACGCCGACGGCCCGGGCTACGAAATCTTCCGGGTGCGGGGCTGGGACTACCCGGCCCTGTGCGAGGTGTACGCCCAGGCGGCCCAGATCTGCCGGGAAGAACACGTGCCGGTGCTCATCCACGTCACCGAAATCACCCAGCCACAGGGGCACTCCACCTCCGGCTCCCACGAACGCTACAAATCCAAGGAACGCCTCACTTGGGAAGCCGCCCACGACGGCATTCGCAAGATGCGGGAATGGATGATCGAAAGCGGCATTGCTACGGCCGCTGAGGTAGACGCCATTGAAAAAGAAGCCAAAGAAACGGCCAAGGAAGCCCGCAACGCGGCCTGGACTGACTTCACCAACTCGATCCTGCCCGACCAGAACGAGGCGCTGCGCCTGCTGGGCGAAGCCGCCCGGGTGAGTCCGGTCGGGGTGCAATTGCAAGCCATGGCCGAGGCGCTGGCCCGGACCAACAATCCCATCCGCAGCGACGCCCTCTCTACGGTGAAAAAAGCGCTGCGGCTGCTGCGCAACGAAACCGGCAGGCACCGGGCCGGGCTCATTGCCTGGGTGGAACGCGTGGAGGCCGAAAACCGGGAAAGGTATAATTCCCACCTCTACAGCGAGTCGGACCAGGCCGTGGTGCGGGTGCCGGAGGTAAAGCCCGTGTACCGGCCCGACAGCCCGCTGGTGGACGGCCGCGAAATCATCCGGGCCTGCTTCGACGCCATGCTGGCCCGCGACCCCCGGGTGTTTGCCATCGGGGAAGACGTGGGGCGCATCGGCGACGTGAACCAGGGATTTGCCGGCCTGCAAGAGAAGTACGGCGAACTGCGGGTGACCGACACGGGCATCCGCGAGGCGACCATCGTGGGGCAAGGCATCGGGGCGGCCCTGCGGGGACTCCGGCCGATCTCGGAAATCCAGTACCTGGACTACCTGTTGTACGCCATCCAGATTCTTTCCGACGACCTGGCCTCGCTGCAATACCGCACCAAGGGCGGCCACAAGGCGCCGCTCATCATCCGCACGCGGGGCCACCGGCTCGAAGGCGTGTGGCACTCCGGTTCGCCGCTGGGCATGATCCTGAGCAGCCTCCGGGGCGTGCAGGTGGGCGTGCCGCGCAACCTCACGCAGGCCGCCGGCATGTACAATACCCTCCTCAAATCCGACGAACCGGCCCTGGTGGTGGAAACGCTGAACGCCTACCGGCTCAAGGAAAGACTGCCGGCCAACATCGGTGAGTTTTGCGTGCCCTTCGGCGTACCCGAAATCCTGCGGCCCGGCACCGACATTACCATTGTCACCTACGGCGCCATGTGCCGCATTGTGCTGGACGCCGCCCGGCAGCTCGAC
>CADCTQ010000148.1 GCA_902805615.1 uncultured Cytophagales bacterium
TACGGGCAGGCGCAGCAGGTTGTCTTTCGAAAGCGAGTTGTAGGCTTCCAGCGACAACGTGACGGCATTGTTGAAGAAGCTGGCGTCCAGGCCGAGGTTGCTCACGATCCGCTCCTCCCATTTCAGGTTGGGGTTGGCGAGCCGGGCCTGGGTAGCGCCGATGTAGGGAAACTGGTCGGGCCCGAACACGGCCCGCGGACCGGTATTGATGAAAGCGGTGTATTCCCAGGAATCGAGCGGCACAATGCCCAGTTCTCCGTACGAAGCGTGCAGTTTCAGGTCAGATACCCAATCCGCGTTGAAAAATGCTTCGCGGCTGATGCGCCATCCCAGGGCGATGGACGGGAAGAAACCCGTCCGGAATCTTTCGCTGAAGCGGGAATCCTGGTCCACGCGGCCCGTCAGGGTCAGCAGGTACTTGTCATTGTAGGTATAATTGATCCGGCCCAGGTAGCCGAAAATGCGGTAATCCACCGGCCGGCCGCCGTTGGCCGTGGCCGTGCCCGTCGCCGAACCGATGGTCGTGAGGTCTTGTCCGTTGTAGTTGGAGAGGTTGGACCGGCCGCCGGAGGTGGTTTCGCGGTTGACCGACTGCTGCGAGATACCCACTACGCCGTTGATGGCGTGTACGCCCAGGGTCTTGTTGAAATTCAGCGTGTTGTCAAACAGTAGATTCAGGAACCGGGAACGCTCTTCGTCAATGGAACTGGCGCGGGGCGCGGCGTTGAATTCCCAAACCCCCAGCCGGCGCAGGTCCCGGAGGTGGTCGAAGCTCACTTCGGCGCCGGCGTTGAACCGGTAGGAAAGCCAGTCCAGGATTTTCACGTCCAGGTAAGCGTTGCCCACCAGCTTGGCGTAATTGTAGCGCCGGCTGCTCAGGTTGGTTACGGCTACGGGGTTGGAGGTGTAGGTAACGGCATCGGTCGTACCGATTCCCCAGCCTTCGGGGTTGGTGGCCGACACGTACTGGGAGCCTTGTACCGGGATGATCGGCAACAGGATGGGGGCGTTGTAGAACGCGTTGGTTTCGTCCTGGCTGATGAAGTTGGGCGGCAGGCCCCGTCCGTCGGAGTTGGTGAGCACAATGTTTTCGCCGAAGGTGACCCGGCCTTTGGTGCTGCGGGTGTTCACGCGCAGGCTGCCCCGCTTGAAATCGTTGCCGATGATGACGCCTTTGTTGGTGAAATAACTGCCCGAGATCAGGTAAGTAGCCGTTTTGGAACCACCCGACAGCGAAAGGTTATAGTCCTGGATGTTGCCCGTCTGCATGACCTCATCCTGCCAGTCCGTATTGACGGAGGGGTTGGCGTTGGCGCCGCTGATGCTGGCGGGCGGCGCCTGGCCGGAGTTTTCGTACTGCGTACGCTGCAAGGCCGCAAATTCGGTCGAATTCATCACGTCCCACCGCTTGGGGATGTGCTGCGTGCCGTAACGGGCCGAAAAGCCCACGCGGGCCGGGCCTTCCTTGCCCTGCTTGGTGGTGATGATGATGACCCCGTTGGCGGCCCGTGAACCGTAGATGGCAGCGGCCGAGGCATCTTTCAGCACCTGGATGGACTCAATGTCGTTCTGGTTGACCGTGGTGTTGGCGTCGGCAATCATCCCGTCGATCACGTACAGCGGGTCGGTGTTGGTGAAGCTGGCCGCACCCCGGATTTCCACGCGCGACATTTGCCCGGGGGCCCCGCCGCTGCGTACCGTTACCCCGGGGGCCAGGCCCTGGAGGGATTCTACCACCGAGTTGGAGGCGACGCGGTTGGCCGTGGCCGGGTTGATCACCGAAACGGCTCCCGTCAGGTCCTGCTTGCGCACGGTCTGGTACCCGATCACCACCACTTCGCTCAGGGCCTGCACGTCGGTCGCCAGCGTCACGTTGATGTTCGCGCGGTTGCTGATGGGCACGTCCTGGGCTACGTAGCCGATGTAGGAAAAGGTGAGGGTGCCGTTCGGGTCGGGGGCCGTAATGGAGTAGTTGCCCTCGGCGTCGGTGGCCGTGCCGGTGGTAGTGCCCTTTACGATTACGGTTACGCCCGGCAGGCCGGCGCCGGCTTCATCGGTCACGCGGCCGGTCACGGTAATCTCCACCCGCCGGATGGCGCTGTTCATCAGCTGCACGTTGGCCGGGTTGAGGAAGGAAGTGCTCATGCCGGCGTTGGTTTCGGGCTGCTGCGGCCCCGAGCCTTCCTTCACGGGCACGATGGTGCGCACGTCGGCTTCGGGCTGGATCACGAACAGGTTGTCGTCCAGCTTCTTGTACCGCAGGTGCAGGGGCGTCAGCAGGCCGTCGAGGGTTTGTTCGAGTCCCTGCGCCGTGAGCCCGTCGGCGTTCACGTACTTGCCGTCCAGGATCTTCTTTTCAAAGGCGAAATGCACCTTGTAGCGGCTTTCGAGCTGCGTAAGTACTTTTTTAAGCGGGGTGTTGCGGCCGTTGCGGGCGGTGCCTTCCTGCGGGGGATTGGTGTCTTTGCCGTACGCCAGCTCCTGCGCCCCCGATGGGTAGCAGCTCAGTGTCACGGCCAGCAACACGCAACTGCCTAGTTGTAGTGGATTTTTCATAGGTACACTTGGTTGGTTATTTCTCGGTTGTAAGTAGTCAGTCGTAAGTTGCCAGTGGTAAGTCGTAAGTGGGATCGGGAAGTGGTCTTTTTCCTTTATGACTGTTAACCCGATCATAAAAGCAGTTGTAAGTTAAAAACGGCAGTATCCCTTCGCGATCCCACTTACGACTTACGACGCTGGACTTACGACTATTTGAACACGATTTCTTTTTCATTCTTTTCGATTTCCATTCCGAAGGCTTCGGAAAGTGCCAGGAGCAATACGTCGAGGTTTTTGGTGGGGATGGTGGCCGAAAAGGTGCGTTCCGCCAGCCCGGGCCTCTCCAGCACCACCGGCACGCCGTACGTGTCTTCGATGCGCTGGGCAATCTCGGCCAGGGGCGTGTCGTCGAACAGGTAGTTATTTTGGGTCCACGCCGAATACTGCACCGGGTTCACCTTTTTCCGCACCAGCGCCGCGCCGTTGCCGCCAAGCCGCACCAGTTCCCCGGGCTGCATGATGACGGCCCGGTCGAGGTTGCCTTCTTCGAGTTTCACTTTACCCTCGTTGAGGGTCACCGTGGTTTGCCCGCGGCGGTTGGTCACGTTGAACCGGGTGCCGAGCACCTCCACGTCCACCTGGCCCGTGTGCACCACGAACCGGGCACCCTCCGTTCCGCCGTCCGGCCTTCCGCTCTGTTTGGTTACCGTAAAAAAGGCTTCTCCTTCCAGCCACACCTCCCGCCGCGCCCCTTCCGGCCACCGGGCCGGCGTGCGCAGCCGCGAGTTGGCGTTGAGCAACACCCGCGACCCGTCGGGCAGCGTTACCGTCCGGGTCTGGCCGTAGCCGGTGGCGTACTCGGTGCCGCCTCCCGCCCGTCCCGCCCGGTACCAGGCGCCGGCGGCCAGCAGCAACAGGGCCACTACGGCCGCCGCGGCCCACCCCAGCCAGCGGGAAGGACGGCGTCCGGGCGCTTCGGAGGGGGCGGCCGGCTCTTCCAGCGCCGCGTACACGCCGTCGAGGTGCCCCTGGATGCGCCGGAAGCTGCCGGCCGGCAGGGGGTCGCGACGGACGTACAGGCCCTGCACCAGGCCGCGGGCTTCTTCCAGCACCCACTCCCGGTCGGGGTGTTGGCGCCGCCAGTTTTTCCAGAACACGTCCCCATCGGGCGTGGGCGTTTTCACCCATTGCACGAATGCATCGTCCAGGAGAAAATCCGCCAGTTCGAACTCGGAGTAGTCTTTGGGGCTCATGCGGGTCGGTAAAAAGTGCTGTTTCTTCTTGCTGTAATACCTAAATGGGAAAATGGGGCGGATTATCCCTCCGTCGTGAAAGTTTTTTTTCGGAGAAGGTTCACCACGGAGGTGCACGGAGGTACACGGAGTAAAAGGGAGGAGGCACTGCACTGAGAAAGACCCGTACATTTCCTTGACTGGTGAAAAGACCGCATGGCGGGAAGGGGTCGCGTCGCGGCTCCCCTCCCCGGAGGGGCCGGGGGTGGGTTGACCGCCAGGAGACCACTTATAAAGGAATCATCGCATTAGCTCAATCCTATCTGTTCGCGCCGGTATTTAAAAATGATTTCCATCACGGAGATATTCTAACGCACTGATCCCTATGCAGTTCGTGGCATATCGGTCAACCCGCCCCCGGCCCCTCCGAGGAGGGGAGCCGCGACGCGACC
>CADCTQ010000149.1 GCA_902805615.1 uncultured Cytophagales bacterium
CATCTCCGGCTTGCTTTTGCCCGCAAACAGCGGCCGTTGCCGGCTGGCTTCGGCATTGCGGTTCATGCGGCCCGCAATGGTGCCCGGCGACACGTCGAGCCACACGGCAATGCCGTGGCTTTTCATCCAGGCCATATTATCGAAGAAGCAGGGCGTACCGCCCCCGGTGGCAATCACCACCCGGTCAAGCGGCTCAGTACGGTGCAGGGCCGTTCGTTCGGCCTGCCTGAAGTAATCTTCTCCCCGGGCCCCGAAGATCTCGGCAATCGACATGCCCTCCTGCGCCGTGATCAGGGCGTCGAGGTCCGCAAACGCGTAGCCCAGGCGCCGGGCCACCGACCGGCCCAGGGTACTTTTGCCCGAACCGGGCATACCGATCAGGAATATTTTCATGCGCTAAAAATAAGCATAAGCCCGGTACCCGCCGCCACAACCGGGTAAATCTGCGTGGCTCCCAAACCTAAATCGTTTGCCGTCGTACACGTACGGCGGATACCAATCTGTCCCCTCAAACCCTAATTCCATGAACCAGTCATCCTCCTCTTCCTCCGTGCAGGCGGAAACCTTAGATGCAACCATTACCTACCTGGAAGGCTTGCCCACCGGCGTAGATACCGAGTCGGCCGTGTCCAGCGTTTCGGCCTGGATGGGCACCCTCAAAGCCGACGGGCGCCCCGAGTTGCAGGCGGTGGAGAACGAACTGAAAACCCTGCTGGGGCTGCTAACTGTCAGCAAACTCGACGGCCCAGCCATTGGCAACGTAATGATCCGGCTCGGTGACCTCACGCGCCAGACCACCTCGCTGGCCGAAGGCCCCATTGCCGGGCGGCTCACCAAGCTCGCCGAATGGCTCACCAAAGCCGGACAAGCCATGCAGCCCGTGCAGTAATTGGAGGCTGCCCCCTGGGCCCGTAGCCGCTTCAGGCAAGGGATAATTCCTATCTTTGCCGCATGTATAAGCTGCTCCTGAAACCGCTGCTGTTTCAACTAGACGCCGAAAAAGCCCACCACCTCGTCTTTACCCGCATCAAGTCGCTGTTCCGGCTTCCCTTCGTAGCTTCTCTTTGCAAAGCCTTGTACACGGTCGATCACCCCGCCCTCCAGCGGCAGGTGTTCGGCCTGAACTTCAGAAACCCCGTGGGGCTGGGCGCCGGGCTGGACAAAAACGCTGAACTCGTGGAAGAACTGGCCCACCTGGGCTTTGGCTTCATTGAAGTAGGCACCGTCACGCCCCAAGCCCAGAGCGGCAACGACAAGCCCCGCCTGTTCCGGCTGCCCAAAGACCGGGCCCTCATCAACCGGATGGGGTTCAACAACGACGGTGTCACGGAAGTGGCCCGCCGGCTGCGGCAGTGCCACACCGACATCATCATCGGGGGCAACATCGGCAAGAACAAGTTTACGCCCAACGAAAACGCCGCCAAGGACTACATTGCCTGTTTCGACGGCCTGTTCGACGTGGTCGACTACTTCGTGGTCAACGTAAGTTCGCCCAATACCCCCAACCTGCGCGAGTTGCAGGAAAGGGGGCCGCTTACGCACATCCTGCAAACCTTGCAGGCCCGCAACCGGGCCAAACGTACTCCCAAACCCATCCTGCTCAAAATTGCCCCTGACCTGACCGACAGTCAGTTAGACGACATCATTCAGATCGTGCAGGAGACCGGCATCAGCGGCGTGATTGCCGCCAACACCACCATCAGCCGGGCCGGGCTGCAAACCCCAGCGCCGCAAGTGGAGTCGCTGGGCGCCGGCGGCCTGAGCGGCCAACCCCTCAAGCAACGCTCCACGGAAGTGATCCGGTACCTGCACCAGCAGTCGGGCGGACGGTTCCCCATCATCGGCATCGGCGGCATTGGATCAGCCGAAGACGCCCTGCAAAAAATCCAAGCCGGTGCTTCTTTGGTGCAATTGTATACCGGCTTCGTTTACGAGGGGCCGGCGCTAATAAAAGAGATTAATCAGGCAATTGTAAAGCAGAATGCTTAGATTTGGTCATTAGTGTTCTGCTATGGCAAAAAATACCCTTCGGCAAAATCCAGTTCCCCGGAAAGACAACGAAGATAGGAAAGAAGAAAAAAAGGAAGAGAAAAAGAAAGTCATTAAAGAGGCCCCGTCCGGCCGTTTCCGGTTTGACCGCCGCTTCCAGCTCACCTTTGGTTTCCTGGGCCTGTTTGCTTCCATTTTTCTGGCCATTGCCTTTATTTCCTACCTGTTCACCGGCAAGGCCGACCAAAGCATCGTGGAAGGCCTCTTCGACGCTTCCGTGCGCGAATCGGGACAAGCCGTGGAGAACTGGCTGGGCCTGCTGGGCGGCATCGTGTCGCACTTTTTCATCTACAAGTGGTTCGGCATCGCCTCCTTCCTGTTCATTCCCATCCTGTTCCTGGGCGGCTACAAAGTCGTGTTCCGGCGGGAGTTGTTCCCGGTGGGTTCGCTGACCCGCTTTTGCCTGTTTGCCGCCCTGTGGATCAGTTTCCTGCTCGGCTACCTGGTGCTCTCCTCCAAAACGGCCGAAACCCTGGGCTTCCTGGGCGGCGGCATCGGCTACGAGGCGGCCGTGTGGTCCGACAGCCTCATCGGCTGGGGCACGCTGCTGCTCATCGCCTTTTCGCTGATCGTATTCATCATCTACTTCTTCAACGTCACCTCCATCCGGGGTTTCAATTACCGCATCAACACGGCCATGCAGGAACTGGAACTGGCCCGGCAGGAAGACATTACCATTGCCCCGCCGCCCGTGGTGGCCCCGCCCATTCCGCACGTGCTCGAAGAAGTGGACATTGCCCCCTTCGCCGAGGCCGCCCAGGCCAGCCGCTTCGTGGAAGAGGAAACCGTGGAACTGGCCGTAAAGCCCATTGGCCGGGTGCCGGGTGCCGTGAACGGCGCCAACGGGGTACACAGCAGCAACGGCGTGGCCGGCAAGCCCCCGCATAAGGGAGGCGAAGTCGAGTTCAGCATTGAACCGCGCTTCGACGATGACCTGCCCGAGCCGCCCCCCGCCCCGCCGGTCCCGGTCATTCCCACGTACCAGAAAGAGCAGAAAGCAGAAAGCTTCCCGCTGGCCGACCTGCCCGACTACGACCCCACTATGGACCTGCCGCAGTTCCAGTACCCCACGCTGGAACTGATGAGCGAATACCAGGTGACCAAAGCCCAGGTGTCGGTGGAGGAATTGCAGGCCAACAAAGACAAGATCGTGGAGACGCTGGGCCACTACGGCATCGGCATTGCCTCCATCAAAGCCACCATCGGCCCCACGGTGACCCTCTACGAAATCATTCCCGAGGCCGGCGTCCGCATTTCCAAGATCAAGAGCCTCGAAGACGACATTGCCCTCAACCTGGCGGCGCTGGGCATCCGCATCATTGCCCCCATCCCGGGCAAAGGCACCATCGGGATTGAAGTGCCCAACAAGAACCGCGAAATGGTGTCCATGCGGTCGGTGCTGGCCTCGCCGGCCTTCCAGAGCAATGACCGCGAGCTGCCCATCGTGCTCGGCAAAACGATTTCCAACGAGGTGTACGTGACGGATCTGGCCAAAATGCCGCACCTGCTCATGGCCGGGGCCACCGGGCAGGGCAAGTCGGTGGGCCTCAACGTGATCCTTACGTCGCTGATCTACAAAAAGCACCCTTCGCAGCTCAAGTTCATCCTGGTGGACCCCAAGAAGGTGGAACTGACGCTGTTCAACAAGATCGAGCGGCACTTCCTGGCGATGCTGCCCGGCGGGGAAGACGCCATCATTACCGACACCAAGAAGGTAGTGCATACGCTCAACTCCCTGTGCATCGAGATGGACACCCGGTACGAACTGCTCAAGGAGGCCAACGTCCGCCAGATCAGGGAGTACAACCATAAGTTCGTGAGCCGCCGCCTGAACCCCGAGAAGGGCCACCGGTACCTGCCCTACATCGTGCTCGTAATTGACGAACTAGCCGACCTGATGATGACGGCCGGCAAAGAAGTGGAATTGCCCATTGCCCGCCTGGCGCAACTGGCCCGGGCCACCGGCATTCACCTGGTGGTTGCCACGCAGCGTCCTTCGGTGAACGTAATCACGGGTCTCATCAAAGCCAACTTCCCGGCGCGCCTCTCCTTCCGCGTCACCTCCAAGATTGATTCCCGGACGATTCTCGACGAGGGCGGCGCCGAGCAACTCGTGGGCCAGGGCGACATGCTGCTCAAGATGGGCTCCGACATGACCCGCCTCCAGTGCGCCTTCGTGGATACGCCCGAGGTGGAAAGGATCTGCGATTTCATCGGTGCCCAACGCGGCTACTCCTCGGCGTACCAACTGCCTGAGTTTGAGGGCGACGAAGCCGGCGAAGACAAAGAAGAATTTGACCCCAAGAACCGCGACCCGCTCTTTGAAGAGGCGGCCCGCGTCATCGTGACGCACCAGCAGGGCAGCACCTCGCTTTTGCAGCGCCGCATGAAGCTGGGCTACAACCGCGCCGGTCGCCTGATTGACCAACTCGAATCGGCCGGCATCGTCGGTCCGTTCGAAGGCAGCAAGGCCCGGGAGGTATTAATTCCCGATGAACAGAGTTTGGAACAATTATTGAAAAAGCTAGGGGAGTAGTGCAACCAAATCAGTCAGGAGCGTTTATTCTGATTGCCTTATTTTCGAACAAATTTTACGTAATCCCTTCAAATGAAAAGACTTAAGTATCTAGCGGTGCTGCTGGCTGCCGTCATCACAACCGCTCAAGCGCAGAACGACCCCAAAGCGGGTGAGATTCTCGACGCCATGAGTGAAAAGTACAAGGCAATAACTGCGTTCAAGGCTTCCTTCACGTACACCCTTGAAAGCCCGGGCTCCAACATCAAGGAAAATTACTCGGGCGACATCACGGTGAAGAACGGAAAGTATCACCTCAAAATGGGCGAACAGGAAGTCATCAACAACGGCTCCACCGTGTGGACGTACCTGAAGGAGTCCAACGAAGTGAACATTTCGGACTACCAGCCGGAAGAAGACGCCATTACGCCCACCAACATCTACACGATCTACAAGAAAGGCTACAAGTACGCCTACGTGGAGCAGAAAAAAGAAGGCGGCCAGACGTATGACGTGGTAGACCTGACGCCCGAAAACAAAAACAACCAGATTCACAAAATCCGGCTGATGGTCAACCGCAAGGACCGCTCCGTGCGCAGTTTCCGGACCTTCGAGAAAAACGGCAACCGGTACAACTACCTCATTACCAAGTTTGCCCCCGCCGAAGTGGACGACAAGCTGTTCGTGTTCGACCAGTCGAAGTACAAGAACGTAGAAGTGGTGGACCTCCGCTGATCCGTCCCCGGTTCTTCACGAAGAAGTCCCGCTACGCCCCAGGTGCAGCGGGACTTTTGTTTTTTCGGGAGCATTCCCCAAAATTTACGCCTGCCCACCTAAACCGTACCCGCGCCTTGACCCAGGAAGAACTCTACACCCAGATCCGGCAGAAGCAAACGTACCTGTGCGTTGGCCTCGACACCGACGTTCAGAAAATTCCCGCCCACCTGCTCCGGGAACCGGACCCGGTTTTTGCCTTCAACCGGCAGATCATTGACGCCACGGCCGACCATTGCGTGGCCTACAAGCTGAACACCGCGTTTTACGAAGCTTCCGGCGCGAAGGGCTGGGAAAGTTTGCAAAAGACGGCTGAGTACATTCCAAAAGGCTTCTTCACCATTGCCGACGCCAAGCGGGGCGACATCGGCAACACGTCGGGGCTCTACGCCCGGGCGTTCTTCGAGGGAATGCCCTTTGACGCCATTACCGTAGCCCCGTACATGGGCCGGGATTCGGTGACGCCGTTCCTGGCCTACCCCGGCAAGTGGACCATTCTGCTGGCCCTCACCTCCAACGCCGGCAGCAGCGACTTTCAACGGCTGCCGCTGGCTGGGGGCGAACCGCTCTTCGAAAAGACGATCACCACCTCGCAGGCGTGGGCCGGTCCCGACCAGATGATGTACGTGGTAGGCGCCACCCGGGCCGAGCAGCTGGCCGACATCCGCCGGCTGGTTCCCGACCATTTCCTGCTGGTGCCCGGCGTCGGCGCCCAGGGCGGCGACCTCGAAGCCGTCACGCGGCACGGCATCAACCGCCGCTGCGGCCTGCTGGTCAACTCGTCCCGCGCCATCATCTACGCCTCCGACGGGGTTGACTTCGCCCGGCAGGCGGCGCTCCAGGCGCAGGACGTGGCCCGGCAAATGGCGGTTTTACTTAAACAATACCTGCCTTAAAACGACAGTGGCGGCCCGGGAGCCGCCACTGTCGTTTTCAAACCCGATCAACCGTATTTGTAGCTCTTGAGCTTTTCCAGCACGCGGTTCCACATGAACTCGTAGGGCAGCACTTCCAGGGCCCGGTTGCCGCCGTGGTATTCCATCATCAGCGACTTCATCTCCTCGTAAAACTTCTCGGAGGCTTTCCGGGTCTGGTAGAAGCGGTAGTTTTCGTTCTTCATGTTCACCAGCAGGTTGATGAAGCATTCGCTCCGGAAGTTGCCGTCCTTCTTGGGGTAGCGCCGGCAGTATTCCTCCAGGGCGCTTACGCAGGCGTTCAGCGGCTCAATCTCCATCTTTTCGAGCAGGAACAGCACCTGGATGCTCAGGATGGCCGAGTTGAGGCCCCGCTTTTCCTTGGCGAAGGCCGGCTTTTCGAGCAGGAATTCGTTGAGGCGGAAGTGCGTCTTGGCGTTCTGGATCACCGGCCGGATCTCGCGGATCTTCTGCGTCTTGTAGATGTAGTGAATGTAGGCCTGGAATACCCGCCAGCGTTCCTTTTTGCCGTCGGGCAGCAGGCGGAAGTTGGGCCGGTCCACCACGCTGTGGAACACCTCGGCGGCCCGCATGTACTGTTCCGAGTGCATGCACAGCAGGAAGTAGTATTCCTGGAAAGTGAACCAGTTGGCGTTGCCTTCTTCGAACACCGTGGCGGCGCTCTTGGCGTGGGCTTCACCCCGGGCAAAATCCTTCAGGTGCAGGTAGAAATTCATCTTCTGGATCGCCAGTTCCTCCAGGCGGCTGGGCGGCTGGAACTTCAGCGTGCGGCGCACGTACTCCTCCGTCTGGTTGGTGGCCTCCACGGCTGCCTGGTAGTCGTCGGAGAACTGGTGGAACATCGTGCGGATGCGGAAGTAGTTCATGCTCAGCTTGATGCTGTCGTACCGCTTGAAATCCTCCTGCAACACTTTGTAGTATTTTTCGGAAAGCTTCTTCACCTTGGCCCGGTTGGCCTTCGACTTGGCGTAGATGGCGATCAGTTCCTGGTAGTACTTGTCCGACAGGTTTTCGGCGTGCAGCTTCTGCTCTGCCTGCTCGGCAATGCCTTTGAAGATGAGGAACTCCTTGTACTGGTTGCTCGTGCTGAAGTGGCCGCGCAGGATCTTGGCGCATTCGAGTTCAATGTCCGTGAGTTGCGTTTCCTGGGCCCGGCGCAGGGTTTTTTCCAGCGTGGGAATGGCAATCCGTTTGGAACCGCTCATGAGCAGCACCTTGGCGCAGTAGAGTTGCTTGTTGCATTCGTACTGGGCGTTCTGGTATTCGGGAATGCTTTCGTCCTCGAAATCGAGGAAGAACAGCGTGTTCAGCAACTTCTGCTTGAGGCGCGTTTTAAGGATCAGGTACTTTTTTTCCGAGGGGTCGCAGTCGTAAATGTCCTTGGCGGCGTCCTGGTCGGAGCGGTAGTGGCCCGAATGAATTCCTTCAAATAGTTTAAAATAGTTACTCGACTTGTTGCGGCTGCTCTCGTCAAATAATTCTACCTTTTTGATTCTTTTTTTGGTTACTAGTCGTATTAGCTCGCTGAGTGAGTCCATTGTAGTTTTTCCGGTTAAAGCATTGATACTTCATCCATTACATATAAAGGCTGAAAGTGGAAACCGGCGGCTAAAGCGGCCCGGAAGAGTCTAGAAATCCTCCCTTTAGCGACAGTCTTTTGATATAATTTCAATCAAATGTAATACACTTAATCATCCGCACGAAATTGGAAAACTTAGTATTCTACCATTCTGGCATTTTGGTCGTCCAAGTCGGTGAAACGGCGGACTAAATTTTTTTTTAGAATGCCGTTAAGGCTTCCGGGGGATGTATTATTTGAATAATATGCGGATATAAGCCCGCCGTTGAACGCTTCCGCCGCTTTGCGTGTTGCATGGGTGTCCGGCGGACGACTACGCATCCACCATTTCATCCACCAACCCCTCTATGGCCCGGTTAGCGCAAAAAGTACTACAATCCCTCTTTTTCAAGAAGGCGCAGCAGAAAGCCTTCTCGTACCTCCAGAACCCCGCCAAGCTGTTGCTCCTGTTGCAACAGGTAGCGCGGCAGATCAACAACACGGCCGACAAGGGATCGAACCCGGGCATCATGGACAACCTGCGGACCCTGGTGCGTCTGGTGAACGCCTTCCGGCTGGGCACGTACCGCACGGTGCCCTGGCAAACCATCGGAACGATTGTCGCCATCCTGGTGTACTTCGCACTGCCGCTCGACTTCATTCCCGACGTGTTGCCCGTGCTGGGCTTCACCGATGACTTTGCCCTCATCTTATGGGCGCTGCGGTCCTTCTCGGCGGACATTGACGCCTTCCGGGCCTGGGAAGGGCAGACGGCTGCCACTCCGGCCGCCGCCCCGACCGGGACGCCCGAAACAAATTCGGCCGGCTAGAAATCCGGCGGACCAAAGTTTTACGTATATTGAGTATCACTTCCGATTTAAGAATAATCTTACTTATCTTTGTTTTATACCTCTAATTACATCGCCATGAACATTGCATCCATTTTTGCCTTTTTGGGGAACCTAGGCGGACCGGAAATTTTCCTGATCGTACTGTTTGTCCTGATCTTTTTCGGCGCCAAAAAGATTCCTGAGCTGGCACGTGGCCTGGGCAAAGGCATTCGTGAGTTTAAGGATGCCACCCGCGAGATCAAAGACGAAATTGAAGACGGTGCCAACAGCGTGAACGACGCCCCCCGCAAAATCGCCAAGTAATCTTTGAAAACGTACGCTTCACTTCAGGAAATTACGGCTGACATACGGAAAGGTAATGCCTCATGCAAGCAATTGGTGGGGCATTACCTTTCCAATATTAAAGCCAACCCCCACCTCAACGTTTTCCTGGAAGTGTACGAAGCCGAAGCCCTGGCCCGGGCCGCGGAGGTAGACCGCAAAATCGCCGCCGGCACGCAGGGCCGGCTGGCCGGCATGGTCGTCGGGATCAAAGACGTGATCAGCCACCGCGACCACCACTTGCAGGCCGGCAGCCGCATCCTCGAAGGTTTCGTCGCCCAGTTCGACGCCACGGCCGTGCAGCGCTTGCTGGCCGAAGACGCCATCATCATCGGGCGGCAGAACTGCGACGAGTTCGCCATGGGCTCCTCCAACGAAAATTCCGCCTACGGACCAGTGCGCAACGCCGCCGACCCGACCCGGGTACCCGGCGGCTCCTCGGGCGGCTCGGCCGTTGCCGTGCAGGCCGACCTCTGCCTGGCCTCCCTCGGTTCCGACACCGGCGGCTCAGTCCGCCAACCGGCCTCCTTCTGCGGCGTGGTGGGGCTTAAGCCCACCTATTCCCGCATCTCCCGCTGGGGCCTCATCGCCTACGCCTCCTCCTTCGACACCATTGGCATCATTTCGCGCAGCGTGGCCGACGCGGCCCTGTTGCTCGAAGTGATTGCGGGCCCCGACGAGTTTGACAGTACCGTCTCCCAGCGCCCGGTACCTCCCTACTCCCGGCAGTTGCAGCTTGACCAAAAGCCCCGGATTGCTTACATCACCGAAACGGTCGAAAGCACCGGTTTGCACGAAGAAGTCCGCGAGAGTGTACTCCGCAACATTTCCCGGCTAAAGGAAACCGGCCACCAGGTGGAAGCCGTCGAGTTTCCCCTGCTGGCGTACGTGCTGCCCACCTACTACATCCTCATTACGGCCGAGGCCAGTTCCAACCTGGCGCGGTACGACGGCGTCAGGTACGGCTACCGCCACCCTGGCCACGATTCGCTGGAAGGCATGTACAAGAAGACCCGTTCGGAGGCGTTCGGCGAGGAAGTGCAGCGCCGCATCCTGCTGGGGACCTTCGTGCTCAGCGCCGACTACTACGACGCCTATTACACCAAAGCCCAGCAGGTGAGGCGGCTCATCAAGGAAAGAACGGACGAACTGTTTGCCGACTACGACTTTCTGATTCTGCCTACCGCCCCCACCACGGCGTTCAAACTGGGCGAGAACACCGATGACCCCCTGAAAATGTATCTCGCCGACATCTATTCCGTACAAGCCAACGTAGCCGGCATTCCGGCCATTTCAATCCCCGCGGGCACCGACCGGAACGGCCTGCCCATCGGCTTGCAGATCATGGCCAAACGCTTCGACGAAGCCCGGATGCTGGCGTTTGCGCAGTACCTGATGGCACTGAATGCCTGATGGGGCGAGTTACTTCCAGAAAGTCTTGGGAATACATACACAATAAGTCAGAAGTGTTTTTTGTTTAATAGCTGAATTCTCTTACCTAACCAGAGGGGCCGTATTTTGCGGAAATGGCTGTGTTTTGTACATGTCCGTTGCCGCAACCTGCTAATGTTTGTACTTTTAGGTTTGGGAAGTCGCTTACCTGTACACTCCATTCACTTTAATTAACCCCCGGATATGGTTTTTGGAACCTACCGCAACGCATTTTTTTGTTTTGCCATCGCCTGCATTTCTCTCGTTTCCGTTCAGTCGCTCCGCGCCCAGGAGGAACTTGTAGGCCCCACCCCCGCGCCGGGCGACACCATCCCCTTCGACATTGAGGGTTACCCCTCGGCTTCCGCGGCAGACACCGTCTTCAAGTACCCCCACGAGCTGATCGCCGACCAGCTTTCCTGCCTCCAGAACGAGATTCCGCTGAGCTACAACAACACGGTCCAGTCATTCATCAACTACTTCACGATCAGGAAGCGCAGCTACATCCGGACGATGCTTTCCCGCCAGCACATCTACTTCCCGCTGTACGAAAACACGCTTAAGCAAAACAAACTCCCCGACGAACTCAAGTACCTCTCCATCGTGGAGTCCGGCCTCAACCCGCGGGCCGTCTCCCCCGCCCGGGCCGTCGGGTTGTGGCAGTTCATGTCCTACACCGGCCGCGAGTACGGCTTGCAGCAGGACGCTTACATTGACGAACGCATGGACCCCGTGAAGGCGACCCAGGCCGGCTGCCGATACCTGCAAAACCTCTACAACATGTTCGGCGACTGGGAACTGGCCATGTCGGCCTACAACTGCGGCCCCGGCAACGTGCGCCGCGCCATCCGCCGCTCGGGCAACAAGACCGCCTTCTGGGACATTTACCCCTACCTGCCCCGCGAAACGCGTTCCTACGTGCCCATGTTCGTGGCCGTCACCTACGTGATGAACCACCACAAAGACTACAACATCCGCCCCGACGCCGAGCCGCCGTTCATTGCTTACGATACCATCCACGTCAACCAGCACCTCGACCTGGAGTTGTTTGCCAAGCAACTCAACGTGCCCCTGGACGACTTCAAGTTCCTGAACCCGCAATTGAAGCGCAACGTCATCCCCGCTCATTTCAAGAACTACGCCCTGCGCGTGCCCAGGAATGCCATGGATAGCCTCGCCATCAACCGCCAGGCCATCCTCGACTCGGCCGCCCATACGTCGCCCCAGACCGCCGAACTGCTGGCCGCGGCCGAAACGGCGCCCGGGCGGCACACTGCTTCTTCTTCCTCCAATGGCCGTACGAAAGTGACCCACAAAGTGACGCGGGGTGACGCCCTGGGCAAGATTGCCGATTACTACAACGTAGCCGTAGCCGACATCCGCAAGTGGAACCACCTCCGGGGCAGCAGCATCCGGGCCGGCCAGCGCCTGGCCATCTGGGTGCGGGAACAAACGGTAAGCAGCAGCGAGGCAAAAGCAAGCCCGGCCCCGGCAAAAGCAAAAGCCGCCCCGTCCAGCGCAACGGCTTCCCTGGCGAAAGCCCCCACCAAAGGCAAAGTATACCGCGTGCAGCCCGGAGACACCCTGTGGAGCATCTCCAAGGGCCACGGCGGCATCTCGGTAGAACGCATCAAAAAGATGAACAAACTGAGAAGCAACGAGTTGAAGCCCGGCCAGCGGCTGATCCTCGGGTAAGCACCCATCCCCGGCATTTGCAGGAGCCACTGATGAAAGTCAGTGGCTTTTTCTTTTGTCCGGAACCGCCGTTGCCGGGCTTTCCGGCCGCTTTCCGGGCGGCCCGTTCCCGGTGCGGCGGCCCCGAAAATCCACAAAAATGAGAATGTCCAATAACCCTACGTGACTTGGTAATCCTCGAATATTCGTTTAGTTTTGCATCGCAAAAAATGGTTCGTAATGAACCGGTTTATCTCTATACAAAAATAACATGGCAACTGATAATTTGACGCGTGTACAAACAGCGCCTGCAACGGCAGCCGTACCAGTGCGAAAGCAGAGAGTTGGAAAAGTGATTCAGGTAATCGGCCCGGTTGTAGACGTTAGTTTCATGGACGAAGGCTCATTACCCCAGATATTTGACGCCCTGGAGATTGCCCGGCCCGACGGCACCAAGCTGGTGCTTGAGTGTCAGCAGCACCTGGGCGAAGACCGGGTCCGGACCATTGCCATGGACAGTACCGACGGGTTGCAGCGCGGCATGCGGGTAGTAGACACGGGTGCTCCCATTCAGATGCCCACCGGCGAAAGCATCAAAGGCCGGCTTTTCAACGTAGTAGGCGACGCCATTGACGGCATCAAGCAGCCCCCGGCCAGCAAAGGACTCCCCATCCACCGCTCGGCGCCCCGCTTCGAAGACCTTGCTACCTCCACCGAAGTTCTCTTTACGGGTATAAAAGTAATTGACCTCCTTGAGCCGTACGCCAAGGGTGGTAAGATCGGTCTGTTCGGCGGCGCCGGCGTAGGCAAAACCGTACTCATCCAGGAACTCATCAACAACATTGCCAAGGCGTACGCGGGTCTTTCCGTGTTTGCCGGCGTGGGCGAACGGACCCGCGAGGGCAATGACCTCCTCCGCGAAATGATCGAAGCCGGCATCATCAAGTACGGCGACGCATTCAAGCATTCGATGGAAGAAGGCGGCTGGGACCTTTCGAAAGTGGACATGGGCGAACTGGAAAAGAGCCAGGCAACCTTCATTTTCGGCCAGATGAACGAGCCTCCCGGAGCCCGGGCTCGCGTGGCCCTGTCGGGTCTGACGATTGCCGAACACTTCCGCGACGGCGACGGCACCGGCAAAGGCCGTGACATCCTCTTCTTCATTGACAACATCTTCCGCTTTACGCAGGCCGGCTCCGAAGTATCGGCGCTCCTGGGCCGGATGCCTTCGGCCGTAGGGTACCAGCCCACGCTTGCCACCGAGATGGGCGCCATGCAGGAACGGATCACCTCCACCAAGAACGGCTCCATCACCTCCGTGCAGGCCGTATACGTACCCGCTGACGACTTGACGGACCCGGCGCCGGCCACGACGTTTGCCCACCTGGACGCCACCACGGTACTATCCCGCCAGATTTCGGCCCTCGGCATCTACCCGGCAGTGGACCCGCTCGACTCGACGTCCCGGATTCTTTCCGCCGAGGTCGTGGGGGAGAAGCACTACCGCACCGCCCAGCGCGTGAAGGAAATCCTGCAACGCTACAAGGAACTGCAAGACATCATCGCCATCCTCGGCATGGACGAATTGTCGGAAGAAGACAAGCTGGTGGTTTCGCGGGCCCGGCGCGTGCAGCGCTTCCTGTCGCAGCCCTTCTTCGTGGCCGAGCAGTTCACCGGCCTGAAAGGGCAACTGGTGAGCATCGAAGACACCATCAAGGGCTTCAACATGATCATTGACGGCGAACTGGACCGCCTGCCCGAAATGGCCTTCAACCTGGTGGGTACCATCGAACAAGCCATTGCCAAAGGCGAGAAAATGATGTCTGAAGCGAAATAAGTCTAATTGAGTCTATCCACGCTACCATGCATTTAGAAATCATCACGCCCGACAAAAGAGTGTTCTCCGGGGAAGTAACCATGGCTACCTTTCCGGGCACCAAGGGTTCTTTCCAGGTGCTCAACAACCACGCCCCGATCATCAGTACGCTGGAGCGGGGCCGGATCACCCTCCGTACCGCCCAGGGCGAACAATCCCTGGTTGTGGAAGGCGGCGTCGTGGAAGTGCTCAACAACCAGATCATCGTGCTGGCCGAAGCAGTCGTCAGTTAACCAATAACATCTTTCGTTTCCAAAAAGCCATTCCAATGCGGGATGGCTTTTTTGTTGCGCCCCAAAAAGAGTTGGCGCCGATGCCCCTGCGTTGCCCGAATTTTAGCGAACTTCGAGCCTCGCCATCCGTTGGTACATCGCTATGGGGCTCCTGCCTATTTTCCTGACGCTGACTGCCTTCGTCTTTCTCTGGGGCATGGTGAACTACAACAGCTTCGTCGCCCAGCAGACCCGCATCAACGAACTCCGCGAGGCGGAAGCCGGTCTGGCCGCCCGCTTTGCCGAGATCACTGCCCGGCTTTCGCAGCGGGCCGGCGCCGGCAACTCTCCCGGCGTGCCGTTCTCCCCCGGCGTGGATGCTCCAACCCCCACCGTCCCTGACTTTCCCCTGGCCCTGGCCGATGCGTGGCGCCGTTTCGCCGAAAGCCACCCGTCCGGGCGGGACCGGGAGGAAATGATTCCCCTGTTGAACGAACTCGAAGAAACGGCCGACGGGCAGTACCGGGCCCGGACCCGCCTCGCGTCGGCCATTGCCGGGTACAACGGGCACCGCCAGCGGATGCCCTACCGCCTGGTTGCCCGGTTGTTCAACTTCAAGCCCATCGCCCCGGCCGCCTGACGCAATCCCCCCATCCTCTTACTTCCCCGAATGGTAACCGCCCCAAAAGCTGCTTTTGGGGC
Organism: uncultured Cytophagales bacterium; assembly: GCA_902805615.1. Taxonomy (GTDB): domain Bacteria; phylum Bacteroidota; class Bacteroidia; order Cytophagales; family 172606-1; genus CADCTQ01. The sequence goes on from CADCTQ010000149.1 coordinate 14,899, forward strand.
GGTTTTGTCTAAAAAGCCGTGATATACAAAGGCTTCTGAGCCTGCTCCGCCGAAAATGGTGCGTTTCCCTCACTTACCTTACCCCCCCGGTAAGGATTAACGTTGACTTTAGACCACAACAACCGCCCTGGAAAGCCAATAATCAACGGCAACGCAGTATACGCCCGCAAGGGTTCTGCGGAGAAATATTACATAAACTGGCGGATTTCTCAATAATGTGGGAATTTTGGGGACCACTTTAGCATAAAATAGGGATTTCCGCCCCTTGTGTAAGCATTTCCTTACCCGTTGGTATACCACCCCAATCCAGCGACCCTTTACCCCCAAGCATACCTTCTCTCATACCAATCACCTTATGGGAACTAAATCTCTACGCTATCTCCTGTGGCTGCTCGTGCTCTTTGGCCGGCTGGCTGCCTTTGCCGAAGGCACCGAGCAGATCCAGCCCTCGGCCGACAAGCCGTGCAAAATTGACATCCTCAACCCCAACGCGACCAAGTTTGCGAGTTACCAGGCCGGTCCCAACGAGCGGCTGCAAATCCGCATTCAGAATCCCGCGGCGGAGCGGATCTACTTCGGCTTCGGCGTCCGGTTCGTGCGCAACGAGGTGCCGGCCGCTTCGAACATCCCGGTGTACTACCGCATCAAAGACCCCGCCGGCAACATCGTGGCGGGCCCGGCCCTGCTCAACGACACCGGCGCCGGTTTCATCCAGTCTTTCGGTCAGGCGCTGGCCGGTCCTTCCGTCACCGCCGGCGCGGCCGGGTACGACGCCCTCTCCTTCCAGCCGACCGTGGCGGGGGATTACTCCATTGAATTCAACGCCAACAGCCCCACCACGTTCAACAACGTCAACTTCAAGTTCGACCTGTTCGACATTACGGTGGTGAACACGGAAGCCAACGTTGCTGTGCCCGGCCGCCTCTGGGCGAAGACCTGGGACCTGAGCACGCTGAGCTTCGAGAACCGGCTGTACGCCAAGGTGTACATCTACACGCCCGACGGCGTGGTTACGTCCATTGACTACAACGGGATGCAGCCGTTCGGCTACACGGTGGTTGCCAACAGCACCGGCCTCGTGGACACCGGCAACGGCGTGACCGACCGCAAGTCGTCCAACGACAAGAAGCTCTACCCCGAGTACCCGATCTTCCTCAACAACCCCGACCCGGTGGTGTTCCCTTCGGGTGCTCCCGCCGTGGTGACCTCGGCCCCGACCATCAGCCCGGCGGCGGGCGGCGGCTTCTGCATCAGCGTGGGCGTATCGCACACCACCTCCATGGAAGTGGTGCTTGAACTGAACGGCGAGGAAGGCTACCAGCCCGGTACCGCCGACGTGCTGCTCATCGCCAACCTGAAGGGCGGCGCCAACTGCATTCCCTGGAACGGCCGCGACGGGCAAGGCAAGCCCCTGGCGCCGGGCACGGCCGTAAGGGGAGCCACCAAGATCCTCAACGGCCTGGTGAACCTGCCGGTGTACGACGTGGAAAACCACCTGGACGGCTACATCATTACCCTGCACCGGCCGCAGGAAGGCAAGCAGGTAAAGGTGTACCACGACGACACCAACGTGCAGATCAAAGACGTGCAGGGCAAGGTGCTGGCCACCGGCACGGCCAACCTCGACGGCTGCCTGGAAGGCACGGGCTGCCACCGCTGGACGAAGAACTTCGACAACAAGAATACGGCGACGATCGGCGAAGGGGCTCCCCTGAAGGGCCTCGGCGACGAGAAAACCGTCAACACCTGGTGGTACACGGAAGAAGAGAGCAGCGTGCTGAACGCCGAAATGCCCGTGGTTACCCAGATCGGCCTGGCAAAAGCCGCCAGTGCGCCCCTGTTGCAGCCTGACGGCAGCTACCTGGTGACCTACACCCTGAACGTAGCCAACCTGGGCAACGTGCCCCTCACCGGCGTGCAGGTGGAAGACGGCCTGGCGGCGGCTTTCCCGGCCCCGGTCACCTTCACGATCGTCGGCGGCGTCTCCGCCACGGGGAGCCTGGTGCCCAACCCTGCCTACGACGGCACCACCGACAAGGCCCTGCTCACCGCCGAAAGCACATTGGAAGTGGGCGCCGCCCATTCGATTGCCTTCACCCTGAACTTGAGGACCCACGGCGCCACGGGACCCTTCTACAACACGGCCGTTGCCACGGGCAAAGGCCCGGACGGCACCGAAACGCGCGACACCTCGACGGTGGGCACCAATCCGGACCCCAACGACAACGGCAACCCCGGCGAACCGGGTGAAGAAGTACCCACGCCGTTAGACCCGCAGCCGGCCCCGTCGGTCGGCATTGCCAAGGCCGCGGGCCTTCCCGTGCGGCAAGCCAACGGCAGCTACCGGGTGAGCTACACCTTCACGCTGCGCAACTACGGCAACACGACCCTGTCCAACGTGCAGGTGACCGACCAACTGTCCAATACCTTCGCGGCGCCGGCCACGTTCAGCATCGCCTCGGCACCCGTTGCCACCGGCACCCTGGCGGCCAACGTAGCCTTCAACGGCACCTCGAACGTAAACCTGCTCAACGGTGCGCGGAGCACGCTGGCCGTCGGTGCGACGGAGACCATCACGGTGGTCGTGGACTTCAGGCCCAACGGCCTCCCCGGTCCTTTCCTGAACACGGCCCTCGCCACGGCGACGGGTCCGGACAACACCCCCACGCAGGACACCTCGACAGTGGGCACCAACCCCGACCCCAACGACAACGGCTCACCGGGCGACCCGAACGAAAACATTCCGACCCCGGTTGAAGTGCCCGAGTACCCGGTGGTTGCCCTTGCCAAAGCCGTAGCCGAGCCGGTGCTCCTCCAGGACGGTTCGCTGGAAGTAACCTACACGATCAAGGTGAAGAACCTGGGCAACGTGCCCCTGAACCTGGTACAGGTGACCGACAGCCTGCCGGGCACCTTCCCCGAGCCGGTAACCTTCAGCCTGAGCGGCCCCGTAGCGACGACCGGCAGCCTCGTGCCCAACCCCGCCTTCAACGGCGTCAACAACCTGGAACTGCTGGAAGCCTCCGGCAGCACCCTGGCCCCGGAAGATTCGGCGACCATCACCTTCACGGTGCGGGTGTGGCTCAACGGCACCGAGCAGACGGTGTTCTACAACACGGCCCTGGCCAAGGCCCAGGGCCCGGCGGGCGGCAAAACGATTGACGTCTCGATGGTAGGCGGCAACCCCGACCCGAACGGGAACGGCGACCCGACCGAAAAAGGCGAAAACGACCCGACGCCGGTGATCCTCGACCCGCTGATCATTCCCGAAGGCTACTCGCCCAACGCGGACGGCGTGCACGACACCTTCTACATCCGGGGCCTGACCCGCCTGAGGGCCGACGTGCTGATCTACAACCGTTGGGGCAACCTGGTGTACGAGCAGCGCAACTACCAGAACAACTGGAACGGCCACAGCAACACCGGCCTGCGGGTGAACAGTGAACTGCCCGACGGTACCTACTACTACAT
>CADCTQ010000150.1 GCA_902805615.1 uncultured Cytophagales bacterium
CCAGACGGCCAACGTGATCGAGGCGCTGCGCCGCGGCGCCGAAATTTTCGAGCCGCACGGGCTGGTGATGGTGCTCGAACCCCTCAGCGACTCGCCCGACCTGTTTCTGCGCAACTCCGACCAGACGTACATGATCTGCAAGGCGGTCAACAGTCCCTCCTGCAAAATCCTGTTCGACATCTACCACATGCAGAAAAACGAGGGCCGCGTGATCTACAACATTGAACAGACCTGGAACGAAATTGCCTACTTCCAGATCGGTGACGAGCCGGGCCGGAAGGAGCCCACCACCGGGGAGATCAACTACAAGAAAATATTCGAGCACGTGTACCAGAAGGGAAAAGCCGCCAACAAGGAATTCATCTGGGGCATGGAACACGGCAACGCCAAGCCGGGCAAGGAAGGCGAACAGGCCCTCATTGCCGCCTACCGCGAGGTAGACAGCTTCGTGGTCTAGCGCAACAGTTCCCGCAGGGTTCCCAAAAACAACTGCCGGCACAACCGGGGCCGGCAGTTGTTTTTGGTTAGTTTTACGGGAGCCTATTTTTGCCCCGTGCCTTCGAAAAAAGTCGCCATCGTTCAATCCAACTACATTCCCTGGAAAGGATACTTCGACATCATCAACTCGGTGGATGAATTCATCCTTTTTGATGACGTGCAGTACACCCGCCGCGACTGGCGCAACCGCAACCTGATCAAAACGGCCAACGGGCTGCTGTGGCTCACCATCCCCGTCGAGGTAAAGGATAAGTTCGACATTCCCATCAACCAGGTTACCGTTGCCGAACCCGGCTGGGCCAAAAAGCACTGGACCACGCTTTCGCAGGCCTACGCCAAGGCGCCCTTCTTCCGGGAGTACCGGCCGGTCTTCGAGAACCTGTACCTGACCATGCGCGAAACGCACCTGAGCCGGATCAACTACCGGTTCATGCAAACCATCAACGAACTCCTGGGAATCCCGACCCGGATTACCTGGTCTACGGATTATGGGCTAACTTCGGGCAAGAATGAGAAGCTGGCTTCCCTGTGCGCCCAGGCCGGGGCCACCGAATACCTTTCCGGGCCGGCGGCAAAAGGCTACCTGGACGAAGCGTATTTCGCGGCGCAGGGAATCACCGTAAGCTGGATGGATTACAGCGGTTACCTCGAGTACGGGCAGTTGTACCCGCCCTTCGCGCACGGCGTTACCGTACTCGACCTCCTGTTTGCCGAAGGGCCCCGCGCCAAACACTTCATGAAAAGTTTCCGTCAGCCCCTTGCATGAAATTGTCCGTTGTCACTACGCTCTATTACTCCCAGGAGTACGTCCGCGAATTCCACCGGCGGGTGGTGAGCAGCATCCGCAAGATCACCGACCAGTACGAGATCATCTTCGTCAACGACGGCTCCCCCGACGGGTCGCTGCAACGGGTGCTGGAACTGCAACGCACCGATCCCAACGTGGTGGTGGTAGACCTGTCGCGCAACTTCGGCCACCACAAGGCCATCATGACGGGCCTGCGGTTCGCGAAAGGCGACTTTGTGTTCCTCATTGACGTGGACCTGGAAGAAGATCCCGAACTGCTGGACCGGTACTGGGCCGAAATCCGCGGGTCGGAGGGCGTGGACGTGGTGTTCGGCATCCAGAAAGAACGCAAAGGCGGCTTTTTCGAACGCATCAGCGGCCGGATCTTCTACGGCGTCTTTTCCCTGCTGGCCGCCATTGACTACCCGCACGACACGCTTACCGCCCGGCTGATGACCCGGCGCTACGTCGCCAACGTGATCTCTTACCGCGAAACGGAACTGGACATCTGGGGCCTCTTCGTGCTCACGGGATTCAACCAGAAGGGCGTGTACGTGACCAAGGGCAGCAAAGGCACCAGCACCTACACGCTGAAGAAGAAGCTGAAAATGGCCGTCGAAACCATTACCTCCTTCAGCAGCCGCCCCCTCTACCTGATCTTTCTCTTCGGCGTTTTCATCATCATTGCCGCCTTTGCCAACATTCTGGTCATCATCTACAAAAAAATCCTGTACGGCGTGGCCGTGGAAGGCTGGGCCAGCCTGCTGACGACCATCTGGCTGGTGGGCGGCATCATCATCTTCCTGCTGGGCGTCATTGGCATGTACCTGTCCAAAATGTTCACCGAGATCAAGAACCGTCCGTTTACCATTGTCAGGGAAGTGTACGGCCGGGAAAACCCCGGCGCCGGGAACCGATCCGACCAACTCAACACCATCAGCGATGCTGGACAAAATAGATAAGGACTTAAAGGAATACTACGGGAAAAACCTGAGCGTCAACGGCGCCGGTGCCAAGGGCGTGGGCTGGAAGAACGAAGAAGCCCAACGGGTACGCTTCGAACAACTCACGAAAGCAATTGCGGGGGACGGGCCTTTTTCGGTCAACGACCTGGGTTGCGGGGTGGGCGACCTGATTGCCCTGCTCGACGAACGTTTTCCCCACTACGCCTACTACGGCTACGACGTGCTGGCCGAAATGATCGAACTGGCGACCCGGCAGTACGGCAACCGCCCCAATGCTTCGTTTGCGGTCATCACCGATGCTTCGGCCATGCAGGAGGCCGACTACTCGGTGGCCAGCGGCATTTTCAACCTGCGCTACGGCACTTCGGATGAACAATGGCTGCAATACATCCTCGATTCCATCGGCTGGATGCACCGGAAAAGCCGCAAGGGATTCGCCTTCAACGCACTCACCAAGTACTCCGACCCCGAATACATGCAGGCGCACCTGTACTACTCCGACCCGCTGTACCTGTTTGACTACTGCAAGCGCAATTTTGCCAAAGACGTGGCCCTGCTGCACGATTACCAACAGTACGACTTTACCATCATCGTCCGCAAGCACTAACTGGCAATGGGATACCTGTACATTCTGCTGACGGTGCTGCTGACCGCCTACGGCCAACTGATCCTGAAATGGCGCATGAACTCTCTTCCCCAGCCGCCGGCTCCCCTGCCGGAAAAGTTCTGGTTCCTGTTCAAGATCATCTTCGACCCGTACATCTTTTCGGGTTTTTTTGCCGCCTTCCTCGCCAGCCTCACGTGGATGGCGGCGCTGGCCAAGTTTGAATTATCCTTTGCGTACCCCTTTATGAGCCTGGCTTTTGTGGTGGTGCTGGTGTGCGGTTACTTCTTCCTGCATGAGTCCATTACGGTTCCGAAAGTGATCGGCATGGTACTGATCGTGGCCGGGCTCATCATTGCCTCGCGGTAGGGGCAGCCCCTAATCAAGCACGGACTGGTCCCCGGCTTCGTAGCCTTCGTCAATCAGCAACTGCTGCCGGTTGGAGGCGGCCTGCACGGCCAGCTGGTCGCAGCGTTCATTTTCGGGGTTGCCCGCGTGGCCCTTCACCCACACGAACCGGACCTTGTGCCTGGTGTACACCTTCAGCAGGCGCTGCCACAAGTCCGGGTTTTTTACTTTTGCGAAGTTCTTTTTCACCCAGCCCCAGAGCCATTTTTTCTCCACGGCGTCCACCACGTAGCGGGAGTCGGAATAGACGGTCACCTCGAAGCCCGGCTCCTTGATGGCTTCCAGGCCGACGATCACCGCCAGCAGTTCCATGCGGTTGTTGGTGGTGCGGCGGTAGCCCTGCGACAGTTCTTTGCGGTGCTGCTTGTATTTGAGGACGACCCCGTACCCGCCGGGACCCGGGTTGCCCTGCGACGCCCCGTCCGTGTACATGGTGATCATTGGAGGCCCAGGTTAGTCTTGAACAATTTGATGCCGATGGCAATCAGGATGATGCCGAATACTTTCCGCAGGATTTCCGCCCCCGAAGTGCCCAGTTTCTGCTCCAGCCAGTTGGAAGACTTGAGCACAATGTAGACGAACACCAGGTTGAGCACGATGCCGACCAGGATGTTGGCCGTGGCGTACTCGGCCCGCAGCGAAATGATGGTGGTCATGGTGCCCGCCCCGGCAATGAGCGGAAAGGCCAGCGGCACGATGGAAGAGGTATCGCTGGTAGTGTCGGCGCGGAAAATGTGCCGGCCCAGGATCATCTCCAGGCCGATCAGGAAAATGATGATGGCCCCGGCAATGGCAAACGAAGCCACGTCCACGCCGAACAGGTTGAGGATGGACTTGCCCAGGTACAGGAAAACGATCATCAGGATGCCCGCGGCAATGGTGGCTTTCTCGGATTCGATCCGGCCCGTACGGGAACGCTTCCGTAGGTCGATGATGACGGGGATGGAACCG
>CADCTQ010000151.1 GCA_902805615.1 uncultured Cytophagales bacterium
AGCGCAGGTGGGGATTTGAGGGGGATCGGGTTAGTGATGGGTTGGTTGTGAGGGATTGGTTGTGAGGGGTGGAGATAGGATGGTGATTGGTTGATGATGCGTAAGTGGAGTTTGTTCTTTTTGGCATTGCCCCAAAAAGAACCAAAAAGGGCTAGGCCCAATGATGCTTCCCCCCGCTGATCAACCCGCCCCTCGCCATTGGGCCGGGCCTGCCCGCCGCGATACCACCGGTGCCGGGGAAACGATACGGGCTCGTAACCGCCAGTGTCTCACTGCCTGGCTACACACTACGTATCCACAAGGGAAGGCGCTAATCACATACGACACTGACCACGGCAGCAGCGACATTGACCATGACGGGTCATGATGGGACAGAGGCCGCCGTCAGTGTCTCACTGACGGCTTTTTCCCCGAACTGCCACCTTTCGACCGGCAAAACTGCTTTTCGGCCCCAATCCTGACGTGCCCGGGGCGACACGTTCGGGTTACCGCCCCGGGACGGGTTTCTTCCGGGGGACCGGCAGCTTATTTTGGTACCGGCAAACGTCCCATCGCTGCGGGTGCCGTACCCTCAATCCCTTGATTTATGCAATTCACAACGACTGGTTCCCCGCACCGGACGCCGTTCGGGCGCAACCGCCTGCTGCAAGTGTACCTGGTGGCCTTCCTGGCCGCCTGGCTGGTTACGTTCGCGTTCACCACCGACCGCACCAACTGGTACACCGAAAACACCCTCACCGCCCTGTTCCTGGTGACCCTGGCGGCCACGCACCGCCGGTTCCGGCTCAGCGACCTGAGTTACTCGCTGGTGTTTGTGTACCTGCTGCTGCACATCTACGGGGCGCAGTACACCTACGCCGAAAACCCGCTGGGGTACTGGCTGAAGGACACCCTGCACCTGGCCCGCAACCACTACGACCGTATCGTGCATTTCAGCTTCGGCTTCCTGCTGGCCTACCCCATGCGCGATTTCTTCCGCAACCGCTTCGACTGGCCCGCCTGGGTGTGCTGGACGCTGCCGATTGAGATTACCCTCTCCTTCAGCGGCTTGTACGAACTGATCGAATGGGCCGTGGCCGACGTGTTTTTCCCCGCGGAGGGCGTGGCGTACCTGGGCACGCAGGGGGACGTATGGGACGCCCAGAAGGACATGGGCCTCGCCTACTGCGGCGCCATGCTGGCGATGCTGCTTACGTTCCTGCTCAGAAAAGCCCGCTCCCGGAAGGCCCGCCCCGCGCAGGTTGCCGCAACGTACTGACCCGGGCCGGCTCAATCCAACCCATGCCAACCACTGCAACTTAGTTCTGAATAATAAATCTTATGTTAACCATCATCTTCCTCGTGTTCGTGTTTTGTTTCCTGCTCGAACGCCTGTTGCCGGGTTGGAAACTGCCCGAGGTACCGACCTGGACGGTCCGGGTGCTGGCCGTCAACTTCGTGCAACTGGGCGTGGTGACGCTGTCCGGGGTGTCGCGGGAAAAGTGGCTTTCCCGGGAGAGCCTGTTCCAACTGTCGGATTACGTGCCCGACGCGGCCGGCGGCATGCTAGCGTACTTCATTGCCACGTTCGTGTTTTACTGGTGGCACCGCTGGCGGCACGAATACGATTTCCTGTGGACGCGTTTTCACCAGATCCACCACAGCCCGCAGCGGCTCGAAGTAATTACCTCCTTTTACAAACACCCGCTGGAAATGACGGTGAATTCCATCATCGGCAGCCTGCTGGTGTACACGCTGCTGGGCCTGAGCCCGGAGGCCGGCGCCGTGTACACGCTGTGCACCGCCCTGGGGGAGTTTTTTTACCACACCAACGTGAAAACGCCGCAGTGGATCGGCTACGTCTTCCAGCGGCCGGAGATGCACCGCATTCACCACGAGTACGAAAAACACTCCCACAACTACGGCGACATTGTGTGGTGGGACATGCTGTTCGGCACGTACCGCAACCCGAAGGAATTCCGGAGCACCTGCGGCTTCGACGCCGATAAGGAACAGCGCCTCGGGGACATGCTCCGGTTCAAAGATGTACACAAAGCGTAATTTTCGTGCTTAAATGAACGCCTGACCCGTGGGCTGCGTGACTACGTAACTGAAATCGCGTTCCTTTGTACCCCGGTGCCTTCGATGGAGCCGCCGGATTACCAGATCACAGAAACAACGCGTCATGCCCTCTTTTACCCAACGGATTTCCACCCTGCGGCTCGGCTTGCTGCTCGGCCTGGCAGTGCTGGCCGGGCGGCCGGAAGCTTGCCGGGCCCAGTCCCACCCCACAACGGCGACCCCGGCCAAAGCGGTCGGCGCCGCGGAGAAAACCTACGCGGGCCGCATCGCCGGCAAGTACCCCATCACCATGCGCCTGCGGAAAGACGGCACGGCGCTGACGGGCAGCTACGCCTACACCAAGGTGGGCCAGGACATCCGCCTCGCCGGCACGGTGCAGGCCGACGGTACGTTTTCGCTCAAAGAGTTTGACGACAAGGGGCGGGAAACCGGCCAATTCGGGGGCAAAATCGGGCCGGACGGCACCGTCATTGGCACCTGGCGCAAGCCCGGCAGCGACAAAACCGCTTCCCTGGCCCTGCGGGAAACCCCGGCCGGCGCCGCCGACGCCGTTGCCATCACCGCGTACCGCTTCTCGGTAAAAGGCCCCAACGACACGCAGGGAGAATACGCGTTTCCCCGCGTGACGGGCCCCGCCGGGCACCCCGCCCTGGCGAAGCTGAAGGCGCAACTCACCGTCAAGCAACTCACCGACCAGACCGAGCAGGAGATCAGGGAAAACTTTGCCGCCTGCGGCTGCGGGCTCACCGCCACCCATTACACCGTGGATTACAACCGCAACGGCGTGCTGGCCCTGTCGGTGGCACGGGAATGGCTCGGCGCCTACCCGTCGTTTTCGGGTGAACGGCTCGTATTCAGCACCCGGACGGGAGAGCGGCTGTCCATCGGGCAACTGCTGCGCCCGGCGGCCCTGCCCGAGCTGGCCCGACAGTGCGACAAGCTGCTGCAAGCCCGGGTGCAGGAAGCCCGGCGGGCGGCGGCCGGAAGTGGCGAGGAAGCGCAGTGGCTCGATGAACTGTTTGCCGGGAAAACGTTTACGGCGGCGCACCTGGCCGACTTTACCGTCACCGGGGAGGGCATCACCTTCTACTACCCCTTCGGATTCCCGCACGCGGCGCTGGCCCTGCAACCCGACGACGCCTTTTCGTTTACCTTTGACCAGTTAAAGCCCTACCTGAAGCCGGACGGTCCCCTGGCCCGGGAAATTAAGTAGTTGTAAGGGCAGGGAGGGAAAGATGCGATTGGCGATGCGTGGCTCCGTTTCGTCCCTACGGGACCCGGCGCGCCGGACGGATGCCCGGCAGGCCGGCAAAGATTTAGGCGGGTGGCGGTGGAGGTTTTGGAAAAAGATGGCTATATTCACTTTATCCTCCACCTAAATCCGCCAACGCCATGAAAATCATGCTGCTGCTGTACGGTTTTTCGCTGCTTTTCGGATTGGTCTGGTCTTACCCGCGTCCCGTCATCCCGCCGGTTCCCGCCCCCCGCGCCGACCTGAACGATTACGCGGGCACTTACAAAATGAAGGACTACTTCCAGAAGGCCACCGTTACCGTGCAGGACGACGCCCTGTACGGCGAGGTGGACGGCAACGGCAACTACAAACTGCTGCCGCAGGACGAGCCGGATACTTTCAAATCCACTTCTTCGTACGGCACCCTCTACGTGTTCGGCCGGGATGCGCAGACGAAAAAGGTAACGGGCCTCACCCTCAAGCTGATGGGCCAGGAAGTATCGGGCGACAAGGCGCAGCCCTGAGCGGCCACCCCGTCACCACCCATCCCTCACGCAATCTCTACCGCTTTCGCCGTCCCGATGGATTTCCGGACGGCTTTCGTGCTTCCATGATTGATGCATGGTCGCCGTCACGGCGTTGGGTGGTTAACCGCCAGGGGCACCCCGGCCACGCTCAAAGTTTTCCCAGCTTTCCCGCGACGGGTTGTGCAGGTCGAGGTAACTTTCGGTGGAGACGTCATAGGCCTGCCAGCCGTGCCTTTTGCACAATTCCACCAGGGCGCCCAGGGGGTCTTCGCCGCCGTACACGTTCACCAGCAGGGTATAGCCCAGGTCGTCCTCGTCGCCCAGGTCAAACTCAGCCACGATCCGCTCGCTGTCGAGGATGCCCAGCGCCGGGTC